>DASYZS010000195.1:0-14925 GCA_035945895.1 Candidatus Dormiibacterota bacterium | reverse complement strand
CTCGGTCGCCGTGATCACCGGCACGCCCGCGCGGTTGGCGCGCTCGATGACGTCTTTCTGCACGGCGGGCAGATCTCCGAGCTTGAGCTCCACGCCCAGGTCGCCCCGCGCGACCATCACGGCGTCCGCGACCTCGAGGATTTCATCGAGGTTCTTGATCGCCTCCAGCTTCTCAAGCTTGGCGATCACAGGGATGTTGCGGTTCAGGCCGGTGATCTGCTGCTGGCAGATGGTGATGTCCTCGGCGCGCCGGACGAAGGACAACGCGAGGTAGTCGACGTTGAGCTCGACCGCAAGCTTCAAGTCCTGCATGTCCTTGGCGGTCAAAGCCGGCATCGGCAGCGGGCGGCCCGGAACGCTCACACCCTTGCGCTCTCCCAGCAGACCTCCGCGTACCACCGACGCTTGCGCGCGGCCGTCGTGCACGGCCCGCACCGCGAGCTCGATCCGGCCGTCGTCCAGCAGCACCCGGTCGCCCGGCCGCAGGGAATGGACCAGCTCCTCATGACTGATCTCGATCTGATTGGGCGCGTCGCGATGGCCGCCGACGAGCACGACCTCGCGACCGCGCACGAGACGTTCGAACGAGCTGTCGAGGGAGCCCGTCCGAATCTTCGGTCCCTGCAGGTCTCCAAGCAGCGCGATCGGGCGCCCGAGCGCTTCCGCGGCCTCGCGCACGTTGGCGGCGATCTCATGATGCGCGGCGGCGTCCCCGTGAGAGAAGTTGAGCCGCGCCACGTCCATGCCGGCCAGGATCATCGCCCTGAGGGTGTGCGTCGAGGCGCTCGAAGGCCCGGTGGTGCAGACGATGCGCGTGCGACGGATCACTGGTAGCGCTTTACCTTCTGCGACATCTCCTTCTCGGCGTCGATCACTCGGCGCTCGAGCTCGAGAGCGCTGATCACGGCTCCGCCCATGCCTCGCACGAGATCGCGCTGGAATCGATCTGAGGTGGCGACCGTGATGATCTGTCCCGTGTTGCTCGCGGCATACGCGATCCGCTCGATGGCGTGATCGGCGGAGTGCCCGCGTCGGGTGAAGACCACGCGCACGCCGTCGACCATCTCCTCCGAATTGGACATCGAGGCCGAGTGATGAGCGTCGAAGACCACGGTCACCGATTCGCCGGTGATCATGCCAAGAACCGCGAGCCTCTCGACCAGCTTGTCGCGTGCGGCTTCGAGCGACGCGTCGGACAGAAGGCGCTTCAACGACGTCCACGCGTGAATCACGTTGTATCCGTCGACGATCAGCTCCGCCAAGCTAAGTCGACCTCTGCCGCATGACCTCGTAGAGGACAGCGGCGGCGGCGGCCGAAGCGTTGAAGCTGGCCACGTGGCCGGCCACCGGCAGCCGCACGCGCGCATCGCACCGCTCCTTGACCAGGCGATGCACCCCGCTGCCCTCCGCGCCGACGACGACGCAGACGCGCTGCGTGAAGTCGAACTCCCACGCCTGCAGCTCGCCGCGGGGATCGAGCGCCACGCACCAGACGCCCGCGCGCTTGACCTCGACGACCGCCGACGGGAGGCCGGAGACCATGGCGATGGGAAGCAGCTCCGACGCTCCCGAGCTCGCCTTGACCGCTGCTGGAGAGAGGGGCGCGCTGCGGTGCTCGGGCAGGATGGCTCCGCCCGCGCCAGCGACCTCGGCGCTGCGAAGGATCGCGCCAAGGTTCTGCGGGTCCTGGATCGAGTCGAGGGCCACGAGCAGCGAAGGATTGGTGTCGAGGAGCTGCTTGAGCGACCACGCGCGCCGCGGCTTGAGCTCGGCGGCCACGCCCTGGTTGACCCCGGGAGCCATCTGGTCGAGCCGCGCCGGCGCGATGGTCTCGATCTTTACCAGTTTGGCCAGCTCCTCGAGCCGCGGGTCATGTCCGAGTCCGCTCGCTTGGTATGCCCGCTCGACCCGACCCGCCCTCGCGGCCTCCAGCACGGCGTTGCGCCCGAAGATCAACATTTACTGAGTGTCGCGCACCCGGCGGCCGCCGCGGATTCGCGAGATCGACGGCCGGAGCCAAGGAAGGGGTGGCGCGAGGAGGAGCGAACCTTGAAGGTGCGTGACCACGTGGCGCCGGGCCCCTGACGCGGGCTTCAGCGCCGCAGGCGCCCGGCCGTCTAGGTCGCGAAGACGCGCGTACGATCGGGGGCGCGACACTCTAATGGTCTCAGACTTCATGGCGAAGGCACGTGGGTTGCTTGCCGGTGGAGCCACCGAGGAGAGCCTCGACGCTGTCGGCAGGCTCCTGGCCGAGTCCTCGCGCGAGCCCGGGTTCGTGACCGAAGGCGAGATGCGCAGCCTGCACGGGAGCGAGTCTTCTTTCACGATCCTGCAGACCGATCCGGATGGGCTCACGCTCATGCTCTCGCGCTTTTCTCCCGAGGCGCCAACGCCGGTCCACGACCACAAGTCCTGGGGCGTGGCGTGCGTCGTCGGGGGTCGCGACCGGTACGTCCATTGGGAAAAGACGCCGGATGGCGGAGTGAAGCTGCTCTACGAGAAGGAGCTCTCTCCGGGTTCGTTCGTCACGTGGCTCGCGCCGCCGCACGACATTCACAGCCAGCAGGGCATCGACGAGGACGCGATGGAACTGGTGCTGTTCGGCAAGGACGTCACCCACATCGCGCGCGATTACTACGACGCCGAGTCCGGCAGACCAATCAAGCGCTGATCCGCCGCCATCGGACCCCGCCCTTCGAGTCCTCGAGCGCAATGCCGCGCCGCCGGAGGTCCTCGCGGATCTGGTCTGACCGCGCGAAGTCCCTGGCTTTGCGCGCGACCTCGCGCTCGGCGATGAGATCCTCGATCTCCGAATCCAGGTGAGCCGTCTCGCTCAACACGTCGAGATGCGCATCGACGTCGGTCAGCACGCCAAGGGCTGCGCGGATGCCATTGGCATCGACGGCGTCGGAGTCGAGAGCGGTGTTGACGTCACGAACGAAGTCGAAGACGTGCCCGAGTCCTCGCGGAAGATTGAGGTCATCGTCGAGGGCATCTCGGTAGAGGGCGCGCGTTTGCGCCGCGTGCTCGATCAGCTCCTGGCTGTCGGCGGTCGCGGGCCTGGTCGATTGCAAGCGCTGGTGCAGCTCGCGCAGCCTGCGCACCTGTTCAGCCGCGGCATGAAGCGACTCGTCGGAGAGCCGCACGCGCTGGCGGTAATGGGCACCGGCGACAAGGAACATTCGGACCGAAAGCGGGTCGTGACCGGCGGCGACGAGATCGCGCAGCGTTGTGAATCCGCCCGCGCTCTTGGACATCTTTTCCCCCGTCGCGTCGGCGAGGAACTCCGAGTGCAGCCACACTCGCGCGAACTGCTTCTGGTTCGCGGCTTCGGACTGTGCGATCTCGTTCTCGTGATGCGGAAATATCAGGTCCACGCCGCCGGCGTGGATGTCCAGGGTGTCGCCCAGGTACCGCTTGCTCATGGCTGAGCACTCGATGTGCCATCCGGGGCGACCGCGACCGAACGGCGCGTCCCAGGCCGCTCCCATCCGTTCGTCGTCGGGATGCGGATGCTTCCAGAGCGCAAAGTCGCTCACGTTTTCCTTGTCGTACTTGTCGGTGGCCACGCGTGCCCCGGCCTTGAGGCCTGCGCGGTTGAGGTGCGAGAGGGCGCCGTACCTCGGAAAGCTCGCGATCCGGAAGTAAACGTCGCCTTCCGATTCATAGGCGTTGCCGCTCTCGAGCAGCGTCGAGATCATCGTGACCATCTCGGGAATGTGCTCGGTCGCTCTGGGATAGTGCTCGACCTTCTGCGCACGCAGGGTCGCCATGTCCTCGAAGAAGGCCTGTGCGTACGGCTCGGTGTACTCCGCAATCGTCGTGCCGGCGTGCATGGCCTGGTCGAGGATGCGGTCATCGAGGTCGGTGAGGTTCATCACGTGGTCGACGCGGTCACCCAGAACCTTCAGGTGGCGGCGCACCAGGTCGTAGAAGAGGAAGGCGCGCAGGTTGCCGACGTGCGCGTAGTTCCAGATCGTCGGGCCGCACGTGTACATGCGGACGATGCCTGGCTCGAGCGGTTCGAACGGCTCCTTGGCGCCGGTGAGGGTGTTGTGAAGTCGCAGGGTCACAGGGAATCGATTGTCGCAACGGCCTGGGCCGCGATGCCACCACCCTGCCCCAGGACCCCGAGGCCCTCGGGTGATTTGCCCTTGACGTTCACCGCGGCGTCGCCCAACTCTGCGGCGAGATTTGACTGCATGTTCGCCAGGTAAGGCTGCAGGCGGGGCTCCTGCGCGATCACCGTGCAGTCGATGTTGACGACGCGGAATCCGGCGTCTCGCACGGCCTTCACCGTCACCGAAAGCATCTCTAGGCTGGATGCGTCCCGGTACTTCGGCTCCCCCGCCGGGAACAGCCGGCCGATGTCACCGAGCCCGGCGGCACCGAGCAACGCGTCGATCACCGCGTGCGTCAGCACGTCGGCGTCCGAGTAACCGTCCAGCCCGCGTGAATGCTCGACCCGCACGCCGCCCAGCACCAGCGGACGTCCCGCCACCAGCGGGTGGACGTCGTACCCGATTCCGACTCTCAACGTGAGGCTGTCTCGTGCTCTCGGATCAGCGCTTCGACGACCTCGAGGTCCTCGGGGGTGGTCAGCTTGATGTTCGCGGGCTCGCCCGGCACCACTGTCACGACGTGGCCTGTCGCGGCGACGAGCTGCGCGTCGTCGTCGCCGACCAGACCCGCGTCCGCCGCCTCGCGATGGGCGCGGGCCAGCAGCTCGTAGGCAAAGCCCTGCGGAGTCTGCGCGAGCACGACCCGCGAGCGGTCGAGCGACTCCACCAGCCGGTTGCCCTCGACGCGCTTCACTGCGTCGCGGGGGGTGATCGCTGGAAAAGCCGCGCCAGACTCGATCGCCGCGGCCAGAACGCGCCGGACCAGCGCCGCCGAGGCAAGCGGCCGCGCCGCGTCGTGGACGAGCACGAAATCGCACTCTCCCAGCGCGGCCAGCCCCGCCCGCACCGAATCCTGACGGCTTTCGCCGCCCGCAAGAACGACCACAGGTTTGCGAGGGTGCAGCGCTTCGACCTCGTGCTCCGCGGTTTCCAGCCGCGACGGCGGCCCGACGACCACGATGCGGTCGACCTCATCGAGCGCCAGGAACAGCTCGAGCACGCGTGCCAGCGTCGTGCGACCGTTCAGACGCACGAGCGCCTTGCTGCCTCGGCCGAGGCGCGAGCCGCTGCCCGCAGCCGCGACGATTGCGCCGACGGTTTGCGTCACGCGGACTCCTCGCGCGGCGGCTTCGCACGATTGGGAGATCGTCGCGACTCCACGCCGATCGGGTCGGCAAAGATCATCCGGCCGGCCGATGTTTGGATCACCGACGTCACGACGGCGGTGATCGTCTGGTTCAGCAGCCTGCGGCCGTTCTGGATCACGACCATGGTCCCGTCGTCGAGGCTACCGACTCCCTGGCCCGGCTCCTTGCCCTCACGGGCCACCGTGACCATGATCTCCTCGCCTGGGATCGCCACCGGCCGCATCGCCTGAGCGAGCTCGTTGAGGTTCAGCACCGTGACCCCTTCCAGCCGCGCGATGCGGTTCAAGTTGAAATCGTTGGTCATGATCGCCCAGCCCCTGCGCTTAGCGGTACGCACGAGATGCTGGTCGATGTCTGTGTTGGGCGGTGCATCGTCCTCCGTGACCTGCAGGTTGATCGAGGGTTCTTTTTGCATGTCGGTCAGTACGTCAAGCCCCCGCCGCCCTCGCCGCCTTCGTGTGACGTCGGCCGAATCCGCGACCATCTGGAGCTCTCGCAAGACGGACGAAAGGATGATCAGCGGCATGTCGAGAAAGCCAGTCTTGGCGATGTCGAGGATGCGGCCGTCGATGATCACCGATGTGTCGAGCAGCACCGCCTGGACGCGGTGTTCCGTTCCCTCCTGAGGGCCGCCGCCGAAGAAGAGCGACGTCAGCTCCTCCCTTCGCGTCAGCCCGACCGACGCGCCTTGCGCGGCGAGCAGGAGGGCCAGCACCGCCGAGAGCGCGTAGCCGTACGGCAGGTCGCGCACGAAAAAGCCAATCAGGACCGCGATGACCAGACCGACGATCGTGCCCAGCAGTCCGCTGAGCAGGTCTGGGAGCGGAGTGCTCGCTAGCCGGAAGTTGAAGTTGCGCCATCCCCCCAGCAGATAGGGCGTGCCGAGGTACGCAAAGATCAAACCTTCCAGCGTGGTCAGCCCGATGATCGCCCAGCCCGGGTGGGCGCTCGAGCCCAGGCCCCGGACCATGAAATAACCGAGCGTGAAACCACCGATCACTCCGAGCCCTGCCCCGGCCCAGCGGGCCAGATACTCGGAACGCTTCAAGGGTTACCTCCTCAAGAAGACCTTGCGGCCTCCTCTATGAACAAGCCGGACTTGATGGGTGAAGGAAATGCGGCGGAAACTGCGTCCGCCAACGTGCGGACCTCGACCACGTCGAGGCCGCTGGGCCGTCCGGCGCGAGCGCCGGCCGGAATCAAAGCGCGCGTCAGGCCATGCCGCGCCGCCTCCTGCAGGCGGCGTTCCAGCTGACCGACGCGACGCACCTCGCCCGACAATCCCAGCTCGCCGATCACAATCAGGCCGTCCGGCATTGGCCTGCTGAACACGTTGCTGACTATCGACAGGGCGAGACCGAGGTCGGCGGCCGGCTCCGTGATTCGGATGCCGCCCGCCACGCTGACGAAAACGTCCGACTTGGCAAACGAGACACGTTCGAGGCGTTTCTCGAGCACGGCAAGGATCATGTGCAGGCGGTTGAGGTCGATGCCGTTGGCGATCCGCCGCACCATGGCGTTGTCGTTCTTGTTGACCAGGCTCTGCACCTCGACCAGGAGTGGACGCGTGCCTTCGAGCACCGCGACCAGCGCCGTCCCGGGCGAGGATGCCGCCAGCGAGGCGAGGATGGCCGCCGACGGGTCGGGCACCTCCTCCAATCCAGCCTCGCCCATGGCGAACACGCCGATCTCCTCGGCCGACCCAAACCGGTTCTTGGTCGCCCGGAGGATCCGCAGCTCCTGCCGGCGGTCGCCTTCCAGGTACAGCACGGTGTCAACGATATGCTCCAGGACCCTCGGTCCGGCTATCGATCCCTCCTTCGTGACGTGGCCGACGAGAAAGATCGGAACCCCGATCTCCTTGGCCAGCCGCATGAGCCGCGCCGCCGACTCCCGCACCTGGGTCACGCTGCCCGCGCTGCCCTCGTAACCGGCGTCGCTGACCGTCTGGATGGAGTCGATGATCGCGAGTGCGGGGGCCTCGCCCCGGATGGCCTCGCAGATCGCGTCGAGGTCGTTTTCGGTCAGCAGCAGGATGCCCGGGCGGAGCGCGTCGAGCCTCTCGGCCCGCATCCGGACCTGCTGGCCCGACTCCTCCCCCGAGACGTACAGGACCTTACCCACCTGGGCAACCTGTCCCGCCGCGTGCATGAGCAGCGTCGATTTGCCTACGCCAGGCTCACCTCCGATCAGCACCAGGCTGCCGGGGACGATGCCACCACCCAGGACCCGGTTCAGCTCGCCCCACTCGAGGCGCCGCCGGGGCGCGCCGTCGGCCGCGATCTCGTTGAGCGGCAGGGCTCTGGCTGGTTCCAGCGGACGGGCCTTCGACTCGCGCGTGGCCTTCTTGACCTGGAACTCCTGCAGCGTGTTCCAGGCCCGGCAGTGCGGACACTGGCCGGCCCAGCGCAGGCTCTCGCCGCCGCAGTCCGTGCATACAAAGGTGATGGTGGATTTGGCCACAGGAAGACTGTGGACAAATCATCGGGGTTTTACAAGTGTGGTCGTAGCCTTTTAACAGGCCGCGGCGTTTCCTCTAATGAGCGCCCACTAACTGCTCAAAAGACGCCGCCCTGACTACCCCCGGGGCGGCGTCGCGTTTCAATAAGGGCTTCGGTGGACTCCTCCATATCGATCGACGGGATCCGCGAGGCCGGGCGCGTGATCGATCCGGTTTTTCTTCGCACGCCCCAGTTCATTTCTGAACCCTTGACCGCGCGCATCGGTGTTGCCACGGTCCTCAAGGTCGAGACGGTGAACCCGATCCGCAGCTTCAAGGGGCGTGGGACCGACTACCTGCTGCACCGCCTTGGCGACTCGAAGCCGGAGCTCGTTTGCGCGTCCGCCGGCAACTTCGGGCAGGGAATGGCATACGCATGCCGAAAGCGCGGTGTTCGGCTTGTGGTGTTTGCGTCGCACACCGCCAACCGACTCAAGATTGCGCGGATGCGAGACCTCGGAGCCAAGATCGAGCTGGAGGTCGGCGACTTCGACCAGGCCAAGGACGCGGCCCGGCGATTCGCCGAACAGACGGGCGCGATGTTCGTCGAAGACGGATTGCTTGGTCCCATCGCGGAGGGCGCGGGGACGATGGCAATCGAGCTGAGCGAAGGCGAACCACTGGACGCCGTTTTCGTTCCGCTCGGCAACGGCTCGCTCGTCAACGGCGTGGGCGCGTGGTTGAAGAAGCGATCGGGCGCACGCGTCGTCGCCGTCTGCGCCGAGGGCGCGCCGTCGATGGCCCTTTCGTGGAAGGAGCACCGCGCTGTCACCGCGCGCGTCGACACCATCGCCGACGGCATCGCCGTCCGCGTGCCCGTGCCTGAGGCCGTGCGCCTCATGAGTGACACTGTCGACGAGGTCATGCTCGTCAGCGACGACGAGATGCTGGCGGCGATGCGCATGCTGTTCTACGACGCCGGACTGCTTGTCGAGCCCGCCGGCGCGGCCGGTCTGGCCGCCATCAAGCAACGGGCGAGCGACCTGCGGGGCATGAGGGTGGCGACGATTCTCACCGGAGGCAACCTGACCGAGCAGCAGATCCGCGACTGGATCTACTGAAGACGTTCGAGGTCGGCCAGATAGTCGAGCGCCGCGAGCGGACCGTGCTCCGCGAAGACGTCAGGCGCCGCCGCCTTCAGGTGCGCCTCCACCACACCGGCGAGCTGCGCGCGCATCGGTAAAGGCAACGCTGACCGCCGGCGCGCGTAGGAGGTGACGAATCGCCGGAGCTCGGGGTCGAGCCGGCGAAGCCGGAGCTCTTCGGGCGTCGCAGGGGCAAAGGCGGCCGCGGGCGCCACGGGTGCCACCGAGGCCTCGGCGGGCGCCGGGCGCCCTCCGGGCAGCTGCCACAGCTGCAGCGCGTCCGAGTCTTTGACTACTACCGTGCCGGCCGCGAGGTCGCCCAGTCGCTTCCCCTTGCCGTTGATGAAAAGCACGACTATGCCAACGCCGTAGGCGTAAGGGAGGAAGTCGACGATGCGCACGATGTTCCGAATCCCGGCCTGCACGAACGTCATCGGCTCGCCGCGGTCGCCGACTGCGCGAAGTCGGAACACCCTCTTGCCCACCGTTTGGCCCGACCAGAAGGCTTCGCACGCCCAGAAGTAGCCGAAGACGACGACGAAGCTCCCGAGGATCGCGAGCAGGACCGCGACGGTGTTGAGTCCCGTCTGACTGACGGCGAGTGCGGCAAACCAGATTCCGAGCAGCACCCCGCCCAGGATCAGCAGGTCCAGGAGCTGCGCTATGCCGCGCGTGCCGAGCCCGGCCACCTGGTAGTCGAACGACACTCGCTCGGGCGTGGCGACGACGAGGTCGGTATCTGGAAGCGGTTGCTGCATGCCTTGTTAAGTTAAGACGGAAGGTCGTGAGAGCAGAAGACTTTGTCGCGATTCGGCGCGACGACTGGAACCGTCTGGAGGATCTGCTGGCGCACGCCAGCTCTGGCCGGCTGAACACCCTGACGCCCGCCCAAGTTCTGACCATGGCTTCGCTTTACCGCCGCGCGACCGCCGACCTGGCCCGCGCCCAGCGGGACTGGCCGGGCGAACCCGTGCATCGGTATCTGAACGGCCTGGTCGCGCGCGGACACGGAGTCGTGTACCGCGGAGGTGGCGAAGTCTGGAAGCGAGTGCGTGGCTTTTACGTGGAGACGCTCCCCCGCACCTATCGCCAGTCATGGCCTTTCCTGCTCGCCGCCGCGGCTCTCATGTTCGTGCCGGCGCTGATCAGCTTCTTCGTGGTCCTCGCCAATCCCGACGCCGCCTACGGCATCGCCGATCCGCGGCTGATCGACCAGGTCCATCACCACCAGCTCTGGACGAACATCCCTCCTGACCAGCGCGTGCAGGACGGCGGTCTGATCATGGTCAACAACATCTGGGTCTCGATGCTGGCCTTTGGCCTGGGTGTGTTCTTCGGTCTGCCGGTGATCTGGGTGATGATCTCCAACGGCATCCTCCTCGGCGGGCTTTTTGGATTGACGCAGGCGTACGGCATCGCTGGCGGCCTCTTCGAGTTCGTCGTCGGCCACGGAGTCCTCGAACTCTCGATAGTCGTTGCGCAAGGTGCTGGCGGCTTGATGATGGGCTGGGCCCTGGTATCGCCCGGCAACCGCAAGCGCAGCGACGCGCTCGTGCTCGCCGCGAGGCGCGCGTTCACGCTGCTGATCGGCCTCGCCCCTCTGCTGGTGGTCGCGGGCACGATCGAAGGCAACATCTCTCCGTCCGGCGCGCCTTTCGGGTTGAAGGTCGCGATCGGGCTCACGACCGGCACGCTCTTTTACTCCTACCTGTTGCTCACCGGCCGCCCCTCACAAAAGGGCACGTTCCTTCAATTCCAGGTACCTCTCGACGAGGGCGGGCGACAGCCTGCCCGCGACCACGTCTAGACCGAGCACGCCGCCGCGACGCAACAGCTCGAAGCTCTGCCGCCGGCTCGCCACGAACTCCTCCGCAGCCGCCCACTCGTAGGCGCGGTTGGTGCCGACGATCGGATCGTCGCGCGCGCTGAGCACTGCAGGATCCGACATCGCAACCACGAGCACGAGGTGCCTTGCGGCCAGGCGCAGCGCATGCGCGACCAGCTCACGCGAGGCTTCGGGATCCTGAAGGTCGGTCAGGATCACGACCATCGACCGCCGGCCAACGCGGAGCGCGAGGTGGGTCATCGCGTGTCCGAAGTCGGGCTCGACGTACTCGGGCCGGATCGCGTAGAGCGCCTCTGAGATGCGGCGCAGCTGCGTCGGCCCGCGTTCCGGCTTGATGAAACCGGTGACGCGATCGTCGAACGTCATCAGGCCGACGCGGTCGCCATACGCCTGCGCGACCCAGGCAAGCATCAGGGCGGCGTTCACCGCGTGGTCAAGCTTGTCGAGATCGCCTGCCGGCGCGGTCATCAACCTCCCGCAGTCGAGCGCGATGATCACCTGCTGCCCGCGCTCCGCTTCGACCTCGATCACGACGGGCCGGTCTCGGCGCGCGGTCGCTGTCCAGCTGACCCGCCGGACATCGTCACCACGCACGTAATCACGCAGGCCGGCGAAGGCCGTCGATGCGCCGGGCGGACGGGCGCGACGCATCCCGGCCATGGCGCGCAATCCGCGTCGGAGCGAAAGCTGGATGCGCTTGACGGCGACGACGTTGGGGAACACCGCCACCTCCTGCGCCTGGGGCAGGCGCAGCTGCCGGCGCCACCAGCCGCCCTCGCGCCAGACCTGCAGGTCCGCCGGCCCGAAGGCGTAGGCGCCGCGCCTCGGCGAGTACGTCATGTAAGCAACACGCACTGAGCCGTTGTCGCTGAAACGGCCAGCGACCTCGCGTGGCGTGGGTCGAAGCTCGGCGGGCGCATGGTCGGCAACCCTGGCCACCAGACCCGCCGCGGCGCGATTCTGGATCGTCACCGCCACCTCTTCGGGCTCGCCCAGCGAAAACGGTTCGGGCATGGTGCGCGTCGCCTCGTATCCCACGCGGCCCGGAAGCAGTGAGAGATCTCGCACCGCGACGATCAGGAGCACACCGTTGTAGACGATTGCCACCAGCCCGATGACCGGCGACACCACGGCGAGCGCGATCAATGCCGCGCCAATCGCCACGGCCCAGATCAGTCGCGGTTGAGGCGCGAGCCCTTTCAGTGAATCGACGAGGCCGACGTTAGCCGACTGAGATCGTCGTCGTGGTCTTGACGGTCGACCCGCCGGCGTCGGTCAGCTGGATCGTGACCGTGAACTTGCCGTTTTTATGGAAGCGGTGGGACGCCGAGATCGAGAACGTGCCGTTCGACTGGCGGACGATAGCGCACGAACCGCTTGGGCAGCTGGTCATGGTCCCATCGCCCCAGTTGATGACCCCGGAGTAGTCCGTCGCGACCCCTCCGGGGTCGGCGTCGGTGAGCGTCGCGATGGTCGCCGTGAATGTCGTGTCGTGGTGTTCCGACAGCTGCTTACCCGTCGCGCTGAGAGCCGCATCGGTGACCGTCGCGCTGGTGGCTGTCGTCGTGGTCGCGCCACCGTCGTCGGTGATCGTCACGTTCACCGGATAGCTCCCCTCTTCGGCGTAGGTGTGGGTGCCGGTGACTGTGAAGCCGCCGAAAGAACCGGTCGCGACTGTGCCGGAGGAGGTCGTGTGGTCACCCCAGTCGATGGTCGCGGTCCACGCGGTGCCCGAGGGAGCCGGGTCGTCGAACGTTGCGACCACGCCGGTCACGCTGGAGCCCTCGGTCGCGCGAAGAGCTGCGCCAGGGCTCGACGTCAACGGGGCGTCTCCGACGGTGATCGTCATGGTGATGTTCGCCGCCGCGCCGCCCACATCGCTGGGAAACACGCTGACGTTGTACACGCCCTCTTCGAAGTAGAGGTGGCTTCCGCTGACGATATAGCCGCCGTGACCGTCGGGGGTCACCGTGCCTGAGGAGCTCGTGGTGTCGCCCCAGGTGATGACCGCGCTGTAATCGGAAAGGGTCCCATTCGGGTCCGAATCGGTGAAAGTCCCAACGTTTCCGCTGAACGTCGTGCCCTCGACCGGGCTGAAGGTGATGCCGGATCCGGACAGTGAGGTGTCACCGACGTTCATCGGTGAAACCGCCGTCGCCACGGCGCCCCCGGCATCGGTCAGGGTGACCGTCACGCTGTAGTTTCCTTCCTCGGCGTACGTGTGCGTCCCCGACGCCTGAACGAGGTTGGGCCCGTTGACCAGCGTCGCGGCAGACGTCGTGCCATCGCCCCAGGCGATTGTGGCGGTGTAGTCGCTCAAGACTCCCTGTGGGTCCGAGTCCTGGAAGGTGGCGACCGGGCCGGTGAACGGATTGGCCTCGGTCGTGATGAGCAGCTGCTTGCCGGTGCCGGTGATGGCCGCATCCGCGATCGATGCCGACGTCATCGCGCTGGTGGTCGCACCGCCGGCATCGGCGACGGTCACCTTCACGGTGTAGCTGCCCTCCTCATAGACGTGTGATCCACTGACCTGGAATCCGCCCCCGCTTGTGGCCGCGATCGTCCCGGCGGAGGTCGTTCCGTCGCCCCAGTCGACGGTGGCCGTGTAGTCGGCAGCAGATGCGCCTGGATCGGAGTCATTGAAAGTCGCGAGCACGCCGCTCACTGTCGCGCTCTCCGCAGCGCTGATGCCTGGTCCGGCGGTCGACGATAGGGGCGCATCGCTCACCACCACCGTCGCACTGGTCGGAGCTCCGGCGCCTCCCACGTCGAGCGGGAAGACCTGGATCGTGAAGGTTCCTTCCTCGAGATAAGTGTGGGAGCCGGCGACGATGTATCCGCCATGGCCGTCGGCGGTGATGGTTCCCGCCGAGCTGCTGCCGTCGCCCCACTGGATGCTGGCGCTGTAATCGGACAGCGTGGCGTTCGGGTCGCTGTCGCTGAAGGTCGCGAGGTTCCCGCTGAAGTTGGTGCCTTCGACCGTGCTCAACGAGATGCCCGAGCTGGAAAGTGAAGCGTCCTGGGCGACGATCTGCGGGCCGGCCGAGCCGAAAGCACCGCCCACGTCGGTCAGAACGACCGAGAGGTTGTAAGAACCTTCCTCGGCATAGGTGTGAGTGCCTGAGACCTGGATCCCGCCCGCCCCGATGGCAATGACGCCTGGGGACGTGGTCCCGTCGCGCCAATCGATGGTCGCGGTGTAATCGCTCAGCGTTCCGCCTGGGTCGGCATCCTGGAAGGTCGCCAGCGGGCCGCTGAACGCAGTTCCCTCGATGAGCACGGCCTGGACGCCCGAGCCCGTGATCGGGGCGTCATTGGCGAACATTGCCACCGGAGAGTTCGAGGTCGCGCCCGTCGCATCCGACACGCTGACGGTGGCGCTGTAACCGCCCTCCTCGGCATAGGTGTGTGTTCCGCTGATGGATCCGCCCGAGATCGTCCCCGCGGTGGTCTGGCCGTCGCCCCAGTTGACGGTTGCGCTGAATGGTCCACGTCCACCGACAAAGTGGGCGAGGACCGCCGAGTACGAAGCGCCTTCGGTCGCCGGCGCCAGACCCGACGCACCGGTGACGGTCAGGGGTGGGCTCTGCAGCTCGTATACGCCGAGGTCAACCGTCGGGCCCCAGATCCGGGGATTGCCGTCGAGGTCGGTCGTTGGCAGCGACGGGGCCGAATTGTTGCCGGCGTCGACGGCGGGTGAATTGGACTGGAGGTGGTAGTCGCTGCTAGAGACGAAGAGCGGATCGATTGAGATGTTGCCATTCGTGCCGATGGCAGAGCCACAGCTGCCCTGCACCGCCGGCCCGCCTGCGTTGAAGACGTCGTTGTGGTCGAGGATCGGCGGCGTGGTCGAGTACGTCGTGTTACACAGAATCGCGGGCAGGTTGCTGTTGACCGAGACGATGTTGTTCGTCAGCTGAACCTGGCTGTCGAAGCCGCCCAACCACAAGCTCGAATCAGAGCCGAGGTTGTTCACGAACGTGTTGCTGATCAGGAAAGCGCCGCGTGTGCCGGATGGCGGGCTGATGTAGACGGCGCCACCACTTTGTGCCGACGTGTTCCCGGTGATCAGGTTCTGCACGATCATGGCGTCGGACTGGTTCACGGCGTAGATCCCACCGCCCTGGATGCCAGCGGTGTTGTTGCTGATCGTGTTGTTGAGCAGCGTCGGCGTTCCGGCCGCGAACAGGTCGATTCCACCGCCGAAGTCGCTGCTGTTGTTGGT
>DASYZS010000194.1:0-6223 GCA_035945895.1 Candidatus Dormiibacterota bacterium | reverse complement strand
GGCGCGTTCGCGGTGACCGTTACGGTCGTCGTGATCATCGCACCGCCCGGGGGCGAAGCCGATTGGGTGACCCCCGGACAGCCCGCGGTCAGGGTGTAGTAGAGGCTTGCGTTGTACGTATCCCAGGTTCCGTATGGGTTGGAATACGCGCCGGGGCTCTGCGCGTCGCGTGCCCAGACATTGATTCGATAGGTCCCAGGCGCCAGACCAACGGTGCTCCAGCTGAAGACTGCGCTCGTGCTGTAGGGCCGGGCGTCGGTGTAGAGGCTGGCGCCCGGAGCGAGCACCCAGAACTCGTACTGGGGGCTTGCGTTCGGACACCCTGACGCGGCCGCGGTGATCGCAATAGTGCCTCCGACCATGTAAGGCGATGTCGGGTTGGCCGACTGCGAGACCCCCAGACAGCCGGGCGTCATCTTGAAAGAGCGGACCACGGTGCCCGATCCGACGAAGATCTGCCCGCCCGCTTCGCTCGGGGTCGTGAAATGAGTCGAGGAGAAGCCGGCGCTGTGATAGATCTGGGCGCCGGTCATCGCGTCGAACCCATAAAGTCCACCGCCGCCGGTGTCGACGGTCCAGACGGCTCCCCCCGCCACGATCGGTGGACCGGCGCTGAACGTCCCGACATGCCACGACGGCGAGGCACACGTGGCGTCACAGCCGCTGAACGAGGGCGCCCCTGTGTTCACCTGGAGGGCGACCAGTCCGTGCCCGTCGCAGCCGAGATAGACGAATGGCGAGGCGTAGGCGTAGGAGCCAAAGTTGGCGTCGTGGTGGTTTCCAAGGCACACGTCTACGGGCGTGTAGCTCGTCCGGGCCGGGTCTGCCGGGTACACCTGTCCGTCCATGCCGCCGAGGACTTGCGGGTTGATCAGGAATCCGTTGCCCCATTTGCCGGCCTGGAACGCCAGAGAAGGACTGATCAGCACCATGCTTGCCGAGCCCAGGTCCTCATCGTTCGAGCACCAGTTGGCCTGCCAGTCTTCGGGGACGAACGCGTCCTCGTGGGCAAGGGTCGCGGACCAACGGACTACGGCGTCGTTCTCGTAAACGGGTGTGCCGTTGGGATTCGGGGCAACCGGTGCGTTGGCGTTGCAGCCGCTTCCGGTGCCGTTGCCGCTTGTGTTGAAGATTTTGCCTGTGGAGTCATCGATCACGACTCCGCCCGCATTCCAGAAGCCGGCGCCGACGCCAGGAGTCGCGTA
Organism: Candidatus Dormiibacterota bacterium; assembly: GCA_035945895.1. Lineage (GTDB taxonomy): Bacteria > Chloroflexota > Dormibacteria > Dormibacterales > Dormibacteraceae > 40CM-4-65-16. The sequence continues at coordinate 5,018 of DASYZS010000194.1, read as the reverse complement.
GCTCAGAACGGTGCCGCCTGCAATCGGCACCGCGAACATCCAGCCGTGATAGGGCCCGCAGTCGCCCGCCCTCCCGCCGAACGGGACGTAGACGTAGCCGTTGTGGACGCCGAGGGCGCCGCGCTCCTGCTGGATCGTCCAGTCGAAGGTCGTCCCGGTGGTGATCTCGCTCGTGTACTCGTGCACGCCGGTTGTGAGGTTCAAGCCTTCGAGCCTGTACACGTGATCGCTCGCGAACGTCGCGGCATAGATGCGGCCGCTGCCGGGATCGATGACCGGAGTGCCGAGGATGCCTTGCGGTGAGACGTTGCCGCACTGCCACGCCAGAGGATTCGTCTCCGGCGCATACAGGTGGGTGGCCCACACCTGCGTACCGTCAGTCTGGTTCAGGGCGTAAATCGTGTTGTTGAGCGTGGCCACGTACACAAGCCCCTGGTACACGAGGGGCTCCCCGTACACGGCCTCGTCGAGAGTCACCGACGTCCAACCGGCGGTCGCGGTGATGGCCTTCGGCTGGGTCGGGTCTAAGCCCGTATGCCCATCGTCGTGGTGGTAGACAGGCCATGAGCCGTTAGGGGTAATCGGAGTGGCGCGTCGTGCCTGGAGCGCCGCATGTGACGCGGCGGCCGGAGCCGTCACCGGTCCGGCGACGATCAGCAGCGCGGCAGTCAAGGTGCAAACGGACGCCGCAGCCCCTAGCGCCTTCATCCTCTCGACAAGTTCCAACGCAGCAGGGTAGGGAATCCGGTCGCTTCCGAGCAAATCATTGGTGCGACTGGAGCTGAGTGGTCGTTTCTGTAAGCTGCCAAAAGATATGAGCACGGCTGCCGCGCCAAGTTCGCGCCGAGTGGTCCGCGCGCGGCGTCACGTCGGGCACTCGGCGCAATTCCTGTACAGCCACGCCGGCCTGCTCCTGCGCGTCACGTGGAACGACCTCGGGCGCCGTTATGCAGGCTCCGCGCTCGGCGTCGGCTGGGTGATCATCGCGCCGGCCGCCCTCTTCGCCCTGTACGCTGCCGTCTACCTATTCATCTTTCGGGCCAAGCCGGCCGGTCTCAGCGGGCCCTCCTACGTCCTTTATATATTTGCCGGCCTCGTGCCTTACCTGATGACCGCCGAAGCCCTCAGTGGCGGAGTGGCGAGCGTCGTGGTCAACCGCTCGATCCTCAACAGCACCGTCTTTCCGATCGACCTGGCTCCTGTCAAAGCGGTCCTCGCTGCTCAGGGATCGATGGTGGTCGGGCTGGCCGTCACGATCGGCGGCGTCATTGCCGTCGGGCGCGCTCACTGGACGATCCTGTTCGTGCCGGTCATCTGGGCTCTCCAGATAATGGCCCTGATCGGAGTGACATGGATTCTTTCGCTGATCAATGTCGTGATCCGTGATCTTCAGAACCTCATCGCTCTCCTGCTCGTGATCCTGATGGTGGCGTCTCCGATCGCCTACACCCCATCGATGGTGCCCGCCTCGTTGCGCGCGGTCATCTACTTGAACCCCCTTGCGTACTTCGTCATCACGTATCAGCGCGTGCTCGTACTCGGTCAACCGCCTGACCTGACTACGGGCGCACTGTTGGTCGGCAGCTCGCTCGTCCTCTTCGTGTTCGGTGGCTGGTTCTTCTCTCGGGTCAAGTCGGTGATGATTGACTATGTCTGAGATCGCCGTTGCCCTCGAGGGCGTGGGCAAGCGGTACAAGATCTTCTCGGGGCGCTCTGACCACGTCTTGGACGCGCTCGGCATTCCGAGGCTTCTACCTTGGGTCAAGCCCAGGTACCGAGACTTCTGGGCCCTGCGCGCCATCGATCTCACCCTCGATCGCGGCGACCGCATCGGCATCATCGGACGCAACGGGGCCGGCAAGACGACGATGCTCAAACTCATAACCGGCAACCTCGCGCCGACGGAGGGCCGGGTTGACGTCAGGGGTGATGTTCAAGCCCTGCTCGACGTCGGGGGTGGATTCCATCCCGAGTTCACTGGGCGAGAGAACGTCCGAGCCGCCTTGACCTATCAAGGCATGAGCAAACGCGACATCCGCAGCGCCGAGGTCGACATCCTCGAGTTCACGGAGCTGGGCGAATTCTTCGACCAGCCTTTCCGCACGTATTCGCTCGGCATGCAGGCGAGGCTGACCTTCGCCTGCGCGACGGCGATCACCCCGGATGTGTTGATCGTGGACGAGATCCTGGGCGCCGGCGACGCCGCGTTCTATCGCCGGTCGACGGACCGCATGAGGTCGCTGATGCACGAGGGCGCGACCGTCCTCCTCGTATCTCACGCGCTGCAGCAGATCCAGCGGTTCTGCGAGCGGTGTATCTGGATCGAAAGCGGAGAGATCGTGATGCGGGGCGCCACCACCGAGGTGGTAAAGGCGTACGAGAAGTTCACTCGGGAGTTCGACCGCACGTGGCTGCGCGAGCAGCGCGAGCGCTCCACGGGTGACGCCGTCGACACAGGCCTGAGTGAGTGGACGGACGTGCCTGGGCTCAGGATCGACTCTGTCAGCGTCGAAAACGGAGAAGGGCGCGAGCAGTCCGTTTTCGAGGTCGGAGAAGGCTTCCGCGTGCGCATGCGCGTCCGCGCCGAGCAGGCCGGGAACTTCAGCGTGGTGCCCGTCTCACTGATCTTCCGACCGGACGGCCTGGTCGTAACGCGCCACATCGGGCGCCAGGAGATGATTGACGCCGCAGCCGGGGACGAGTTCACAGCCACGCTCGACCTTGACAACCTGCAGTTGGGAAACGGCGATTACCTGCTTTCGGTCGGCGTGTGGGCCAACGTCGACCCGACGCACATCGAACCGTCGAGCTACTACCACAACCTCGACCGCAGCTTTCGGTTCCGGGTCATCGGAAACCCGCCCATGCACAACGAGATGTTTGTCCACCCTGGGTCGTGGCGACTTGGCCCCGTCGAATCGCGTCGCGCGGCGCGTACCGGAGCACAGCGATCGCAATAGAGCCGCGACGGGTGCTCGTCCTCCACTGGAACTCGCCTTCCGCCACTGACTTTCGACCGGCGATACGGCATCACCTCGAAGCGATCAAGCACAGCCCCGCCGGTCACGAGGTCACGTTCTGGAATGCCGCTCGTGGATCCCCCGCGATCTCTCTTCGACGAGCCGCTCACGATGCGGTGCTCCTTCACAACAGCTTCCTGTGGTTGCGCTGGTTCGCCGACTTCGACGCCTGGCGGGAGAGATTTCGCTGGCTGGAGCAGCTCGATTGCCTGAAGATCGCGATGCCGCAGGACGAGTACGACCATTCGCAGGTCCTGGACGACTGGCTCGCGAGCCTCGGAGTGGATCATGTGCTCTCGATCTACGGCAGCCTCGAATGGCCAGTGCTTTATCCGAGGATGTCTGGCCGTGCGGCGTTCCGCCAGGTCCTGACCGGATATATCGACGAGGGCACCGCGAGCCACCTGGAGAGCAACCTCTTGGGGTTTCGGGACCGGCCTGTGGACGTCGTCTACCGTGCGACCAACCTGCCGTACTGGTTTGGCAGCTTCGGCCAGCTGAAACACCTGGTCGGCGAGCGGGCTCGAGCCGCCGCCGAATCGGTCGGCCTGGCTACCGACATCAGCACAAGGAGCTCGGACGCAATCACCGGTGATGACTGGTTCGACTTTCTCGCCTCTGGGCGTGCGGTGGTCGGATGTGAGAGTGGCTCCAGCGTCCTAGACCGAACCGGAGAAATCCGCCGGTCGATCGAGGCCTCCCTGCGAGAGCATCCGATGGCGTCGTTCCAGGAAGTGGCCGCCCAGATGCCCAGCGGCTGGGACTCCTACAAGTTTCCGGCGATCAGCCCACGGCATTTCGAGGCCACCATCACCAGGACCTGTCAGGTCCTCGTCGAAGGCCACTACAGCGGAGTGCTGGCCGCCGGCCGGCACTACGTGCCAGTGCTCCCGGACATGTCCAACCTTGCGGAGGCGCTGCAACAGGCGGCGGACCCGGTGAGCGGCGACCGGGTTGCCGAATGCGCCTACGACGAGATTTACCGCTCGGGTCGCTACACCTACCGGGCCTTTGCTGCCGAGATCGACACGATCCTGGAGACCCGCCCGCCGCACAGGCATGTCGCCGCGACTCTCGCTTCACCTTCGGCGCCCGCTATTGCATCGGGGCCGGCTGGGCCGATTGCCCGCCGGCTGCTCTCGGCCGGGGAAGGGATCCCCGGGATTTCGATGCCGCGGCTGCGAGCCGAGGCCGATCTATTGGACTCGATTCAGCGCGCACACAACCGGGAGCCGGGGACGCCGGATTTCCGCTCGGTCCATGCCTATGCCGAAGGGCAGGCGCTCGTCATCGCGATCGGTCCCCCTACGCCGCTGACGACTTATGCACCGGCAGACTTGCCGTGGCCGCCCAGCTCGATCGTCGCCCGCGGGATCTACGTTGACGGTCTGATGGACGGGCCGATCGGCCGGCGACGTCTCGCCGGGCTGCCGCTGAAGGCGGTCGGGGCAGTAGCGACCGCTCGCCCCAAGGACGTGAAGGCGGCGCTTCGACAGCTGCTCGACGATGTGGGCGGCGCCCGTTCCCGTCCCGGGCTCGGCAATGCGCGGGCTCACGTCAAGACTGCGCTGGCGGCCGTGCGCGCCGTGGCCAGGCATCCAGGCAGCGTCAAGTTCTTCGTGGCGTCGCTTGGGCGTGCCTCGCTGTGGGAGACAGCGGACGACGTGGTGAAGCTCGACCTCCTGCGCGAGGCCAAAAGTCGAAACGGTGTGGCCCTCGACTTCGACGCGCCGACGCAAACCCTCCGGGTCCGGTCGACCAACGGCGCGTCGCCGGCGGGTGTCGGCTTTTCCGACGACGCCGAGATCAGGCGAATCGTCTGGGACAACTCCGTGGTCTCGACCCGCGTCGTGGTGCCGCTGCTCGGACGCCGGATGACCGTCTACATCGGCGCCGCTGGAGCGCACGAGTTCACCGCCTTGGCCGAGCTACCGAGGTCTGCTCGCCACTCCCTCGTGCGGCAGCTGCGCGCCTGATACCGAGGGGGACGCGCCACGC
>DASYZS010000193.1:0-5171 GCA_035945895.1 Candidatus Dormiibacterota bacterium | reverse complement strand
CATCCCGCCGTATGCACTCGTCGAGGCATATGTGCTCGCCGGCCTCGCTCACCTGGCGCTGGGCGATCGGAAAGCGGCCGCTGCCGCTGCCGAGGCCGCGCTCGCTGCGGCTGAACCGGACCGGCTCGTCTTCCCGTTCGTGATGAACAATGCCGGCGCGCTCCTCGACGTGATTCCACGCCACCAAACAGCGCACGGCGCGTTGCTGGCCGATGTCAACGACCTGCTGCGAGGCACCAGGGCGCCACGCGTTGGCGGCGAGCGCTTAGCGCAGCCGGAAGAGCTCAGCGCGAGCGAGCTTCGCGTGCTGCGTTATCTGCCGACGAATCTGACCCGACCCGAGATCGCGCGAGCGCTCTACGTCTCGATCAACACGGTCAACACGCACCTGCGCAGCATCTACTCCAAGCTCGGTGCGCACGACCGCTCTTCCGCCGTTCAACGCGCTCGCGAGCTGCGGCTTCTTGCCTTCCGGCGAGGGCAGTCACCGCCGAACTGAACTCCCAGCGCGAACAATCACCAGATTCCAGTGGCGATCGCTCACTGGATCTGATTCAACGATCGTTGTGTGGCGGAGTTCGGAGCTGGCGCTCTGTCCGCATCGCAATGAATCGAACGAAGACCTCCAAGGCCTCCGCGAAGAAGCGGCCACGGCCTGAAACGCTGCCCAATGTCTCGAGCCTGGAGAGCCTGGACGAAATCAGCGCCTGGCTGGGCACATTTCTAGAGCGACTGCGGATTGCGCATGCCAAGGATCAGCCGAAGCTCGAGGCGGCAATGAAGGAGCTGGAGACTCACTACCGGCGCCGGCGGGCCGAGCTCTCCTGACGGAGCGCTGTCTATGATCGGGATCACGGTGCGCGCGTTCGACCTCGAGGGCGCGGCGCCAGCACCGTCACAGCCATGAGCGATCGGATCACGCCGATGTCCATGTTTGACTACGACGCCCGACCAGCTACGCCGGGTGTGGTCCTGGTGGGCACGCGGGCCTCCCGCGGCGCGTACGCGATCCGTGATTTCCTCAGCCGCAATGGTTATCCGTTCGAGTGGGTCGACGCCGGCCAGCCCGATGCTGTGCGGGCCGTCCTGGGGCGCGCCGAGGTGGAGCCGTCGGCGCTGCCGCTGTGCATCCTGCCGAACGGTTCGCGGCTGCCATCGGCGACGGTGGAGCAGGTGGCCGCAGGTCTCGGCATGATCTCGGCTCCATTGCTGTCGGAATACGACCTGGCGATCGTCGGTGCGGGGCCGGCCGGGCTGGCCGCCGCCGTCAACGCGGCATCCGAGGGCCTGCGCACGGTCATGGTGGAGGCGGTGGCGCCGGGGGGCCAGGCCGGGACCACGTCGATGATCGACAACTACCTCGGTTTCACGAATGGCATCAGCGGCAGCGAGCTGGCGACCCGCGCGACGGTGCAGGCGCGCCGGTTCGGTGCCGAACTGCTGCTGGCCAGGCCTCTGACCACCGTTTCGGCCGATGGGCCAGGCTACGTCGCTGAGCTGTCCGACGGTGCGTTGATTCGCGGCCGCGCAGTGCTGTTCGCCAGCGGCCTCGAGTGGCGCCGGCTGGACGTGCCCGGGGTCGACGACTTGCTTGGCGCGGGGGTGTATTACGGGGCCGGGCCGAGCGAGGCGCTGGCGTGCGCGGGTTCCCGGGTGGTAGTGGTGGGCGGCGGCAACTCAGCGGGTCAGGCGGTTGTCCGATTCTCCCGGTACGCGCGGCAGGTCACGTTGCTGGTCCGCGGCGGGGAGCTCGGCGCATCTATGTCGCAGTACCTCGTCGACGACGTGGCGCCGATCCCGAATGTCGATGTGCGCTTGCTCACGCAGGTGGTTGGCGTCGAGGCCGATGACCGGCTACGGGCGGTCATCGTGAGCTCCGAGGAGGGCACCGGACCAGAAAGACTTCCCGCGGATGCCTTGTTCATCTGTATCGGCGGCGCCCCACGTACTGACGCCGCCGCGGGGATTGGGTTGGTCACCAACCGCACCGGGTATCTGGTGACCGGCAGCGATGCCGCGAGTGACGCACGCGCGAGCTGGCCTCTGGACAGGGAACCGCTGCCCCTGGAGACCAATAGGCCCGGTGTGTTCGCCGCGGGTGACGTGCGCTGCGGGTCGGTCAAACGCTGCGCAGCGGCCATCGGTGAGGGATCGATGGCTGTGGCGCTCGTCCACCGGCGCCTGGCGGAGGTAGGCGGTGACTGACCAGCAGTTGCTGGCGCATCCGGATGGCGCGGTGCTCAGTGAATTCACCACACTCGCGTCTGACGAGCGGATCGCCGCAGCCGCAGCGGCGCTCGAACGCAACGGCATCCGGACGCTGCTCGCCGCGACGGGCGCCGAGGCGAGGGGCCTGGTGGGATCTCTGCTTGTGGACGGCGCCGAGGTGTACAACAACACCTCGCGGACGCTGGAAGCAATCGGCGTCGCCGACGACATCGAACGGTCCGGCCGCTACCAGCCGCTGCGGCTCCGCCTGTATCGGATGGACCGGGAGATGCAGCGCCGCGAGTTGCGCATCCTGGCCGCGTCCCCCGACTATGTCGTCGGCAGCGTGCACGCACTGACCGAAGACGGATCGCTGCTCATCGCGTCCGCCAGCGGCAGCCAGCTGGGCCCACTGGTGTCGGGGGCGGGGCAGGCCATCCTGGTCATCGGGGCCCAGAAGATCGTCCGCGACGTCGCAGCCGGGATGCGGCGTATCTACGAATACTGCTATCCACTCGAGGATGCGCGGGCGCGGAAAGCCTACGGAGTGCCCAGCGGCGTCAACAACATCCTGGTCATCAACAAGGTGATAGCTCCCGACAGGATCGCTGCGATCATCGTCAAGGAGCGCCTGGGCTTCTAATCCCCAGCGCCGTTTGGTAAATCACCGGATTCCGGCGTGGCCGGTTCACCAGGTCGGACGACAGGATGACGTCGTGGCAGCAAGGGAAAGCGCCTACACGACTCAGCCTCGAATCAACGTCGGACGTCTCGCCGGTGCAGGCTCAGTAGCGGCGATCGTTGCTGCAGTGGCCGATGCCGCTGTCTATTCGATTGGTCGCGCCAGCGGTGTCTCAATGGTGATGCCGTACATATGGGGTCAGCCACCTTCGGTTCTTCCGATCAGCGTGGTCGTATCAGTCGATCTCTTCGCTGCAATCCTGGCCACCGTCACCTTTGGGTTGCTGATCAGATTCACGCTCAACGGAGTAAGGGCGTTCCAGATTGCGAGCGTGCCTGTGCTCCTGCTCACCTTTGCGGGCCCGCTGTCCCTGCCACAGACAGCCGGATCGACAAAGGCAACCCTGATGGCGATGCACGTAGTCGCAGCAGCCAGCATCGTCGTCGTTCTCTCGCTGCTCGGTCGGCCTGCGCCGAACCATTAGAGATTCCTGGTCGGGTTGGAGTGGATGCGGATTGATCAACGGGTATCCGATTCAGGCCGAGGGCCTGATCAAGACGTTCGGGAAGACGCGCGCGCTAGACGGGCTGGACCTCTACGTCGAGGAGGGAACCCTCCTCGCGCTCCTGGGTCCTAACGGCGCGGGCAAGACCACTGCGGTCCGCATCTTCACCACGCTGCTGATCCCCGACGGCGGCCGCGCGACCGTGGCCGGCTTCGATGTCGTCAAAGAGCCCACCCGGATCCGCTCCCAGATTGGGCTCGCCGGCCAGAACGTCGGCGTCGACGAGTACCTCACGGGCCTCGAAAACCTGGAGATGATCGGGCGCCTCTACCATCTGTCCGGTCGGGACGCGAGGAACCGCGCACTCGAGCTGCTCGTCCAGTTCGATCTGACGGACGCCGCGAGCCGCATCGCAAAGACCTACTCCGGTGGCATGCGCCGCCGCCTGGACCTGGCTGCCGCGCTGGTCACGTTGCCTCCGGTCCTGTTCCTCGATGAGCCGACCACCGGACTCGATCCCCGCAGCCGGCGGCAGATGTGGGATGTCATTCGCACGCTGGTCGCCGAGGGTTCCACGATCCTCCTCACCACGCAGTACCTGGAGGAGGCCGATGAGCTGGCCAGCCGGATCGCGGTGGTCGATTCCGGCAGGGTCATCGCCGAGGGGACATCGGACGAGCTCAAGGGTCGCGTGGGCGGCGACCGGATCGAGATCACGGTGACGAGGGATCCGGATCTCACGCGGGCGATCGAGCTCGCGCGCGCCGATCTCGGTGAGGTGAGCATCGATCCGGCGCAGCGGCGAGTTTCCGGACCCGCGCGGGAGGGAGCCGGGCAGCTGGCCACCATCGTTCGCGACTTCGACGCAGCCCGAATCGACATCGCGGATCTTCGTTTGCGGCGGCCAAGCCTGGATGACGTTTTCCTCAGCCTCACGGGCCGCCAGGCGGATGAGGAGCGTGTGCAGGTTCCGGCGCCTCGCACGGAGCTGAAGGCGAGCTGATGGCTGTGGCTGAGAGCCGAGCCCTGGTGGGTACGCGCTATCGACCCAGGACGCGCCCTGCCATCGCCTGGGCGATCCTCGACGCTCTAACGATGGCCAGGCGAAGCATCGTCTCCACCATCCGCGTACCTGAGCTGATCGTCTTCACCGCCATTCAGCCCGTGATGTTCGTCATCCTTTTCCGCTACGTCTTCGGTGGCGCCATCCAGGTCCCGGGCGGGAACTACGTCAACTTCCTGATGCCGGGAATCTTCGTGCAGACCGTCGCCTTTGGTGGGGTGACCACGGGGATCGGGTTGGCGGAGGACATGCAGCGCGGACTCATCGACCGGTTCCGATCGATGCCAATGTCGTCGTCGGCGGTGGTGAGCGGGCGCACCGTGGCCGACCTGGCTCGCAACCTTTTCACCGTCGTCATCATGCTGATCGTCGGATTCCTGGTCGGCTTCCGCCCAGGCGGGACCATCTTGGAGTTCCTGCTCGGTATTTGCCTTGTCATGGGGGTCAGCTTCGCCTTCTCCTGGATTTCCGCGTTCATCGGGCTCCTGGTGCGGAGCGTCGAAGCGGCCCAGACGGGTGGATTCATCTGGATCTTCCCCTTGACCTTCGCCTCGAGCGCCTTCGTGCCGACGGCGAGCATGCCGAGCTGGCTCCGGCCGTTCGCCGAGAACAACCCCATCTCGCAGCTGGCGAATGCGCTCCGCGGGCTCTTCCACGTCGATCCGACCATGACCGCGGCCGCCACAAGGTCAGCTTTGCTCGAGTCCCTCGTC
>DASYZS010000192.1:0-3241 GCA_035945895.1 Candidatus Dormiibacterota bacterium | reverse complement strand
GACGGACTGACCGTGGCGGTATTGCCGCACGCCGCAATGAACATCGCGAAGACGAGAACGAGCCTCAGAGCCGGGCGAGGACCTCGCGCGTCTCCTCGACGCCCGCGCGCCACACCCGCATCACGTCCTCGTCGGGCATCGAGTACCAACCGCCAAAGGATCCATCACCGGCGGTGGTGCGCACCTGTTGCGGATCGTCCGAAGTTCGCGGCGTAGGTGGCTTGTGCTCGCTCGGCAGGACGACTCCGGCCAGCCGGGTCCACGGAAAGTTCTCCATCCACGACGCGTGTGATGCTTCGGTATCGAGCTCATGGACCACCGCCTGTGTCCTGGGCGAGCTCCACCAGTGGTGGACGACGACCTGCGGGCCGGCCAGCGCCTCCACCGGCTTGTTGCCGCCGTGGCCGTTGACCAGGAGAAAGCGCTTGAACCCCTGCCCGCCCAGCGAGTCGAGCAACTCACGGACGAACGCAAGGTATGTCTCCGGCTTGACGCTGGGGCTGCCGGGGTATTTCGCGAAATACGGCGTCAGGCCGTACGCGAGCGCGGGCAGCACCGGCACACCGAGCGGTTCGGCGGCCTCGATCGCGACGCGTTCCGCGAGGATCGCATCGGTCGCGAGCGAGAGATAGGCGTGCTGCTCGGTGGAGCCGAGCGGCAGGACGATGCGGTCATCCCGCTCGAGATATTTCTCGAGCTGCATCCAGTTGAGGTCGGCGATCCTCACGCCACAGAGTTTGCAACTTGGCCTGACACACGTGGCTCCTTAGAATTTCGGGCCTCGTCGCAGTTGACCCTGGGGTAATGGAGGGTGTGTCCAGTGAAGGCTTCCCGCATCGGAATCGCTCTTGTCATCGCCGCGCTGACCAGCCTGGCGTTTGCGATCTCTCCGTCAGCCGGCTCGTTCTCGCCCAACCAGGTGCCAACCTGGTGGCAGAAGGGTCAGTGGCTTCTCGACAACCAGGCTCCGCTCACGTGCTCGACCGGGGTCGCGGACTCGTCGCAGTCACCGAACATCGACATCAGCAACGAATTGACGCCTCAAAGTGAGACTTCGATCGCAATCAATCCAGGCAACCCGTCGACAATCCTCGCCGGCTCAAACGAGATCTTCTGCCTGCCCATGGCGGCGTTCGTCAGCACCGCCGGCGGCGCCCAGGGAACCTGGAAGCACTCGGCCCCGCCGCTGCCGCCGCCGCTCACGACCAACGGCCAGGACTTCGGCTCCGACCCGGGCGTGGCATGGGACACAAAGGGGAACGTCTTCTACGCGTACATCGTCGTGTTCTTCAACCGCACCTTCCACGCAGTGCAGGGCAGCGAGATGGCCGTCGCCCACTCGACGGACGGCAAGACATGGAGCGCGACGTTCTTCAACCCCAACGTCGGCAACGGCAAGTTCAACGACAAGCCGATGATCACCGTGGACCGCAACCCGTCGAGCCCACACAAGGATCGCGTCTACGTCGCCTGGGACAACGCCAGCCCGAAAAACGGCAAGTCGTCTGACAACGATGTCGTCCTCGAGAGCCACTCCGACGACGGCGGCGTGACGTTCTCGACTCCGGCCCAGGCCAGCCCCAGCCAGGGCGGCCCCGCGGCGGTGATCGGCGCCGACCCGTTCGTCGGCCCAGACGGCACGCTCTACGTCGCCTGGCAGGATGGGATCAACCCCTCGATCCAGGTCGCGGCCTCGACCGACGGCGGCGACACTTTTGGCGGCGCCGTCCAGATCGCCAGCACGTTGGGCGTGTTCCAGGTCCTTCCTCCTGCCCAAGCCCTCCGAGGAGCGTTGATCTACCCGGCTTGTGGCGCATCCGGCACCAGGTTGGTTTGCTCGTGGTCCGACGCCACGGCCTCGGACGGGATGCGGGTTTTCGTGTCTCACTCTGACAACGGCGGGGCTTCGTGGAGCACCGCCCAGCGCGTGAGCAACCCCGCTGGCGTGAGCGACCAGTTCAACCAGTGGCTGGCGGTCGATCCCGTCACCGGCAAGGTCGTGCTGAGCTGGAACGACTCCCGCAACGACCCGACGCGCAAGTCGACCGACATCTTCTTCGCGAAGTCGGCAGACGGCGGCAGCACCTTCTCGACCATGCAGGTGACCAACGCCTCGACCAACGAAACAACGGCCGGCGCGGACCTGGGCAACCAGTACGGCGACTACGAAGGCATCTCGGCGTTCAACAACGCCGTCCAGCCAGTGTGGACGGACCGGCGAGCGTCTGTAGCGGGCGTCGCCAACCTCGACGAGGAGGTCTTCACCGAGACCATCTCGATCTGATCAACCTGGGCGCCGTCGCATAATCGCCGCATGGCGACGGCGCTCTCCCTCACCCATCTCGGCTCCCTGATGCGGGGGGTGCGGAGCGTGGACGAGGTCGGGGCTGACGAGCGGGCGGCGTCGCTGGCCAAGCGCTCGATCAAGAAGTCGTCCAAGCTCTGGGCACTCGACCTGGCAATCCGCTGCATGGACCTCACAACTCTCGAGGGCCAGGACACGCCCGGCAAGGTGGCGGCGATGTGCGCCAAGGCGATCCGACCCAAGCCGGGCGACCCTTCGATTCCGTCCGTAGCCGCCGCGTGCGTCTACCCGCTGCGCATCGCCGACTGCGTCGAGCACCTGCGCGGCAGCACCGTCCGAATCGCGTCCGTCGCCACCGCCTTTCCCTCCGGTCAGAGCTTCACGTCGATCAAGGTTGCGGAGACTGAGGAGTGCGTCCGCGCGGGTGCGAACGAGATCGACATGGTCATCGACCGCGGGGCGTTTCTGTCCGGCGACTACCAGCGCGTTTACGACGAGATCGTCGCCGTCAAGGAGGCGTGCGGTCCCGCGCATCTCAAAGTCATCCTCGAGACGGGCGAGCTGGGCACATACGACGCGGTGCGTCGCGCCAGCATCCTGGCCATGGCCGCGGGCGCGGATTTCATCAAGACCTCGACCGGCAAGGTCCAGCCCGCTGCGACTCCGGCCGTCGCGCTCGTGATGATGGAGGCGATCCGCGACTTCGTCCGCGAAACGGGCCGGCCCGTAGGGTTCAAGGCCGCGGGCGGAATCAGGACCGCCAAGCAGGCGGTCACGTTCCTCGTGATCACGTACGAGACGCTCGGCCCCGACTGGATGACACCCGAGCGACTGCGCCTCGGCGCATCTACTCTGCTCAACGACGTTTTGATGCAGATCGACAAAGAGCGTTCCGGCGCGTATCAGTCCATCGACTACTTCACCGTGGACTGATGG
>DASYZS010000191.1:0-9373 GCA_035945895.1 Candidatus Dormiibacterota bacterium | reverse complement strand
GGGCGCGGGGCCTGCCGGGCTCACCGCCGCCTACGAGCTCATGAAGCACGACGTGCCCATCACCGTCCTCGAAAAGGACCCCAAGCAGGTGGGCGGCCTCGCTCGCACCGTCGAGCACAACGGATATCGCTTCGACATCGGCGGCCACCGGTTTTTCTCCAAGAACCAGGAGGTCGAGGACCTGTGGACGGAGATCCTCGGGGCGGAGATGCTCACCCGCGGGCGCCTGTCCCGCATCTACTACCGCGGTCGTTTCTTCGCCTATCCCATCAAGGCCTTCAATGCGTTGTGGAACCTCGGCCCGATTGAAGCCGCTCGCTGCATCGCCAGCTATGCATGGGCGCGCATCCACCCGGTCAAGGATCCGAAGACGCTCGAAGACTGGGTGCGCAACCAGTTCGGTCGGCGCCTGTTCACCATCTTCTTCAAGACCTACACCGAAAAGGTCTGGGGCATCAGCACCAAGGAGCTTTCCGCCGACTGGGCGGCGCAGAGGATCAAGAGCCTGGACCTGTGGGTCGTCTTGAAGACGGCGCTGCTGCCGGGTCGCAAGGCAAAAGGACGAGGTGAGATCGTCACCACCCTCATCGACAATTTCCGCTATCCGCGTCGCGGTCCAGGCCAGATGTGGGAGCGCGTGGCCGAGATCGCGGAGCAGAAGCGTCAGCCTGTGCTGCTGGACAGGTCGGTGACGGCCATCAACCATGACCGCGGCAAGGTCCAGTCCATCACGACAACGGATGCGAAAGGACACGCTGAAACGTTTGGCGGGACGCATTTCGTTTCCAGCATTCCCATTCGAGAGCTGATCGCCCGACTCGAGCCGCCGGCGCCGGCGAGCGTGCGCAGGGCCGCCGACAGCCTCGGCTATCGCGACTTCATCAGCATCGCGCTTATCATCGACCGCGCCGACGTTTTTCCGGACAACTGGATCTACATCCATGATCCCGGCGTACGGGTCGGGCGCATTCAGAACTTCAAGAACTGGAGCCCCGACATGGTTCCCGACCAGTCCAAGACCTGTCTTGGCCTCGAGTATTTCTGCTTCGAGGGTGACGGGCTCTGGATGATGCCCGACGGCGAGCTCATCGCTCTGGCAAAGGAAGAGCTCGCGCGCCTTGGCATGTGCTCACCCGCTGAAATCGTCGACGGAGTGGTGGTGCGCCAACGCAAGGCGTATCCGGTTTACGACGACGCGTATCAGGTCAATGTCGCCGTCGTGCGCGATTACCTCGCGAAGGCGCTGCCGAACCTATTCCTCGCCGGCCGCAACGGAATGCATAAATACAACAACCAGGACCACTCGATGATGACCGCGCTGCTCGTGGCCCGAAACATCGCGACCGGGTCGACGCTAGATCCGTGGAAGGTGAACGCCGACGCCGTCTATCACGAAGACGTCAGGGTGGGGGAACGCGACTTCACCGGCCGGCTGGTACCGGAGAGGGTCGCGGCCCGCTAGCCCGGCTTCAGGTCAGACAAGCTTCGGTCGCGCGAAGTTCGCGGCGACGAAGCTGGCGACCGCAAGCACTGCAAACAGGATCGCGTGCTTGTAGTGAGGGCCTTCGATTCCCGACGACGTGAAGGTGGGAAGGATGCCTCCGATCGCGTAGAGCACCGCAACCACGACAAAGAGGATGCCCAGGATCCCCAGCACAACCGCAAATGTGTTTGTTCTCACAAGCCGAAGCCTAACAAAGCCAGGCTCAGCGCCCCGGCCGCGATGCAGTACCAGCCGTAAGGATCAAGCCGGCCAGAGCGGAAGTATCGAATGAGGAATCGCGCGCTTGCGTATGCCGCGACGCCCGAGAGAACTGCTGCGACCGCGTATTCAGCGAGCGGCACGCCGGCCGTGAAGAGTTGCGGGACCTCGATCAGCCCAGCGCCCAGGATGGTGGGCGTCGCAAGCAAGAAGGAAAAACGTGCCGCCTCCTGGTGGCGCAAACCCGCGATCAGACCACCCCCGATCGTGACGCCGGAACGCGAAATTCCCGGAATGAACGCGAGCGCCTGGCACGCACCCACGATCGCCGCGGCGCGAAAGCTGATCCGCTCCGCCGCCGCAAAGTGCTGCTCCTGCTCTTGTCGCGTGGCGCCACGCTCGGAGCGGCGGCGCAATTGTTCGAAGCCGAGCATGAGGACGCCATTGAAGATCAGAAAGACCGCCGCTTCATGCGGAGAGACGAACAACGCCTTGATCCTGTTTTCCAGAAAGACGCCGAGAATCGCCGCGGGGATGGTGCCCGTGAGCAGCAACATCGCGAGTCGCTCGTCATCGCTCCGAATCTGACCGCGAAAAGCGGCCGTGAAGAAGCCGCGGATGATCGCGATCCATTGATGGCGATAGAGGATCAAGAGAGCGGTCGCCGTGCCGATATGGAGCAGGACGAGGAACGGCACGAAAGATGGATCGGACTGCTTGAACTTCCAGTGCAGCAGGCTCGGGACGATGACGGCGTGGCCCAGGGACGAGACTGGGAAGAGCTCACTCGCTCCTTGCAGCAAGCCCATGAACAACGCTTGCGGGAATGTCACCGGGATATATTCGGGGAGCGATGACTCGACTCGCTGCCGGGATCCCTCCTGTCAAAACGCTCGGAGAATCGGTCAACAGGGCGAAAACCGCCGAGAGGCTGGGGTATGAATCCATCTGGACGTACCAGCTACCCAACACACGCGACGCGTCGCTGGTGCTGGCTGCGTACGCGGCCGGGACGGAGCGCATCAAGCTCGGCACGGGCGTGCTGCCGATCTATACGAGGCATCCGACCGCGATGGTGCAGATGGCGGCGACGCTCGACGAGCTTTCGGGCGGAAGGTTCATCCTTGGCATCGGCGTCAGCCACCGCGTCACGGTCGAGGGACTGTGGGGCCTTCACCTCGAGAGTCCCGTCGAGGCGATGCGTGAGTACCTCACCATCGTGCGCACGAGTCTCCGCGACGGCGGCTGCAATTTCGAGGGCAAGTTCTTCACTGCGCGCTGGTCGTACTCGGGTCCCTATCGCGCCGACCTGCCGGTCATGATCTCGGCGCTCAATCCTCGGATGCTGGAGCTCGCCGGCGAGCTCGCCGACGGCGTCGTCCTCTACATGTGCCCACCCGACTACATCCGGGAGCAGGTGATCCCAGGCGTGCGCGCGGGGCGAGAGAAGGCAGGCAAGACTCTGCAGGGTTTCGAAATCGTCGCCGCCATCGACGCGTGCGCCACCGACGACAGGGCTTCAGCCCTCGAGGCTTATCAAAAGACGCTCGATCGCTACGCTGCGCTGCCGTTCTATCGCAAGGCGATGGAGGCGGGCGGCTTCGATCCAGACAAGCTCGCCGCCATCGGCGACGCCAAGCGGGTGCGCGACGCGATCGAGGGCTACCGCGACGCGGGGGTGACGCTGCCCGCGATTGGACCGTTCGGGGGTCGATTCGAGGCCACCCTGCAGGCGGCCGCCGAAACCTAGGTCAGCTTCGCCAGCGCTTCGTCGATCGACCGCCTCGCGACCGCGAACTCGCGCCTGATGGTTGCATCCTCCGCGAGCGCGAGCGCGTCGACCACCGGCTGCCATCGCGTCGCGTCGCGCTCCTGCAAGCCGGATCGAACCTGGCCGATGGTCTGCGTGGCAAAAAGCAACCCGCCGCCGGGGTTGTCGAGGATCGACCGCGCGATCCCCAGCTGACCGCGCGCCCAACCGACTATCTCATCGCCAGGATGCGTTTCGAGCGGTTTCGGCCGCGTGACGTCGACGCCCACGGTCTCATTCTCGTGGAGAGTGCGCCCTGCGCGCGCCCGGCGCCGCAAGCCGATGCAGGGAGTCCCCGGCGAGGCGGTAGATTGTCCAGTCGGAATTCGGCATGGCGCCGAGGCGCTCGTAGAAACGGATCGCGTCGACGTTCCAGTCCAGGACAGCCCATTCGAGACGGCCACAGCCACGCTCGATCGCCAGCTGGGCAAGACGCTCGAGCAGGGCCCTGCCCGTGCCCCCGCCGCGCTTGTCCGGCAGCACGAACAGGTCCTCGAGGTAGATGCCGGGCTGCGCCAGAAAGGTCGAGTAATTGTGGAAGAACAAAGCAAACCCGACGGGTTCGCCGTCCTCCTCCGCGATCAGGGTCTCCGCATAACGGCGCTCGCCGAACAGCGAGTCCAGGAGCTTCTCCTCGGTCATCACGACCTCGTGCTCGAGCTTCTCGTAGCGCGCGAGCCCGCGAATCAGTTCCGCGATAAGCGGCACGTCGGCTACCTCACCCGAGCGAATCACGAGGCTCACTGCTGTGGTCTGTCGCGCAGCCGAAATACAAAACGCATCGCTCCATGAGTATCGGAGAAGCTCGCGATCTTGTTGTCCACCAGTCCGGCGGCGAGGCCGGCCTCGATCAGGTCGGTGTCCTTAAGCGGGCTCAATGGTCCTTTCGGCCGGATTGCCCATATCGCCCCGTTTGGCTCGATCCACGTCTTGAGCTCGCCGAGGCGCTCCATTTCGCGCTTGCTGGCGACTCCGATGAAAACGATGTCGCACGGTGTCTTGGGCTTGCCCCGGACGATGTCGGACGTCCGGCTGTGCAGCAGCTTCACAAACTCCGCGTCAGAGACGTTGACGAGCGCGACTTTTGCGCCCGGCTTCACGCCGAGCTTGTCAAGGAGTGGTTTTGTCGTTTCCGCCACGCACCGCTCCGAACACGATCACGCCCAGCAGCCAGCCGCCGTACGCGCCCGCTATGGCGAGGATGATCGTCGGCAGAGGACTTCCGACGCGACTGGACAGGAGTCCACCGAGGCCGGAAAGCGCCCCAAACACCACCGCTCCCGCAACTCCGCCGGCCACGGCACCGACCACCGCCGCGGCGGTCAGACGCGGTTTCAGACTTCGACCACCTGCAGGTCTTTGACGGCCCCCGTCGTGGTGCCCGAGTAGACGTGGTTGAAGAGAAACCGCGTGTCGGGATGGCGCCTGCGCAGACTCGCCGCACTCTCCCAGCTCATGTGGCTGAACACATCTCCAGGGCCGGTGGCCTCGACAATCGCAACGTCCGCCCCGTCGACGAGCTTGTCGAGTGGCGCCGTCGACTCCGTGTCGCCTGAGTAGGCGACCACCCTGCCGTTGATATGGATGCGGTAACCGTTGCTGCCCATCGAGCCGTGATCGAGCTTTACCGTCTCATAGCGAATGCCGGCTGCTGTACCGGATGGCCTGGCGTCGAGATAACGCACTTTGAACTTCGGGCGCATGACCCGCTTCCAGTCGGCCCCCCAGCTGACCTCCCACAAGCGCTCGAGATGCTCTTCGGTGCCAGAAGGTCCGATGAAGGTGAGGGGCCGGCGATCCACGAACACTCGATGCAGCACAAATGGGGGGAGCCCGAGCACGTGGTCGCCATGGAAATGCGTGATGAAGACGGCCTCGATGGCGCCGGGGTCGACACCGAGGCGATGCATATGCGGAAGGAGAGGCGCCCCGCCGTCCAGCAGGACCCGCCCGTCAACCACCACGGCCCCGTTGTAGCGGTCGAGTGAGAACGCGGCGCCGCTACCGAGGAACGCGAGCTTTACGCGATGGTTACCGCCGGATTCAGATACACGTCCTGGATTGCGTGTAGTAATTCGATGCCCTCCTTCATAGGGCGTTGGAACGACTTGCGGCCGCTGATCAGACCCATTCCGCCCGCGCGTTTGTTGATCACGGCGGTCCGGACAGCGTCCTTGAGATCCGAGGCACCTTTGCTTTCGCCACCCGAGTTGATGAGGCCTGCCCTTCCCATGTAGTTGTTGATCACCTGGTAACGGCACAGGTCGATCGGGTGGTTGGTCGAGAGCTTGTCGTACACCTCCGGTCGCGTCACGCCGAAGCCGATCACCTCGAACCCTCGGTTGGTCGTCGGCAGCTTCTGCTTGATGATGTCCGCCTCGATCGTGACGCCCATGTGGTTGGCCTGACCCGTCAGGTCGGCGGCGGTCTCGTAGTTCACGCCATCCTTCTTGAAAGCGGGGTTGCGGACGTAGCACCAGAGCACCGTCGCCATGCCCAGCTCATGGGCGGAATGGAACGCGAAGGCGATCTCCTGGAGCTGGCGGTCGGACTGCTCGGAGCCGAAGTAGATGGTCGCGCCCACTGCCGTGGCCCCCATCTCCCACGCTTCCTTGACCGTCCCGAAAAGGATCTGGTCGTAGTGGTTGGGGTAGGTCATAAGCTCGTTGTGGTTGAGCTTGCATATGAACGGGATCTTGTGCGCAAAGCGGCGCGCGACCGATCCGAGCACCCCAAACGTCGAGGCGACGGCGTTGCAGTCGCCCTCGATCGCGAGCTCGACGATCTTGGCGCCGTCGAAGTAGATCGGGTTGGGGGCGAAGGACGCGCCGGCCGTGTGCTCGATCCCCTGGTCTACGGGCAGGATCGAGAGGTAGCCCGTTCTTGCCAGGCGGCCGTGGTCGAGCATCGATTCGATGCTTCGCAGGACCCTCGTCGGTCGGTCGCTGTCCTTCCAGATCCGGTCGACGAAGTCGGGACCGGGAAGGTGGAGCTGCTCCTTCGGAACGGTTTGACACTTGTGCTCGAGGAGGTCGCGGGCGTCGTCGCCCAGAGCCTCTTCGATCTTCTCGAGCGTTCCCCTGGTAACCGTTGCCATCAGTGCCTCTTACACATTTCGTTAGCGTATCTCGCAGGTTCTCGAAGGTGCATCCGTCACTCTATAGTGCGCCGATATGACGCAGCGGGCTAGCGATCTTCTGGCGGAGGTCGGCGACCGACTCGCCGACGACGCCACGCCCAGCGCGGCGGTGGTCGCCGAGGCGATAACCGCGATCGAGCCGGAGGTCCTCAACGGCTACAGGGATGGCTCTCGCGAGGAGCTGGTGCGCATGTCGACGGCCTTCCTCCGCGCCCTGTTTCAGTCCCTCCGCCCGGACTCGAAGCTGCCCTGGCACGAGTACTACACCCAGGCTCGCGAGTTCGCCCGGCGCTACGCCGAAAAGGGCGTGCCCCTTGAGTCGGTGATGGAAGGCCTGGCGGTCTTCCGCCGCACCGTCATCGCCAGGATCACCGACGAGGTCGGGGCCAGCGATTACTCGGACGAGGTCCTGCTCCTCGCGCAGAGCCGGCTGGGTGCGGTCGTCGAGCAGCTGAACTCGAGCTTCATCCGAGGCTACCTCGACTTCACGGAGAGCAAGCACCGCGCGCGCCAGACCGAGCTCCACGGGCTCTATCACATCGCCAGCGCCCTGGGGCGCTCGCTCGACGTCAACGAGATCGCCGAGGTCGGACTTCGCGAGACGCTGAAGGTGCTCGGCCTGCAGGCGGGCGCCGTGTGGATCCGCGAGGGGGCTCGTCTGCGCCTGGCCAAGACGATCGGCATGCAGCCGGGCGAGGAGGAGGAGTTCTCGGAGTCGGGGCGTTCGGGCGCGACGAGGGTCGTCGAGGTCTCGTCCGGTCCCGCGGAGTCGCGCGTCGACCGGATCGCCGGTGAATGGCTGGCCATCCGCGCCGAGCTGCGGACCAAAGGCGTGCTCCTGGGCGCAATGACCGTGGCGACGCGCTCGCCCCGCACCTTCGAGTCCAGCGACCTGGAGTTCGTGGCAGCGGTTGCGGACCATGTCGCCGTGGCTCTCGACCGCGCACGTCAGCACACCAAGGAAGCGCGGACGGACTACCTAACGGGGCTCGCCAACCGGCCCGAGTTCGAGCGCGCGATCGATCGCTCCGTGGCGTCGGCGGAACGTCACAAGCGGCGGCTCGCGCTGATGATGATCGACCTCGACAATCTCAAGGAGATCAACGACACCTATGGGCACCACGTCGGCGACGAGGCGATCCGCGTCCTGGCTAACGAGCTGCAGCGCGCGGTGCGCGCGACCGACACCTGCGGGAGGCTTGGCGGTGACGAGTTCGGGGTCGCGATGCCCGACGCCGACGAGCGCGATGCGCGCGAGGTCGGGATTCGAGTCCGCGAGGCGCTCGAGCACCTGAACCGGACAGCCAAACTGCCGGTGCGAGTGGAGTTCAGCATCGGCATCACCGCGTGGCGGCAGGGACTCGACTGGCAGGCGATGTATCAAGCCGCGGACAAGGCTCTGTACGTAGACAAGCGCCGGCGCCACGCCGCCAAGAAGAGGTTGGAGAGACCCCTACCTGAGCCGAGCGCTACCTGACGGCCAGGTCCTCGAGCCTTCGTTCTTCGCGCGCGACACCATGGTCGTGGCGCGCGACCTGCTGGACAAGGTGCTGGTGCGCGAGTTCGAGGGCCAGGTGTTGTGGGGCCGGCTCGTCGAGGTCGAGGCTTACCTAGGCCCCGACGACCTGGCGGCGCACTCGCGAGGCGGCCGGCGCACCGCGCGCACGGAGGTCATGTTCGGAGAGCCGGGACACGCGTACGTCTACTTCACCTACGGCATGCACTGGTGCCTGAACTTCGTCACGCGCGAAGCAGGCGTGCCCCAGGCGGTCCTGGTGCGGGCGCTCGAGCCTGGACCCGGCGTGGGACGGTGTGGCGGACCGGGGCTTGTCACCCGCGCGCTGCGCATCGACCGTGCGCTCAACGGAGCGCTGCTGAAACCGCCGGACCTCTATGTCGTCGACGATGGTGTAAAGCGCCGGCGTGTATTCGTCACGCCCCGGATCGGGGTGCAGGGCACAGGACGCTGGGAGAAGCGCCTGCTGCGCTACGTCCTGGACTCGCCGGCGTTATCCAGGCCAATCCGGAGACGACGGCTCTCCTCTCGGTAGCTTCTCCCAATCCGCGCGAATGGGGATGAAGACGTCGACCACCGTCGCACCATCGGGTCCGGCCTTCGCGTCGTGCGGCACGTGGCTGGGGATCTGGTAGACGTCGCCCGGCAGCAGCTCGCGCGCCTCGCCGGCGATGTTCAGAGTCAGCGCTCCGGCGACAATCAGCCCGAGCTGCTCGTTCTCGTGATGGTGCTCCTCCGCCGTGCCATTGGGTTCGATGTCGATGACGGCCAAGGTCGCCCGGGCGCCGTTGATCAACCGAGCCTTCATAGTCGGTCGGATCAGATAGGGCCGGAGCTCCGCGATGGACGAGAAGGTTTGAGTCTTCATTCGACCTCCCTGTCGATGATCGTCGCGGTCCCGAGGCCGCCGCCGCAGCACATCGTCTGGAGGCCGTAGCGCAGGTCGCGGCGTTCGAGCTCGTAGAGCAGGCGGTTCATCAGGATGGCGCCGGACGCACCCAGCGGGTGTCCCATCGCGATCGCGCCACCGTTGACATTGGTCTTGTCGAGGTCGGCGCCCGTCTCCTTCTGCCACGCCAGCACCACCGACGCGAAGGCTTCGTTGACCTCGAACAGGTCGATGCTGCTCAGCTCGAGCCCGGCTTTCTTCAGCACCGCCGCGGTCCCGGGGATGGGACCTTCGAGCATCAGCACCGGGTCCGTGCC
>DASYZS010000190.1:0-4465 GCA_035945895.1 Candidatus Dormiibacterota bacterium | reverse complement strand
CCAGCGTGGCAGGTGCGCCTTCCAGCACGGTTTCCTCGACCAGGCGCGCCCTCAATGCAAGACTCGGTTGGCGGGCGAGCGCAAGCCCGATCACGGCCGCAGCCAGGAAGACGACGCCGATCTCGCTCGCCTCGACCCGAGCAAGCGCCACGCCGGTCGCCAGGAACAGTGTTCCGGTCACCGCGTAGGCGACGAGCTTGGAGGACGGCCTGACCTGAAACTTCAACGCTGCGGATCCGGCTCCGCGGGCGGTGTCGGAACGGAGTCGAGGCAGCTGGCCACGACGTCCTCCGCTCGCAGCCGTCGCACCCACATCTCCGGCCGAAGCGTGAGCCGGTGCGCCAGCGCCGGCACCGCCACCGCCTTCACGTCTTCCGGCGTCAGCTAATCGCGGCCGTCGAGCGCCGCGTTGGCGCGCGACAGCTTGAAGAGCGCCAGCGCACCCCGCGGGCTGGCACCCACCTGCACGCTGGGGCTCACCCTGGTCGCCTCGACGACGTCGACGATGTAGTACGCGACGCTGTCGGCGACATGCACGAGCTCGATCTCACGTTGCATTCGGAGCAGCGTTTCCCTGTCGATCACGGGCTTGAGGTCGACCTCGTCCCTCGTGCGTTCCGCGCGCCTCTGCAGGATCGCCTGCTGGTCGTCGCGCGACGGGTAGCCGATGCCAAGCCGGACCAGGAAGCGATCGAGCTGAGCTTCCGGCAGCGGGTAAGTGCCTTCGTACTCGATCGGGTTCTGCGTTGCGATCACGAGGAACGGGCTCGTCAGTCCTCTCGTCTCGCCCTCGATGGTGACCTGGCGCTCCTGCATGGCCTCGAGCAATGCCGCCTGCGTCTTCGCCGGCGCTCGGTTGATCTCATCGCCGAGCAGCAGGTTCGTGAAGACCGGCCCCGGGCGGAACACGAACTCGGCGGAGCGCTGGTCGTAGATCGAGCTGCCAGTGATGTCCGACGGCATCAGGTCGGGCGTGAACTGAATCCGGGTGAACTGCATCTCGGTGACCGCCGCGAAGCTCCGAGCGATCAACGTCTTGGCCAGCCCGGGATAGTCCTCGATCAAAACGTGGCCGTCGCACAGGAGCGACATCAGGAGCAGCTTCAGCACCTCGCGTTTGCCGACCACCGCACGCTCGATCTCGTCGAGGATGCGCGCGCAGTTGTCGGTCAGGCCGGCGATGGCGCTGCTCGTGCTCAAATCGCCTCGAGGTCAGCGACCAGGTCGCGAATTCTCGCCAGGCTCGGTCCCGGAACATAGCGAAGGTCGCGATTGTCGACCGGACCGTCCTGCAGCTCGGCCCACAACGAATCGCGGACGTGAGGGCGCGCCGCCGAAGGTTGCGTCGCAAGGTCGATGTTCCAGCGCGCCGCGAGGCGCTGGGCGGCCAGCTCGCGGAGGAGTGGACGAAGTCGACTGTGGTAGTCGAAGGCGGACACTTTCGCCAGCGTGACGCGCGACTCCAGCTCGAACAGCTCCGCCGGCCAGTTCGGGATTCTGCCGCGGGGCGGGCGAGCGCGACCAGCGGTCGCGGCTTCACGCTCAAACGTGTAGGCGGCGAAGTTCCGGACAGCCTGCAGTCCGATGAACAGTCCCAGTACCGCGAAATACACGCGCAGCACCGTCGACGCGTGCTGAGCGAACAGGATCAAGGCCGCGATCGCGGCGACGGTGGCCATCGCGACGACCACGGCGGCGCCGGTCACCGTTCGGCGTCTGAGCCGTCGGCGCCCATCTTCAATCCCAACCGGTGTGACGATGCTCACGTCGAGACGGTCGCGGTGACTCGTGCGCGGATGTTCAGCAGCGCGCCGATGGCGTCCGAACGCATGGACTCGTCGACGTCGTGCATGCTGAACTTCGCGAACTCAAACAGGTAGGCGAGGCGACCGGCGTCGATCGATATGCCGAGCACTGACGTCAGCGCGCGCGACACGAACTCGAGCGGTGTGTCCGATCTCTTGCGATGAACGCCGGCGCGTATCAGAGAGGATTCCATCGCTGAATAGGCGGCGATGATCGCTTGCCTCGGATCGGCGATCGCACGCAGCGCGTCGATGGTGTCGTCGACCGCCTCGACCATCGGGTGCTTTGTTTCCTGGGCGACGAGCCGGCGTCGAGGGCGCGGCCGCTGGCGTGCGGGCCAGAACAGCCACGTCAAGAAGATGACGGCGATCAGCGACGCGAGGGCCAGGCTGAGCCAGACAGTGTCCGGACCCTGCAGGGCATTCCCTGGACCGGCGTCGACCGGGGGCGGCGGAGCGCCCAGGCCGAACCGGCCCAGGATCGAGTTTCCAGGCCCTTGCCGGCGCAGGTACAGGAGGGTGGCCATCAAAAGCGTCGGCACGAGCACCAGCAGATACGTGAACAGCGACCGCTTACGCGGCGGCTCCGTCAGTGGTATCGAGCGGTCGGTGACCAGCACATAGATGAGGAGGAAGAAGTAGCCGACGGCGGTCGCGAGCGCCAGCCAGAAGATGGTCTGGCCCGCGACGACCAGCGGCAGGCGCGGGATGGGAATGGTCGCGCCGCCGCCCGAGCGGTCCGCCGCGCCCGCCAGCAAAGCGAGCAACACCACCGAACCGATCGCGATCACGCGACGCCTCGTGGAGACGGCGGCCACGGGCTGAATTCTGGCTCAACCTCCGACTAGACCCGTTCCGCGGCGCGGATCAGGTCGCGCAGAGACTGCTCAGGTCCGCGCCGAAGCTCCCCTCCAAGGATGAGCTGCACGAGCCGGCCCCGCCACCCGGGCGGGAGATGAAAGTCTCAATTGAACCGGACGAGGGTTCCGCCTCCTTCGGTCTCTGTCAGTGTCAGGTGCTCCTGGTTCACGATGCCGAAGGGAAAGCGCGCGACGAGATCGATCCAGCGGCGCTGCGGGTCGAT
Organism: Candidatus Dormiibacterota bacterium; assembly: GCA_035945895.1. Classification (GTDB taxonomy): domain Bacteria; phylum Chloroflexota; class Dormibacteria; order Dormibacterales; family Dormibacteraceae; genus 40CM-4-65-16. The sequence goes on along the minus strand of DASYZS010000190.1, from coordinate 1,576 downwards.
GTCGCCGATATCGATGGTGAATTTCAGGAAGGTCAGCCGAGGTGCATGCAGCCGAACGAGCTGCCCCGACTGGATAGGTCCGGGCGGATCGACGCCCGCCACCACCGCGTCGGTCCATACCGCCCACCGGTCGAAGGATGCGATCACTTCCCACACGGCGTCGGGCGGGGCCTTCGTAACAGCGGCTGGACAGACGTTGACGATCACGGCCGTAAGACTCTAGGCCGTCTCGGTTCTCCTGGCGAAAAACGCCGCCGCGACCACTCCCAGCGCAACCGCCCACAGAACGAGGATCCAGAGGCTCAAGCTCACCGATGAATACCCCAGCCCGATCGTCGGCTCGCTCGTGAGCTCGTTGGCAGGACTCAGGTAGGGCAGGAAGGTGTAGTGAAGCCATGTCGGGTCGTTCAGGCTGAGTTTGGCCATGGCGGCCAGCGGCTGCAGCACAAGCAGGGCCCCCAGAGTGCCGGCCACGGCGAGACCCGGCCCACGCACGATCACCGAGACGAGCATGCCCAGCGCCAGGGCCACCAGGATGGCGGCGAGCGACATTGCCACCGCGACCGCGACGTAAAGCCAGGTCGGCAGCAGCGCGACATTGCCGGCCGCCACTCCTTTGGCCGGATCTTGCAGGACCATGACCGGGTTCGCGAGCGCGGTCCAGCCCCCGTGCTGAAGCCCGGTGATGAGATAGACCGGCACCATCGCCGCGAGCAGGACGGCTGTGGCAATCAACTGCAGGGCTATTGCCTTGCCCGCCAGAACCCGAAGACGTGACACGGGCCGGCTCAGGAGTGAGCCCAGCGTTCGATCGGCTCGCTCCTGCGCGATGGACTCGGCCGCCAGCCACCCAAACAGAAGGATTAGAAACCCGAAGCCGGTCTTGAGGATCGAGCCGATCGCTCGTCCGACCGGGAACCAGTCAGATGGCGGGATGTCGTGGTCGAGCAGATACTGCTCGGCGGCCATCTGGGCGGCGATCGAAGCGTTGACCTGGGACTGAAAATTCGCGGGGAGCCCGGGCGGAGGCTGCTGCAGCATGGCCTCCGCCGACCGCATCTCCGCGATCTGGGTGGAGGCCTGGACCTTCCAATCGCCCGGCTGTGTTTGTACAAGCTCGAGCGAAAGCCCGATGCCGACGACCGCTAACGTCACCAGTCCGATCAGCAGCCATCGCCTGCGCAGCACCTTCTCGAGCTCGTTCCAGACGATTGCCCTGAGCATGGTCAGCTCGCGACCGCGCCTCGAGCGGTGACGTCGCGGAAGAAGTCCTCGAGGTTACGAGCGCACCTTCGCAGCTCGCGGACGCCGATTCCCTCCGACACCAGCGTCATGGTCACGAGCTCGCTCACGTCGCGATCCGACGTGACCTCGAGCCGCGCCGCGCTGCTGCCGTCAAGCACGGTGATGCCCGGCAGCGCCGACAACGCGCGACGGGCACGCGCCGCGTCCCCTGGCCACAGGTCGAAGCGATACTCGTCCGAGCTGACCAGCTCCAGAAGGCTTCCCTGGGCTCGCACGAAACCGTGACTCATGATCGCGACCCGATCGCAGAGGTCCTGGACCTCGCCCAGCA
>DASYZS010000189.1:0-31903 GCA_035945895.1 Candidatus Dormiibacterota bacterium | reverse complement strand
ATACAGCCACGCCTGGGCTGTTGTCCCACCCAGGGATCCCTTCGCCTCGGCGGCCCAAAGCGCGGCAAGGTCCGAAGCCGTGGTCGTGTTGTCGGTGTACAGAACCGAGTCCTTGGCGCCGACCGAGGCAGCCCACGCGTTCAGTGCGTCCGCGCCGCCCACGTCGCGCACCAGCATGTGCCCAGCGGTGTTGTCGGAGTAAAGCCCGGCGCGCTGCGCGAGCTCGGTGCGCGTGTAGCACATGCCATCGGAGTAGTCGTCGAACCAGCCGTCCTCGTAGTCGGAGTCCTGGTAGCAGACGAGGCCGTTCGGGTCGACCGCGCCAGTGGCGATGTTCTCAGCCTCGAGCATCAGCGCCGCCAGCTTGTACGTGCTCGCAGCGGTGAAGACCTCGCCGCCGTTGTAGCTCCATACCAGCGGTGCCGAGCCGCCAAGCTCGATCAAAGCGACGCCGACCGAGCCGCCGCTGCCGTCGACGATCGGCTCCACTGCCGCCGTGAGGGCCATCGGGCTTCGCGTCGTCAGCTGGTCGATCGACTTGAGCAGCTGCTGGGTGCCGGCGACCGCGAGTGACACCGGTGGCGCCGTCTGACGCGTGGTGCCGCTTGCGGTGCGGGCTTGGGCCACGCTGCTCGCCGGGCCGAGGGCAATCAACGCGACCCCCGCGACCACGATCGCCAGACGCGCGACGCCTCTCATGGCCGCAAACGCTGCGAGCCGTCCCTAAGAATTCTCTGTGTGAGACGTAAGGTTTTTGCAAGTTCCTCACTGACTTGGCCGCAGGTCATCGCGCGCCGCTTGCGCCGCCATCACCTGCTCGAGCCCGCGCCGCCCGGACGGATGGTGCAGACCGTCTCCGACATCTGCGGCGCCCACGCCCAGGTCGCCGCCAGCGCGGAGCTGATGATCGGCCTTCGCGTCCGAGACATCACGCGGCAGGATATCCGCAGGGCGCTCTGGCAAGATCGCTCTCTGGTGAAGATCCCGGGAGTCAGGGGCACGCTCCACCTGTTCCCGGCCGAAGAAGTGCCCTACTGGATGGCGGCCAACCGGTTGCGTTCTTCTTCTGGCGACCCGCGCAGGCTCGAGCGCGCCGGCATCCCGGCGGATGAGTTCGAGTCGGTGGTGCGAGCGATCGGCGAGATCGTCGGCCCCGAGCCCATCACCCGCGTCGAGCTGGAGGCCGCGCTGGAAGAAAGGGTCGGAGGTTGGGCGATCCAGACCAACCAGGGCTGGATGGGCACATACCGGAACTGGCCGATGGCCCTGGGTTGGGCGGCCTCGGCCGGCCTGGTCTGCTATGGACCCGGCGATGGAGGTCGCAGCACCTTCGTCCGCCTGGCGGACTGGGCGCAATGGCGCGAGATCGATCCGGAGGAGGGCGGAAAGTTTGCGCTGCGGCGATTCCTCCGTGCGTACGGTCCATCCACGGCCGCCGAGTTCTCGCGCTGGTTCAACATGGCGCCGGCCCTCGTCAAGCGGCTGATCGACGCGGTGTCGGACGAGCTGCTTGAGGTCGCGGTCGAGGGCGAGAAGCGTTGGGCGCTCGCATCGGACGACGACGTCGAGGCCGCTGGAGCAGGGGACGTGGTGCACCTGTTGCCGCATTTCGACGTGTTCGTCGTGGGCTCCTTTCCTCGCGAGCAGCTCATCGTTCCGGGCACGCCCGTCGCCGGGGCGGTGCCAGGGACCGTATCGCCTTTCTCTGTGGTCCTTCGCGGCGGTCGCGTGGCCGGTGTGTGGGAGCGGCGCCCCAAAGGCAAGCGTCTGCTCGTGCGCGTCGACGCCTACTGGCCGCTGAAGCGAAAGGATCGCACCGCGATCGAGGCGCAGTCGAATGGTGTAGCGGCGATCCTAGAGCGTGACTGCGAGCTCGAGTTCGGACACGTCGCGCTCCGGCCGCACGCCTAACCCTCGGGCAGCTTCTCCACCCAGACCTCTCGTCCGAGCAGGGCGGAGATGACGCGCCGAGACGCCGTTGGATCCCCGCTTGTCCAGAACCGTTCGACTCCACTCTTGCCGTCAGCCCGCAGGCCGCGCTCGTCCAGCACCCGCGCGAGCTGTCTCGCAACCGCGGCGCCGGTCTCGATCAAGCTCACGTTCGGGCCGGCGATCTCGGCGACCAGCGGTTTGAGAAAGACATAGTGCGTGGAGCCGAGCACGATCGCGTCGGCTCCGGCATCGAGCATCGGCCGCAAGTAGCCCTCGACCATCTGCCGCAGCTCGCGACTGTCAAGGTCGGCCCGCTCCACGTGCTCGACGAGACCGGGCACCGGTTGGACGATCACCTTCACGTCGCCGCGGAAGCGATCGAGCAGCGAGGCCAGCCGGTCGGACTCGCTCACCGCGGCTGGAACGATCGCGCCGATCACGCGAGACCGGGTTGCAGCCGCCGCCGGCTTGATTCCGGGCTCGATGCCCACGACCGGAATCGTCAAGGTGCTGCGCAGAGCTTCGGCGGAGCCCGCCGTGCCGGTGTTGGACCCGATGACGACGGCCTTGATGCCCTGCTCGACCAAGAAGCCGGAGATGAACACGGCGCGATCGCGCACGTACCCAGGAGGCTTGTCGCCCCAGGGCGCGTTGGCGGAGTCGGCGACGTAATCGATCGATTCGGCAGGCATCGCGGCGCGGATCTCGCGCAGCACGGAAAGTCCACCGACGCCCGAGTCGAAGATGCCGACAGGCGCGCTGTTCACGCCGCGAAGGCTAATCGCACGGTCGCAGCCGCCGAACCTTAGACTGATTTTCGGTTTGGGTGGGACTTCCGACAGGGTCGGCATCACGCCGAAAAGCTGGAGCGCCGAGCAGCACCACGGAGTGCTTCATCTCGGAAAGCGCTGGTATGTCATCAGCGCCGAGATAGACGAGCAAGGCAAGGCAGAGGGCGTGAGGCTCGACGGACCCTATCCCGACCGCGACACGGCCGAGGCGCGCGCGCGGTCGCTGCAGGCCTGACGCAAGTGCGCGTCGCGGCCATCTCGGACATCCACGGCAACCTGCCAGCGCTCGAGGCCGTGCTCGCCGAGGTCCACGTGGAGCGCCCCGACCTGATGCTGTTCTGCGGCGACGTGGCGTCAGGTCCGATGCCGGCGGAGACGATCGACCTGCTGATGACACTCGGTGGAGCGCGTTTCGTCCGAGGCAACGCGGATCGCGGCCTGATCGAGGAATTCGACGGCAAGGTTCGAGGGGTGATGCCGGGTCCCTTCGTCGACTGGTGCGCAAAACAGATCTCGAGCCGTCATCGCGATTTCCTGGCGTCATTCGAAGACAAGATCGAAATCGATGGTGTGGAGGGACTCGGGCGAGTGCTCTTCTGCCATGCGACTCCGCGCAACGACATGGACGTGATGACCGTGGAGACGCCCGTGGACCGGATGCGTATGCTGCTCGCCGGCGTCGACGCGAGCGTTGTGGTCTGCGGCCACACGCACATGCAGTTCGACCGCATGGTCGGTCGCGTGCGTGTGGTCAACGCCGGCAGCGTGGGCATGCCATACGGCCTGCCCGGCGCGTACTGGGCGATGCTTGGTCCCGAGGTCCATCTCAGACAGACCTCCTACGACCGAGACGCTGCGGCGGCGCGCATTCGGGCCAAAGACTGGGACGGCGCGGCGGAGTTTGCCGCCGGCAACGTCCTGTCGGTGCCCACAGTGGAGCAAGGGATGGAGTTCTTTCGCAAGATCGAGGCCAAGCAGGCCTCCGCGGTTTAGCCCCGGCTGTAGGGAGGCAGTGACTCGGCCTCGGTCTCTGTCAGGTCGGTGATCACGTGCCGCTCGGTCATCCTGGTGACCCGGTCGGCGGCGACCTCGACCAGCTTGCCGTTGCCACGCCGGAGCACGATGCCGTGGAAGATGTCCTCCGCCTCGTCGCCCAGCACCGACTCGGTGGTTCCAAGGTCTGACCCGTCGGATCCCACAACCGGAAGATGCCGGGGCACCACAGTCCAGGCGATCTGGGTTTCGTCTTCGTACACGGCCAAGGCCCACTCTACGGCGACTCGGCAACGGATCAAGATTGTCGAATGACCAACTACAGCCCGCTGCTGGCGATCTTCGTCCTCGCGCCGCGGCTGCGTCGGGCCTCAAACCGCGCGGTGAGCATCTTCTTGCCCGCGCGCTCTGAAGGGTACGACCCCCGCTTCTACGACATCGAGTTTCGCGACCTGCTCCACCGCTACAGCAACAGGCTCGCGCCCAAGGACCGAGAGCTCATGGAGTACGAGATGCGCAGGCTTCGCCACCATGTCGCCTCGGTACGTCCGGCGGGCAGCCCCGCGTTCGCCGGTTTCGCGGACGAGCCGCACGGCGTGCTCGAGCTGGTCAAGCTGCGCGACGAGACCGACGAGCGAATGGAGGTGGGAGAGCTTCTGCTCGCGCCGGTGATGCGTCAGCTGGAGCACTATCCGCCCGCGCTGATCGCTGTCGTCGACAAGGAGCACGCGCGCACGTTCGGCGCCATCCTCGAAGACATCATTCCGCTCGAGCAGGTCGACGGAGCTCAGGTCAGGCACAGCCGCGCCGGCGGCACATCGGCGGCGAGCAACCAGCGCAAGGCCGAGAACACGGCCAAGCAGAACCTGGAGGGCGCGGTCAAGACGGTTGAGCGGGAGATGAGCTCAGGCGCATACATGCATCTCTACATCGCCGGGCCGCAGGAGGCTCGCGCGAGTTTCGAGAAGCTGCTGCCCGACCGACTCAAGAGATCGGTCGCCGGACATCTCAGCGCGTCGCTCGAGTCGTCAGAGCTGAAGCGTGAGCTGCGGGAAAAGTTCGTGGCGGCGGAAAAGCGCTAGGCCCGCCTCCCCTCGCGATAGTCCGGACTAACGCGGGTTTTCGTTTGCGAGAAGTTCGGATAGTCCGGACTATCGCGTTATTGGCGAGGTTGCAGGACGAGCTGAGTCTGGGTCACCTTCGCCACCAGCTTCCCAGAGTCGTCGCGCACCTCGGTCTCGACGACGATGGTGGTGCCGCCGCGGTGAAGAGGTGTCGCGGTTGCGGTGACGCGTCCCTTGCGCACAGCTCCGATGAAGTTCGTCTTCGATTCGATGGTGGAAGTCCCGATCGCACCGTCGGGCAGGTTGAGCAAGGCGCAAGCGCCGCCGGCTGAGTCCGCCAGGGCCATGATGACCCCGCCGTGCATGATCCGACCCGCCGTGCAGAGCGACTCAGACCATGCGAGCGACAGCACCACGCGCTCCGGCGTGTACTCGTCGCTGCGGATGCCGAGCGTCTCGGCAAGCGGCATCAACTCGCTCAGACGTTCTATGTTCAGAAGTAGAGCATGAACCCGACCAACCCGATGGCCCAGCTGAAAACGCGGCGTTAATGATCAAGGTCGGCGTCGTCATCCGGGCGTCGATCGGCGACGCCGGCGATTTTCTTGCCAACGCGCGAGCCCTCGACGCCGCAGGTGCGGAGATGCTCGAGGTTGACGGTGACACTGAGGCGCAGTGGGTTGTCCTTGGCGCAATCGCGGCCGTCACGGAGCGGATCAAGCTGCGGACGCCGAGCGCTCGGAACTCCGACCAGCTCGACCGTCTCAGCCGGGGCCGGGTCCTGATGGAGCTCCCGGCGAATGAAAAGTGGGTGACGATATCCATGCCGGCTGACCGCGCGTCATGGGCGCTCGCGATGCGGGAGCAGGAGGACGCCGGCGTGACCGGGGTGATCGTCCCCTGGGACGAGCGACTCATTGACCTCTTGCGCAACCCCGACCCCGACGATCGCAGCGACCTGTTGATGTCGACGGGGTAGCGTTACTTGACTGGGCGAATCAAACTGAGTTAGCTTCACTGTCGTTCGGGAGTAGAGGATGCCCAGGGTTTCCCGTCGGGAGTTCCTCAAGGTGAGTGCCGCCGGTGTGAGCGCGCTCGCTGCCGTGGGCCTTGGCTTCGACGATGCACTCGCGGAATCGACCAAGATCAAGCAAAGCCTCCGCATCGCCGGCGCCAAGGAATCGCACTCGGTCTGCCCCTACTGCGCGGTCGGCTGCTCGCTGGTCGCCTACACGAGGCAGAACGCGGACGGGACCACCCAGCTCCTCCAGATCGAAGGCGACCCCGACAGCCCTGTCAACGAAGGCCGCCTCTGCCCGAAGGGCGCCACCGCCATGCAGCTCGCCATCTCACCCCGGCGCGTCGAATCGCCGCAGTATCGTGCCCCTGGCGCGAGGGAGTGGAAGTCCGTCACGTGGGATTTCGTCCTCGACAAGGTGGCGCAGAACATCAAGGTGTCGCGAGACGCGACGTTCGTTGCCACCGACGCTAACGGCAACACCGTCAATCGCACCGAAGGCATCGCCTTCGCGGGAGGTGCCGCGTTCAGCTCCGAGGAGGGCTATTTCGCCACCAAGGTGATGCGCGGCCTGGGACTGGTCCATCTAGAACAGCAAGCCAGGGTTTGACACGGCCCCACGGTGGTCAGTTTGGCCGCCACGTTCGGAAGGGGAGCGATGACCAACCACTGGCGCGACATCAAGAACACCGACCTGATCCTGATCAACGGCGCCAACCCGGCTGAAGCCCACCCGGTCGGCTTCCAATGGTTCATGCGCGCCAAGCTGGACCGCGGCGCAAAGATCATCCACGCCGACCCGCGGTTCACGCGCACGTCGGCGGTCGCCGACACATACCTCCGAATCCGCACAGGCACCGACGTCGCTTACTTCGGCGGCTTGATCAACTACGTGCTGCAGAACAATCTCTTCCACGACGAGTACGTGCGCAACTACACCAACGCTTCCTTCATCGTGAACAAAGACTTCGCCTTCAACGATGGGCTCTTCTCCGGCTATAGCTCGGCCAAGCGGAGCTACAACATCTCGACCTGGGCCTACCAGACGGATCCGGAAACCGGGTTCGCGTTGCGGGACATGACCCTCCAGGACCCGCAGTCGGTCTTCCAGCTCATGAAGAAGCACTACTCGCGGTACACGCCAGAGATGGTCTCGAGCATCACCGGCATCCCTGTCGACGACTTCAACAAAGTCGCACAGCTGGTCGGACAGATGGGAAAGCCGGACAAGGTCATGACCATCGTGTATGCCGTCGGGCTGACCCACCACACCACGGGCGGGCAGCTGATCCGCTCCGGCGCGGTGCTGCAGCTGCTGCTCGGCAACATGGGCCGGCCGGGTGGTGGCATGAACGCCGAGCGCGGTCACGCCAACATCCAGGGCAACACCGACCACGCGATCTCGTGGGAGATTCTGCCGGGCTACCTCAAGATACCCGCACCCGGGCAGGTCAACCGCGACGACTACGTCGCCCAGAGCGCGCCCAAGAAATCAGATCAGCACTCCTGGAACTTCTTCGGCACCAACTACAAGAAGTTCCTGACGAGCCTGCTCGTGGCCTGGTACGGAAAGGCCGCGACCCCAGACAACGAGTTCGCCTTCGACTTTGTCCCCAAACCGGCCAGCAACGCGTCGTGGATGACGATCTACGACCAGGCGCTCAAGAAGAAGATGGAGGGCGTAATCCTGTCGGGCATGACGGCAGCGAGCATCGGGCCCGACAGCAACCAGGTTCGCGAGGCGCTCGGCAACCTGAAGTGGCTCGTGGTGATGGACGCTTTGCCGACGACGTCCTCTGAGTTCTGGCACGCGCCTGGTGTCGAAGCAGCCTCGGTGCAGACCGAGGTGTTCTTCCTTCCCGCCACGCACTGGATCGAGAAGGACGGATCGTTCGTCAACAGCGGTCGCTGGTCCCAATGGAAAGACCAGGTCCTGCCGCCGCAAGGTCAGTCGCGTCACGACCACTGGATCCTGGCCGACCTGTTCTCGCGGGTGAAGGCGCTGTACACGTCAGCTGGAGGGAAGTTCCCGGACCCGATCATGGCTTTGACGCTCGATTACGCCGACCCCAAGAAGCCAACGCTGGATGAGATCGCCAAAGAGATCAATGGGAAGGACCTTGCCACGGGCAAGCAGATGACCAGCTTCGCAAACCTGAAGGATGACGGCACCACAACTGCCGGGGACTGGATCTACACCGGCAGCTACCCCGACTCCGGCAACCTGATGAAGCGGCGCGACGGGATCCAGGATCCGGCCAAGAACGACCCCACCGGTATGGGCTTCTATGCCGGCTGGGCGTGGAGCTGGCCGCTGAATCGCCGCGTCATGTACAACCGCGCTTCCGCGGACCTCGACGGCAAGGCCTGGGATCCGGCGCGTCCTGGAATCACGTGGAATGGGAGCAGGTGGGTTGGTGACGTGCCCGATTACCCGGCCGCGCTGGGTCCGCACGACCCCAACGCGTACTTGCCGTTCATCATGAACGGCGAGGGCGTCGGCCGCCTGTTCAGCAACAGCATGGTCGACGGTCCCTTCCCGGAGCACTACGAGCCGATTGAGTCGCCGGTGCAGAACCCACTGCACGCGACCAACTCGGCGTCGCCGGTGGCTTTCCTGTACGACCAGGCGGCGGGCCGCCCGAACCGCTTCGGCACGGCGTCGGAATTTCCCTACATCGCCACCAGCTATCGCCTCACCGAGCACGAGCACTACGTCACGCAGCACATCCCGCACCTCGTCCAGCTCCAGCCCAAACCGTTTGTGGAGATTCCGTTCGAGCTGGCGCAGACGAAGGGGATCAAGAGCGGCGATGCGGTGCGCGTGTCCTCGAAGCGAGGCAAGGTCGAAGTTCTCGCGCTCGTGACCAAACGGCTGGGGCCGATGACGGTCGCCGGGCAGAAGGTCTACCAGATCGGCATTCCGATCCACTGGGGATACGTCGGGCTTTCCGCGGAAAGCGATCCGAGCCAGGGGCGGTACTGGCTCGCCAACGCGCTGACTCCTTTCGTGGGTGATGCCAACGCGCGCACGCCCGAGTTCAAGGCCTTTCTCGTCAACCTGGAGAAGATGTGATGGCTGCGACTCTCGTCGCGACCGACGTGTGGTTGGAACGAAGGCGCCGGGTCGCCCAGCTCCGGTCGCGACATGGCTATGCGCGGCAGCTGCTCGACTTCTATGGCGCGCTTCTCGGGGTCCAGGAGAAGGTCTTCCATGAGGCCGCGACCGCGGCGCCGGGCGCCTCGCAGCTGGTGTCGTACGCCGCGGAGGTCGTCGTCCCGCCCGTGCTGGACGTGAGCCTCGCCCTCGGGCCAGAACGCATGCGCTCGGAGCTGATCGGGCATCTCGAACGAAAAGACGCGCGCCAGATGCTCGAAGCCTGGGTGCGCGGTGACGCCCAGCCGCTCGTCGAGCGATTTCTCGCTCGCGCCTCGCTAGGACCGGTCCTCGAAGCCGTGGCCGAGGTTCGCGATGCATGTCTCGGACCGCGCGACGAGCGCCACTGTTCTCAATGCGGCGGTCCACCGCAGCTCAGCTACTTCGCGCCCGCGCCTGAAGACCTCGCGGGCGGGCGTCGGATGCTGCAGTGCTCGAGGTGCGGCGGCGTGTGGGGTTACGCGCGGATGAGGTGCCCGGGCTGCGGCGAGGACGCGAGCTCGAAGCTCCCGATCTTCAATGAGCTCGGGACGACCTCCGGCGAGCGGGGCAGCGTGATTCGCGGCCTTTCTCGCCTCGAGCCGTCCGCGCACGGCGCTTTGTTTCCACATGTGCGCATCGAGGCCTGCGAGACCTGCCGTCAGTACCTCTTGGGCTTCGACCTCGAGGTCGATCGCGAGACGATTGCGCTGGTCGACGAGATCGGCGTGCTGCCGCTCGACCTCTACGCTCGTGACCGCGGCTTTACCAAGATCACACCCAACCTGATGGGGTTCTGACCATGGCCACCCAGATCGCCACCGAGATCAAAGCCGGCCAGGCGTACGGCTTCTTCACCGACACCAGCATCTGCATCGGTTGCAAGGCGTGCGAGGTGGCGTGCAAGGAGTGGAACCAGCTGCAGGGCGACAGCCCTCAGTTTCTTGCCGACAGCTTCGACAACACCGGTCAGCTCGACGCGCAGAACTGGCGGCATGTGAAGTTCATCGAGCAGGTTCCGGACAAATCGGTGGCCACCGGCAACGGCACTGCCTGGCTGATGATGTCGGACGTTTGCAAGCACTGCAACCAGGCGAGCTGCATGGAGGTGTGTCCGACCGGCGCGATCATCCGCACCGAGTTCAACACCGTCTTCATCCAGCAAGACGTGTGCAACGGCTGCCGAAACTGCGTCGCGGCCTGCCCCTACGGGGTCATCGGCATGAATCCGCAGACCGGCACCGCCCACAAGTGCACCTTGTGCTACGACCGGCTGCAGGGCGGGCTCGAGCCAGCATGCGCCAAGGCCTGTCCCACGCAGTCGATCATGTTCGGCCCGCTCTCCGAGCTGCAGCAGAAGGCGGACACGCGACTCGCGACGCTGCACACGCAGGGGGTCACGCAGGCACAGCTCTATGGACGTGACGACAAGGTCTATGGCGGGCTGAACGCATTCTTCCTGCTCATGGACAAGCCCGAGACCTACGGCCTGCCCAACGCCGACAACGCAAAGCTGCCGAGCCGGAACAACGTCGGCGGTTACGTCGGCGCTGCCATCACGGCCGCGCTGGCCGTGATCGGAGGCCTGATCGCGTTCCGAAGGCGGGTGGCGGGATGATGTACCTCGCCGCCGAGCACTTCGTCCGCGCACCGCAGTGGACGTGGTACATCCTCTTCTACTTCTTCTTCGCGGGACTCGCCGGCGGCTCTTACGTCATCGGCACGCTGCTGCGCCTGTCGGGCGATCCACGCGACGAGCCCGCGGCGCGCATCGCCTTCCTCGTCGCCGGGCCGCTGACGTTGATCTGCCCGCTCCTCTTGACCATCGACCTGCAGGCGAGCTGGCTGCGCTTCTGGCACATGCTCGTAAACGTCACGCCTGGGGAGACTGCCCTCAACTTCAAATACTGGTCGCCTATGTCGGTCGGGGTATGGGCCCTCACGATATTTGGCTTCTTCGTTTTCGTCTCTTTCGTCGATGCGTGGCTGAGCCGTGATCGTCCGTTCATCCCCTTATTCCTCAACCGAGGGTTCAATGTCCTGGGCGCGCTGGTCGGCCTCTATGTCGCGTCCTACACCGGCGTGCTGCTCAGCGTCAGCAACCAGCCCGTGTGGAGCGACACCTGGGCGCTCGGCGGCCTGTTCCTGGCTTCCGGCCTGAGCGGGGCGGCGGCGCTGCTGGCGCTGCTCATCCGCAACCGCCCCGCCGCCGCGATCAGCCTCGGCCGTCTGCACCAGGCCGACGGCTATTTCTCCGCGCTGGAGCTGGTGCTGCTGATCGTCTTCTTCGTCACCGTCGGCGTCGCGGGCACGCTGGGGCGGGAGAACGGGGTATGGCTTCCGCTATGGGTCCTCGCCGTGGTCGGAATCGCCGCATCACTGGTCGAGGCGAGAGGACACATTCGGGCGGTGGCATCTGGAAATACCGCGACCCTGGCCGGCATCCGCCTCGACACTGCCGTCGTGTCGGTGCTCGCGCTGATCGGTGTGCTGGCGCTGAGGGCAGCGGTGATCTTCAGTGCCCAATAAGGACGAGGTCCTGGCCGTACTTTCGGCGATCAAGGACCCCGACCTCGGTCGCGACGTGGTCAGCCTCGGCATGATCAAGGACCTGGCGATCAGCGAGCACGGCAAGGTGAGCTTCACCTTCGAGCTGACGACGCCGGCGTGCCCCGTACGCGATCGCTTCCAGGCCCTTGCCCACGACCTCGTGTCGGGCATGCCAGGCGTGACGGCGGTCGACCTCCGGATGACCGCCAACGTGAGGACTCCGATGAACCACGGCGTGCAATCGGGCGCGATCCCGGGCGTGAAGCACGTCATCGGGGTCGCGTCGGGCAAGGGAGGCGTCGGCAAGTCGACGATCGCGGCCAATCTCGCGGTGTCGCTCCAACTCTCCGGTGCCCAGGTGGGATTGCTCGACGCCGACATCTACGGACCATCGGCTCCGGCGCTGCTGGGCGTCGATGGGGAGCCGCACGTCAGGGAGCAGAAGCTCGTCCCGCTCGAGGCGTTCGGGGTGAAGCTGATGTCGATCGGCCTGCTTGCGGGAGCCGACAAGGCGATGGTGTGGCGGGGTCCGATGGTCTCGCGGGCCATCGAGCAGATGCTCCGCGACGTGTGGTGGGGCGAGCTCGACTACCTGGTCGTCGATCTTCCCCCGGGCACCGGCGACGCGTCCTTGACGCTTGCGCAAGCGGTCCCGATGTCGGGCGTCGTCATCGTCACCACGCCGCAGGAGGCGGCCCTGCGCATCGCGGTCAAAGCGCTGCAGATGTTCCGCGGCCTGAACGTGCCGCCGCTCGGGCTGGTCGAGAACATGAGCTGGTTCGTTTGCGGCCGGTGTGGGGAGGAGCACCACGTCTTCGATCACGGGCGCGCCGAGCAGGCGGCGAAGCGCCTGGGCGTTCCCTACCTCGGCGGCATTCCCCTCGAGGCGGCCGTTCGGGAAGCGTCCGATGCCGGCGCGCCGGTGGTGGCCTCGCGACCCGACAGCGCGGGTGCGAAGGCCCTACGAGACCTGAGCTCGGCCGTTGCCGCGCGGGTCTCGATCCAGAGCTACCGCTCGCTGCCGGTGATCAGCGTCCGCTAGATCGGGACTTCGCGCTCCAGGTTCTGCCTGACCTCGAGGATGAACTGCGCCAGGGCTTCGAGGTCGCTCCCGTTCGCCACGCGCAATCGTTCCGCGGCGACGCCGGCGAGGTAGCTCGTGAGCGGCGCGAAGCGACGCTCCTGCGTGTGGGCCGCGACTCGAGCCAGCTCGAGCAGCTCGAGCGCAATGCCCGAGTCGAGCTCGGGCTTCTCGATGGTCACGCCTCTTCGTTCCGCCGCCTGGACCCATTCCTCTCCGAGGTGATCGAAGAACTCGTTCATCAGGGACACGTATAGCACTCAGTACGCTTATGGGGCCATGGCCTCAGCTGCCATCGAGGCACGCGATCTGCGCAAGACCTACCGGAGCACTCGTGGCCTCATACGGCGCGAGAAGGTCGAGCGCGCGGCGCTGCGCGGGGTCGACCTGGCCATCGAGCGCGGCGAGCTGTTCGGGCTTCTTGGACCAAACGGCGCCGGCAAGACCACGATGGTCAAGATCTTCACGACCCTCCTGCTCCCCACCTCCGGCGCCGCGAAGGTGCTCGGGCTCGACGTCGTCAAGGACCAGTGGGCGCTGCGCCGGCGCATCGGATTCGTGTTCGGCGGGGAGCGTGGTCTCTACTGGCGCCTGTCCGGGCTGGACAACCTGCGGTACTTCGCGGACCTGTATCGGGTTCCACCTGACATCTCGCGCCGGCGCATCCCCGAGCTCCTCGAGCGACTCGGGTTGAAAGGCAGGGAGCGCGATCGGGTCGAGCTGTACTCGCGGGGCATGAAGCAGCGCCTGCACCTAGCGCGCGGGTTGCTCAACGACCCCGAGGTCTTGTTTCTCGACGAGCCCACCATCGGCCTCGACCCGGTCGGGGCGCGTGAGCTCCGCAGCATCGTGCGCGAGCTCGCCGACGCGGGGAAGACGATCTTCCTCACGACCCATTACATGTTCGAGGCGGACGCAGTGTGCGACCGGATCGCGGTCATCAGGGACGGGGCGATAGTTGCGGCGGGGACGCCGGACAGCATCAAAGACCTGGTGAAAGACCAGGGCGTCGTCGAGTTCGAGGTCGTGGGCATGCCGGCGGCGAGCATCGCGGGGCTGAAGGCGCTGCCGGGTGTCAGTTCCGTCGCGGTCGACACCCGCGATCTCGCGCAGCTGGTCACGGTGCAGTGCAGCCGGCCCGCCGACGTCATGACGCAGCTGAGCTCGGTTCTTGACGGCGTCGCGCCCCAGAAGGTCCGCTCGCGCGAG
Source organism: Candidatus Dormiibacterota bacterium (assembly GCA_035945895.1). Lineage (GTDB taxonomy): Bacteria > Chloroflexota > Dormibacteria > Dormibacterales > Dormibacteraceae > 40CM-4-65-16. The sequence goes on along the minus strand of DASYZS010000189.1, from coordinate 18,129 downwards.
CCGACGCTGGAAGACGCGTACGTGCAGCTGATCGGGGACGGTGAGTCGTGAGGTCGCTGGCGAGGGCCGCGTGGAGCGCCTTCAGGGTCAGCACCCGCATGCGCGTGATCAGCCCGTGGGCATACCTCAACTGGTTCGTCTTTCCGCTGTTGTTCGCGTCGGTCGGCTTGTTTGTGCTCAGCCGCCCAGGCGCGACGTCCTCGCACACGGTGTACGGACTGCTCGGCGGCGGGTTGATCGGCTACTGGTCGGTCGCCTACATCGACGGCGGCAACGGCATCCAGGACGAGCGCTGGAACGGGACGCTGGAGCAGATCTTCGGAGTGCCGACTCCGCTGTGGGTGATCATCCTGGGCAAGGTCTGCGGCGCGTTGATGTTCGGGTTGGTCGCTTTCCTCCCGACCGCGGCCTTCGCGTACTTCGGGTTCCATGCGGTGTTCCCGCACCTCGATGCCTGGCGCTTCGTCATCTCGCTTGGCGTGTTGACGCTCACGTTCTTCTGCATCGCTCTCGCGCTGACGCCGCTGTTCGCGCTGTGGCGGTGGGCCTTCAGCATGATCAACGGCTTCGAGCTCGGCGTCTACGTGCTGTGCGGGTTCATGTTTCCGATCGCGGTGCTGACGCCGTGGCTGCAGGGCGTCGCGGGACTGCTTGCGCCCACGTGGGCGGTCCGCGCGCTCTACGCCTCGACGATGACGGGAGGGCCGCGCGACTTCGGCGCGTGGTGGCTCATCGCGATCGCGTGGAGCCTCGCCTACCTTGTGGGCGCGTACTTTCTTTACGCGAACGTGGAACGTGAGGCTCGCGTCTCGGGTCAGCTCGCCCTCGCATGAACCGACTCTGGGCTGAGGCCGGGGTTTTCGTCCGTTCGACGTACCTGCAGTACGTGGCCTTGTTCCAGTGGGCGTCGGTCCGCGGGTACATCGCGTACAAGGTGCTGCTTCCGATCACCCAGATCCTCTTTTTCGTGGAGTTGGGGATCTACGCGACGGGTCGGCAGAACGCGCTGTACTTCGCTCTCGGCAACGCTCTGCAGCTCACGGCCAACGCCGGGATCTTCGGCGTGATCGCCACCGTGGCCAACGAGCGCCAGTACGGGACACTGCCGCTGCTGCTCGCCTCACCCTCCAACCGCCTCGTCACGTTTTTGAGTCGCGCGGTCGTCAACGTCATCGACGGGATCGCGACAGTGGTGGTCGGTCTTGCCGTCGCAGTCGTCCTCTTCGGCGTCGACCTGCACCACGCCAACTTCGTGCTGCTCGGTTTCTGCGTGCTGCTTATCTCGGCCACCACGGCGGGCCTCGGCTTGATGTTCGGGAGCATCGGGCTCGTGATGCGCGACGCGATCATCATCGCCAACATCGTCTATTACGTCTTGCTGATCATCTGCGGGATCAATTTCCCGGTCAGCCGTCTGCCTGGCGTTGTCCAGATCGTTTCCTACGCCTTGCCCCTGACGCGCGGCGTGCAGGCTGCGCGCGACGCCGCGGCCGGAGCGTCGTTCGGCCAGGTCTCGGGCCTGGTAGCAGGCGAGCTCGCGGTGGGCGCGGCATGGGCGCTCGCCGGGTACGCGCTGTTCCGCTTGCTCGAAGGCTGGGCCCGGCGCGGTGGGCTGCAGGAGGCCTACTGATGGCGGCGAACTTGACCACGCGGCCAGAGGTCACGGGCACGTTCGGCGTCGCGAGCTCGACGCACTGGATCGCCACTCAATGCGCGATGTCGGTGTTGGAGCGCGGCGGCAACGCGTTCGACGCGGCGGTCGCCGGCGGATTCGTACTGCAAGTGGTAGAGCCGCACCTCAACGGTCTCGGCGGTGAGGTGCCGATCGTGATGTGGGACGTGACCAGAGGGAAGCCGGAGGTCATCTGCGGGCAGGGCCCATCGCCATCAGCCGCGAGCATCGAAAAGATTCGCGAGCTGGGGCTGGACGAGATCCCTGGCACCGGCCTGGTACCAGCATGCGTCCCGGGCGCGTTCGGCGCATGGATGACGCTGCTTCGCGACCACGGCACCTGGCGCCTGCACGACGTCCTGGACTTCGCCATCGGCTATGCGGAGTCGGGATACCCGCTGCTGCCGCGAATCGTGGATGTCCTTGTGATGGTCGGGCCGCTGTTTCGAGAGCACTGGCAGGCATCGGCAGCGGTCTACCTCGCTGATGGTGTGCCAAGCGCGTGGCAGCTGTTTCGCAACCGCGACCTTGCCGCTACTTACCGCCGGCTTGTCGTTGAGGGTGAGGGATCCGGTGCCGGCCGGGAGCGGCAGATCGACTCGGCGCTGCGGTCCTTCTACGGCGGGTTCGTGGCGGAGGCCGTTGACCGGCACTGCCGCTCGGCCGCGATGGACAGCTCCGGGACCCCGCATCCCGGCTTGCTCAGCGCCGCCGACATGAACGCCTTCGCAGCGCGGCACGAAGCACCCGTGACGGCCGGCTTCCACGATTGGACGGTCGCGAAGTGCGGTCCGTGGAGCCAGGGTCCGGCGTTCCTGCAGCAGCTCCGCCTGCTCGAAGGTCTCGATCTGGCACATTTGGGATTCCTCTCGGCGGACCACGTCCACCTCGTGGTCGAGGGCGCCAAGCTGGCGTTTGCCGACCGGGAGGCGTGGTACGCGGATCCCGACTTCGCCGACGTGCCGATCGCGGCCCTGCTCTCCGGCGAATACACCGACGAGCGGCGCCGCCTACTGGGAGCGCACGCGTCGCTCGAGCTGCGCCCCGGGTCTCCGGCCGGAAAATCGCCGCGGCTTCCGCATCGCGCCGAGCAGCAGGTTGCCCAGGGCCACTGGACGGGTAGTGGGGCGCAGGCTTCGGGAGCAGTCCGAGGCGACACCTGTCACATCGCTGTCGCCGACCGCCACGGCAACCTGGTGGCCTGCACGCCGAGCGGCGGATGGCTGCAGAGCTCGCCGGTGATCGAGGGCCTCGGGTTTTGCCTCGGCACCCGCGCCCAGATGTTCAACCTGGACGCCGAGCATCCCAACCGCGTCGAGGGCGCCAAGCGGCCGCGCACTACGCTCAGCCCGTCACTGGCCCTGCGAGGAGGCGAGCCGGTCCTGGCGTTCGGCACTCCCGGCGGTGACCAGCAGGACCAGTGGACTCTCGAGCTATTCCTGGCCCACGCCGTCTTCGGGCTGGACCTGCAAGCGGCCATGGACGCTCCGATGTTTCACACGACGCACTTTCCGAGCTCCTTCGCGCCGCACGACGCGCACCTCGGCCGCCTGCTGTCCGAGCCGATGTCGGACGGCGTGCTCGACGAGCTTCGCGGCCGCGGCCACGATGTGGTGGAGACGCCGCCCTGGTCGCTCGGCAGGATGTGTGCCGTCGGTGTCGATCGCGCCGCCGGCGTCCTCAAAGCGGCCGCCAACCCGCGCGGCGGCCAGGCGTACGCGGCCGGGCGCTAGGTCCTGAGCCGAGGATCGAGCGCGTCGCGGAGCGAGTCGCCGAGCAGGTTGAAGCTGTAGACGCAGAGCGAGATCGCCGCTCCAGGGACGATGGCTAGCCAGGCGTCGTTGGGCAGAAAGGTCCGCCCGATGGTGATCATCTGACCCCAGTCCGGGGTCGGTGGCTGCGCCCCCAGCCCGAGGAACGAAAGGGTTGCCTCGGCGAGGATGGCGAAACCCGCCGAAAGCGACACCTGGACGAGGATTGGGTTCACCAAATTCGGGACGAGGTGACGCGCCACGATGCGGAGAGGACTCGCGCCCAGCGACCTGGTCGCCACCACGAACTCCATCGGTTTGAGCTGCAGCACGACTCCTCGCACCAGGCGCGCATAAACCGGCACGGCCACGATTCCGATCGCGACCATCGCGTTGAGAATGCTCGGGCCCAATGCCGCGACGAGGGCGATGGCGAGGATCAGAGCGGGAAAGGCGAGCAGCGCGTCGACCACCCGCATCAAAAGCAGATCGACGATGCCTCCGGCGTAACCGCATACCAGCCCCGTGAGCCCGCCCACGGTCAGACCAACCGCGACCGCGACGAACGCCACGGGAAGCGAGACGCGCGCTCCCCACAGCACGCGGCTCAACTGGTCGCGGCCGAGCTCGTCTGTCCCGAGCAGATGTCCAGGGGCTAGCGGTGGAAGGTAAGCGTCGTCCGGCGCGGTCGCGAGCGGATCGTGAGGAGAGATGATCGGCGCGAGCAGCGCGACCGCAAACAGCAAGCCGACCAGCGCCAGTCCCACGGCCACGCCGCGGTTGCGGCGCAGCAGCTCCAGGATCGCGACCGGGGTGCTGCGAATGGGTGTCTCGGCGGCGACGATCGCGGGTGCGGTGGTGCTCACGCGTACGAGATCCGCGGATCGAGCCAGCCGTACACGAGGTCGACGAGGAGATTCGCGAGCATGTACGAGAAAGCGGCCATCAGGACCACGCCCTGGACGACCGTGTAGTCACGGTTGAAGATCGACTCCACCGCGAGCCGGCCGACGCCCGGCCACGTGAAGACGGTTTCGGTCACGACCGCGCCTTCGATGATGCCGCCGATCTGAATGCCGACGATCGTCACGACAGGGATCAGCGCATTGCGCAGCGCATGGATGAAAACGACGCGCCGCCACGACGCGCCTTTGGCGTATGCGGTGCGGATGAAATCAAGGTTCAGCACCTCGATCATCTGGGAGCGAGTGAACCGCATATTGATCGCGGTGCCAGCCGTGCCCAGGGCGATCGCCGGCAGCGCGACGTGGCGCAGGCTTTCGAGGGGATTTTCGGTGAAGGGGATGTAGCCGCCGAAAGGAAACAGCCTCAGGGTCACGGACAGGCCGAAGATCAGGACGATGCCGATGAAAAAGTTCGGCACCGAGACTCCGGCCACGGCCACCCCGGTGGCGAGGCGGTCGGCAAACGAACCCCTTCGGACGGCGGCGACCGTGCCCAGCGGGATCGCCACCAGCAGAGACCACGTGAGCGCGACGATCCCCAGCTCAAGTGTCGCCGGGAGCCTGTCGAGGATTGCAGAGGCCACAGGCTCGTGGGTCGTGATGGAGCGACCCCAGTCCCCGTGCACGATGTGGTTCACCCAGATCAGGTACTGCACGTAGAGCGGTTGGTCGAGACCGAGCTCGCGGTGAATCGCAGCGATCGCGGCCGGCGTGCGGTCCTCGCCCAGCAGGATGAGCGCGGGGTCTCCGGGGCTCAGGTGGATGAGCATGAAGACGCCGACGGTCACCAGGAAGGCGACCGGCAGCATCAGGAGGACGCGCTTACCGACGTAGCTCGCCACCTATCGGCCCACTACGGCGTGAGGCTTAGCCTTTCCAGACCCCCGCCATCCGGATCATCAGGTCGGGGTACAGCGTGAAGCCGTGGATCTTGTTGCTCGAGATCTGCGCGCTCACACCGAATGTGGTGAACACGTAAGGCGCGTCCTGCACGATCTGCTTCTGCGCGCTGTCGTAGTCGGACTTGCGCTTGCCCTGGTCCGAGCTCGTGCGAGCATCGTCGAGCCACGCGTCGACCTGGGAGTTGCTGTACTGGCTGTCGTTGAAGCTGCCACCCGTGTGCCACCACGCGTACATGTTGCCGTCGGGGTCGATGCGGCCCGACCAGCTGACACCGCATGCCTGGAACTGGTGGTTCTGGCACTCCTGCTGGTAGGTGGCGAATTCCTCGGTCTGGATCTGCATCGTGATCCCCGCCGAGGCAAGCTCGGACTGGATGAGCTGCGCGAGCTGCTGGTTCACCGGGTCGGAAGTGGTCTTGTATGTGAAGCTGAAACCGGTCGCGATGGACTTGGCCTTGGCGGCGTCCGCGTGGTCATAGACCTTCTCGCTGGAGTCGAATGCCCAGCTCGATGGGGGTATCGGCCCGTAGCCCACCACACCGATGTTGAAGTTGATGTTCTTCAGGATCGAATAGCGGTCGATGGCGGTCGCAACCGCCTGCCGTTTGGTGGCGTCGTTGAACGGCGCGGCGCCTGCGTTCAGCTCAAATCCGTTGAATCCGATCGCGGGAGTGTCGCGGTAGATGAACCCGGAGTCGGCCTTGATCGAAGCCACATCCTTCGCGGCGATGACGCGAGCGATGTCGATGTCGCCGGTGCGCAGCGCGGCGAGGATTGCGTTCACGTCTGGAATGGCTTTGTAGGTGATTCCGTCGAGGTAGGGAACACCGCTCTTCCAGTAGCTCGGGTTCTTCTTGAGGGTGAGGTGATCGTTCCGCTTCCATTCGACGAACTCGAAAGGTCCGCTGCCGGCACCCGCCGGCGCCAGCGAGAAGTTCTGGCCGCCCTTCGTGACGGCGTCCATCGAGAGCATCATGCCGGCGCGATCGACCAGGGTCGCGATCAACGTCGCGTCGGCCTTCTTGAGATGGAAGATCACGTGCGAGTCGTCGACAACCTCAACGGTGTTCACGCTCGATAGGTCCGACTTGCGTCGGGAGGTCTGCGCGGTTTTGTACCGCGTGATGTTGTCCTTCACGGACTGGGCGTTGAACGACGTACCGTCGTGATACTTCACGCCGGCCTGCAGCGTGAACTTGTAGTTCAGTGGGTCGGAGGTGTCCCAACTCGTCACCAGCCCGGGGTGGATCTTGAGCGACGGATCGATGGTGAACAGGGAGTCGTACATGTTGTAAAAGACTTCACGCTCCACCAGCAGCGACGAATCGAGTGGGTCAAGTGTCCGCAGCTCGCTCTCGAGCGCGATGGTCACGGTGCCACCTTGCTTAGGGGTACCGGAGTTGTTGGTTCCTCCACTGCCTCCGCCGCATGCGGCAAACAGAAAGAGACCGACGAAGGCCACAGCCACTCTTCTCATCTTCGACTCCTCTATCTGAAGCTCAGGCCGACCCCCCGGCCGACGCCAATAGATTAGGCACTCGGCGGCGCCGACCTGGGGTTCGCTATCGCATACGCGGGGGAGTTACGAGGCGAGCTACTGGACCACGCGGAGGTGGGTAGGGGCGTGACGCCCGTCCAAGCGATCGGCCAGGGTGCGCAGGCGGCCGGCCATCCACCACCGCAGAGACTCGCGGCGGAGCGTCTGGGCGAAAAGACGCGACCGCTCTTCCGCTGCCCGGATCCGGGCGTTGTGAGCCTCCAGCATCAGCTGTCCCCGAGTGTAGTGGTCCATGCCTGGCAGTATAGCTCAAACCCTCTGAAAATAGGCAAGCAGCTAATTTAATGTTCTGATAACATAGGCCGCAACCTATGCCGGCCAGCAGTGAGAACGTCGTCAGGGCGCAGATCCGCGTCGCCCCCTCGGCGCCGATCGAGCTGATGTGGCTGATCCATTGGGCGGGAGCGAATCACGCCCACGGCGGTGAGTTCGCGACCCTCGAAGAGCTGCGGCGGCGAAGAGGGTCGGACCTGGAAAAGCTCTGGTCAGGCCGTGCGTCTCAGTACTCGACAGAGCTGCTCGTGCTCGCGCACCGCAGCGGGTCCATGCTCGACCAGGACCTGAAGCGTCTCTTCAACGGCATCGACGCCGCCATCGACGAACAAGGCGGCCTGCCGTCACTCCAGTCGGAGAGTCCCGCCGAGCGAGAGCTCGTCCGCGAGCGGTTGGAGAAGCTCCGCTCCGACCGGGCTTTCCGCAGGCGCTACGTCGAGCTGCTCAGCGGGATCTGGTCCGAGATGGAGGGCGAATGGGAGAGCATCGGCCGGCCCGCGGTGCTGGCCGAGATCCAGAAGTGGACGCGCGCGCTGGACGGAGGTGCTCCTTACCGTCAGCTGCTCCAGGTCCAGCGCATCTGGCCACCGCGTCCGGAGACGGACACGTTTGCGGATGCCGCAGCTGCCGAAGGCAACCTGGTCCTCACGCCGGCCTGGTTTGGCGGCAAGATCCACGTGCTCGAGTTCGACGGATTGATGTATCTCGGACGCGGGGTGAGGTTTGGAGAGCCCTCGGTGAAGGAAGTCGCGACCGAGATCTCTTTTCACATGAAGGCGCTAGCCGACCCGACCCGGCTGGCCATCCTGCTGCGCCTCGCGCGGGACCCCGCTTCTGTCACCGAGCTCGCGCGCCAGTTCAACCTGTCGCAGCCCACCGTGAGCGCGCACGTGCAGGTCCTGCGCGAGGTAGGCCTGATCGAAGAGAGGACTGTCGGTCGCAGCGCGCAGCTGAGTGCGAATGAAGACGCCTTGCGCAACATGTTGGCCCATACCGAGGACATTCTCGTCCGAGCCTTCCGCGACTAGCGGTTGGCGATCAGCAGCTCCAGGGAATCGACCAGCCGCGGCCCCGGCCTGTTGAAGTAAGCAGAACCGTCGAGCACGACGACCCGCGCAGCGCCGGTCGACGCGATCCGGTCCTTCAGCACCGCCGCCTCATGCTCTGCGCGTTCCTGGTCGAAACCGCATGGCGCCAGCACCAGGAGCTCGGGGCGAGCGGCGCGAACGTCGTCCCAGTCGAACGGGGCCGAGGGCACGCCGGCCCTGGCCAGCGGGTCGTCGATTCCGGCCAGCGTCAAGAGGTCCGGCGTCCAGTGGCCCGCGCGGTACGGCGGGTCGAGCCACTCGAGGAACACCCCACGCACGCGGGGCAGGCGCGAGGCGGTCTGGGTGGCCGCATCGACACGGCGGCGAAGGCTCGACAGCAGCGGGTGTGAGTCGGCGCCGCACGCCTGAGCGAGCTCATCGATGTCGGCCAGCACGTCGGCGAGCGTGTGTGGATGCTGGCGGATCATGCGCACGCCTGGCAGGTCGTCCTCCACCTGGCCCGCCGGGATCGCGCAGACGTTGCAGATGTCCTGGGCCACCACGAGGTCGGGGTCGAGACGGAGAATCGCGGCGGTGTCGACGTCGTACAGCGACCGGGCGTCCCTCGCGGCGAGCGCGACCGCGTCCTCGATCTCCGCGCTGCCACGACCCGCGAGGTCGAGCGTCGATCGCGTCACGACCGGCAGCGCTGCCGCCTCGGGCGGGTAGTCGCATTCGTGTGTGACCGCAACGAGCTGGCCGCCGAGGCCCAGCGCAAACAGCGACTCGGTCGCGCTGGGTAGAAGCGAGACGATTCTCAAGCCGTCTCGCTGAGGCGCTCGACGACCTGCTTGAACACTTCGTACGGTTGCGCACCAAGAACCAGGTATCGCCGCCCGAAGACGTGCGCCGGTATCGCGTTGATTCCCACCGAAGATGCGTCGCGCCGGTTGTCGTCGATGACGTCGGCGTAGCGGTTCTGCTCGATCGCGGCGCGCAGCGACGCGCCGTCGAGACCGATCGATTCACCGATGCGGACCAGGTCATCGATGTTTTCGAGTCGCCCGGTGCCTTCCCAGTGAGCCTTGAAGAGCGCGAGGTGCATCTCTTCGAACTTGCCGTGTTCGCGGGCAAACTCTGCGGCGCCCAGCGCTCGCCTCGAGTTGATGATCACGTCGCGGGTTTGCATCTCGAGCCCTACGGATTCCGCAACCGACTGCATGTACGAACGCATCTGATCAGACCGCGCGCGACCGAAGTACGCGTCGCGAGGAATCCCCTCCAGCGGGGCTTCAGGGTGCAGCTCGAACGGCCGCCAGGTGACGTTGACCAACCCTTCGCGCTCGAGCTGCTCGACCCGGACCGAGTCGATGTAGCACCAGGGTCAAACGTAGTCGGAAAAGATGATGAGATCGACCGCTTCCACGCCTCTAAGCATCCCTTAATCCGGCGGTGGCAGAATGGCTTTGAGGGTGAAGGGGGCACCCGCGTCAGCTACCGAATTCAGGAGGAAAACATATGGCAGACGCGAAAACGTTCGTTGTGAACGCGCCGGTGTGGATCGATCTTTCCAGCACCGATCCCAAAGCCGCGCGCAACTACTACTCGAAGCTTTTCGGCTGGACGGCCGACCCCGAGAAGGACCCTGCGGCCGGCGGTTACGCCATCGCACGCCTCGGCGGCAAGGACGTCGCCGGCATCGGCGGAACGCAGGACCCAAACGGGCCTTCCGCGTGGATGGTCTACATCGGCACGCGCGACGCAGCAGCCTCCGCCAAGAAGATCGAGGCGGCGGGCGGCAAGGTGGTCGCACCGCCGTTCGAGGTGATGGACGTAGGCACCATGGCGGTCTTCCAGGACCCGACCGGTGCCTTCATCTCGGTGTGGCAGCCCAAGACGATGAATGGCTTCGAGGTCCAGCGACAGTCAGGCGCGTACTCGTGGGCAGAGCTCAACTCGCGCGGCTTCGAGGACGCCGCCAAGTTCTACAACAAGGTCTTCGGCTGGGGCGAGAAGAAGAGCCCTATGGGCGAAGGCCAGGGCGACTACACGGAGTTCAAGCTCGGTGACGAAAGCGTCGGCGGCGGCATGGAGATGAACCCGATGGTGCCGAAAGAGGTGCCGTCCTACTGGATGGTCTACTTCGGCGTGCGCGATGTCGACAAAGAGCACGAGAAGGCCAAGAGCCTCGGCGGGCAGGAGCTGGTACCCCCATCGGACTTCCCGGGCGGCCGGTTCTCGATCCTCACCGACCCCCAGGGCGCGACTTTCGGTCTCATGAGCTCGGACCAGTAGCCCCGAGAAGCATTTGAAGACCGGCGGGTCGAATCCGGCCCGCCGGTTATTTTTCAGCAGACGTGAAGAAAGACACCGAGGTCGAGAAGTGGTTCGCCGGCAAGCCGGCGGAGCCGATCCTGCGGCGGGTGCGCGACGTGATCCTCTCTGCCGACAAGCGGATGGGCGAGGCGACTAAGTACGGCACCGTAACGTTTCAATGCGGCGGTGATTTCGCGAGCTTTGTGCAGCACCAGAAGAAAACCGTCAGCCTCATGTTCAACCGCGGCGGAATCATCCCGTGCAGGTACCCGCATATGGAGGGTGAGGGCCGTCAGGTCCGTTTCATGCGCTTCGCCGACGTCGCCGAGGTCAACGCTCGCAAATCAGAGCTGAGCAAGATCGTGGTCGCGTGGTGCGACTTGATGACAGCGACGAAAAAGAAGAACTAGCCCCTCACAAAGACAAGCGCTTCCTGCGTGAGCGTCTCCCATCTCGTGGACGATGTGGGGGAGAGCACGAACCATTCGCGCATGGGCTTGCCCTTGCCGGCGTCGAAGTGTTTTCCGTGGCCGGTCGCGATGAGCTGCTCGACCCGGCCGCGGGGCAGCTTCAAGACAAGCTCTCCGCGCACGAGCATCGCGAAGATGCGTCCCTGCACCTTCAGCTGTCCGGATGAGCCGAAGCCCTTGCCCTCGGTGACATGCGTCACCCCGGCTTTGCCCTTCATCCGCAGGGCCAACTCCTCGTAACGAGCTTCGGGGGTCATGCGGCCGAGGCCGCCTCGACCGCGCTCTCGACCTGCACGGCCGGTCTGCGCGACTCAACGCCCAGTGCGGTGATGGCGCCAAGCAGCGAGAGGGAACCGACAACGATCAGCGCGGGCTGAAATCCAGAGACAAACGAGCTCGGCGTTCCGATGTGTCCGTAGGACGCGAACACCGCCGCTCCGATCGCGATCGCGAACGCGGCGCCGAAGCGCTGCACAGTGCTGTTGACGCCCGATGCCTTGCCCATCTCGTGTGGCTTGACCGCGCTCACGACAACAGTCGGGGCAATTGGAAGCGCCATCGAAACGCCGACGCCCGCCACGATCAGGGGCAGGATGAGGTTGCCGTACGCCACGCTGGTGGTCGCCAGAAGTGCGAACCAGATGAGGCCGGCGCCCTGGAGGGCCATGCCGAGGACGAGTACAGTGCGCCGGCCGATGCGGTCGGAGAGGAGTCCCGCGGCGGGCGCGATGAACACCGGGGTCGCGGTCCACGGGAGCACACGCAGGCCCGCGTTCAGAGGCGAGTAGCCGAACGCGAACTGCATGTACTGCGAAATCAGGAAGGCCGCGGAGGAGATCGCTCCGGCCATTAGAAACGCGGTGGCGTTGCCGGTGCTGAAGCTCACGCTGCGGAACAGGTGCATCGGGACCATGGGCTGGGCCGCCCGAATTTCCCACACCACGAACCCCACCAGCAGCAACGCGCCGACGATCAGGGTGGCAAGGGTCGACGAGCTCTGCCAGCCGTCATCGCCCGCGCGAATCAGTCCCCACACGATCGCCGCCGCACCGGTCGCGACCAGAGCGGCTGCGATCAGATCCAGCCGTGTCGCCGGTCCCTTGCTTTCGGGAATGCGAAGAAGTGAAAGCAGCATGGCCAGCACGCCGATGGGCGCGTTGACCCAGAAGATCCAGTGCCAGCTCAGGCCCTGGGTGATGGCGCCGCCGACGAGCGGACCCGTCGCGACCGCGAGCCCGCCGATGCCGCCCCAAACTCCGACGATCGCCCCTCGCCGCTCAGCCGGGAACGTGCTCGTAAGGATGGTGAGGCTGACCGGCATCACCATCGCCGCCCCCAGGCCCTGCACCGCCCGCGCGGCGATCAGGAGCTCGGCGCTCGGCGCGATGGCGCACGCGATCGAAGACGCCGTGAACACGGCCAGCCCGGAGATGAAGATCAGCCGCCGGCCCAGCCGGTCGCCGAGAGCTGCCGCGGTGATGATCCCGGCCGCGTAGGTGAGGGTGAACGCGTTGACCGTCCACTCCAGGGTCGAGATGCTGCCGCCGATCTCGCGGTGGATCGCGGGCAGCGCGGTAATGACGACCAACGCGTCGAGCGCGACCATGAAGAACGCCACCGACGTGAGTGCCAGCGTCCAGATCCTCTGTGCCACTTGCGGTCACCTCCAGCCAGGGCTCTTGATTGCGACGCTGGAGATTCTCCCGCAGTAACTTGAGAAAGTCAAGTATCAACTTGAAAAGATCACGCGCTCCTGCTATCGTGATGCGACGTGCGGTCGTACCAGCAGTACTGCGCCGTCGCCAAGGCACTGGACGTCGTGGGCGACCGGTGGGTGCTGCTGATGGTGCGCGAGCTCCTCTCCACGGGCCCGTCGCGCTACACCGACCTCCTCAAGGGCCTACCGGGGATCGCGACGAACCTCCTCGCCGACCGCCTGCGCGAGATGGAGAAAGCCGGCCTCGTGAAGAGGGAAGAGGCGCCGCCGCCTGTCGCCACGACCCTGTTTCACCTGACCGAGCGAGGCGCTGCGCTGCGAGTCGTGCTCGAGGAACTCGGACGCTGGGGCGCCCCGATGATGGGCGTTCCCCAACCCAACAACGTGTTCCGCAGTCACTGGCTTGTCTTTCCGCTCGACGCCTACCTGGAGGACAAGACACCAGGCGATCCGCCTGTATCGGTGCAGCTGCAGACCGGCGATGAGCCAATGGTTGTCGAGACGGTCGACGGCAAGGTGCGCACGCGGCGCGGGACAGTCGAACACCCGGACGCGGTCCTGACCGCTCGACCCGGAGTCATCCTCGGGCTGCTGTCTGGACGCCTTGACCTTGGCGAGGCACGCGGGCGGGGGCTCGAGGTCAGCGGCAACGAGAAAGTGCTGGGGCGGTTGATCGGCGACTGGGGCAAGCTGCCCGCCTTGCCCGCCCTGCCTAGCTGAAGAACTCCGTCGCCACCTCGGCGGCGACCCGCGCGTTGTTGATCACGAGGTCGACGTTCAGGTCGACCGACCGGCCGCCGGAAAGCTCCGCCATACGCGCGAGCAGCTGCGGCGTAAGGCTTGCGCCGCTGACGTCACTCAGCTCCGTGACCGCGCGGCCGGCGATCTCCTCTGCGCCTTCGAGCTCGTACGGGGGCGGCACCGCGACAACCACGCCGCGCGTCCCTGTCGACCATCCTGCGCGCAACGTTTGCGCGGCCTCGCTCGGACCATCGACGCGCGCGCTCACCGGGCATCCGCTTCGCGTCGCGTAGAACGCTGGAAACTCGTCGCACCCGTAGCCCAGCACTGGGACCCCAAGGCTCTCGAGGCGCTCGAGCGTGAGACGCAGGTCGAGGATGATCTTTGCGCCGGCGCAGAAAACCGCGACCGGTGAGCGGGCCATCTCCTCGAGGTCGGCCGACTGGTCCTCGGGATGCCCCCGGTGCACCCCGCCTATCCCACCGGTGGCGAAGAACTTGATGCCCGCGAGCGACGCCGCGCGCACGCTGGCCGCGACCGTCGTGGCGCCGACCTTGCGTCCGACCAGCGCCGGGCCGAGGTCGCGCGAGCTGACTTTGACAGCGCCCCCAGCAATGCGCTGGAGGTCCTCGTCGGTCAGTCCGACCTTCACTCGGCCGTCCAGGACCGCCACCGTTGCGGGGACACCGCCCGTCTTGCGAATCGCCGCCTCGCATCCGCGCGCCGCCCGCAGGTTGTGAGGCGCCGGCAGGCCCTGCCCAACTATCGAAGTTTCGAGGGCGACCACAGGCCGACCGCCCTCCAACGCGGCCGCGACCTCAGGCGCGATCTCCAGGTAGTCGGTCAGCTGGGACGGGCCCCGACCAACGTGACCGACTGCGAGGCCGCGGCGACCGCCTGCTCCGCGGCTTCGACCGGCGTGCCGCCGCGCAGCCAGGCGACACAGAAAGCGGCCGCGAACGCATCGCCCGCCCCGGTCCGGTCGACGGCCGCGACCTCGGGTGCGGGTATCTCGTTGCCGAACACCCGGCAGCCCAGTGCGCCGCGTTTCAAAACCGGCACCTGGGCGAGGCTTTCGAGCGGCACCGCCAGCGTGTCGGCCTCTTGCTCGGTGGCGAACAGGACTTCCGGAGCGAGCCGCGCCAGCACGTAGGCCATGCGAGACGGACCGAAAGCTCGCAGGCCGGCCGCCGAGGAGAGGTCGACCGCGAGCATGCCGCCGGCGCCGCGCACGACCTTGATCGCCGCGCGGGTGGCGCTGGCCAGCGGCTCGACGAACAGCGAGTACGCGGGCACGAGCAGCAGGCGGGTGTCCCCGAACCACGATTCGTCGAGGTCGTCGGGGCTGAGGCCGACGCTCGCGCCGCGCTGCGTGAGCATGGTGCGCCGGCCGTCCTCATCGATCAGGACCGCGATCGCGCCCGTGGGTTCTGAAGCCCACACCACCCGCACCTCGACGCCCCGCGACTCCAGGTCCGCCACCAGGCGCCGGCCGGACTCGTCGTCGCCGACCCGGGTCACCAGACGCGCCGGCTCGCCGAGCGCCACCGTCCACGCACAGAAGTTGGCGGCTTGACCTCCGCCGCCGATGGTGACCGTCGCGGGCGTGTCGTCGTCCTGCTCGAGCGGACCCTGGGGGACGATCGCGATGTCCAGGACCAGGTCGCCGATCGAGACGATCATCAGATCAGTCTCGAAGCAAGCCGGCGGCCGACAGCGTCTCGCGCAGCCGCGGCATCAGCTTCTCGTCGAGCTTGCGCACTGGCGGAGCCGACCAGGGCGCACAGATCCCCATCATGTGCAGCGCCGCTTTGTGCGGAAGAGGAAACAGTCCGGCGCGCAGGGTGCCGACCAGCTCGTACAGGCGATCCTGCGTGGCTCGGGCCGCGTCCAGGTCGCCTCGAACGTATTCGTCGTAGATCTTCACCACCATCGCCGGCGCCACGTTGCCGGCCCCGCAGATCGTCCCGGCCCCGCCCATGGCCAGCGAGGGGAGCAGCATCGTGTCGCTGCCGGTGAAGATCCGAAACTCCGGCAGGGCACGGGTGGCGATGCACACGCCTTCGAAGTACTCGAAGTCGCGGCTAGAGTCCTTGATGCCCTTGATCGTCCCTTCACGGGCGAGAGCCGCCACGGTCTCCGGCTCGGCGACGACCTTTGTGAACGGTGGAATGTTGTAGAGCAGCAGCGGCAGCTCTTCGCCGGCCGCGAGCTCGCGATAGAACGCGAGGATCCCGACCTGGTCCAACGGGTAATAGAAAGGAGGGGCGACGAGAGCCGCGTCGGCACCCGCGCGCACTGCTGCATGCACCTCGGCCCGTGCCGCAGCGAGGTGGCTCTGGGCTACGCCACAGATCACCGGTACCCTGCCTGCCGCGGCCTTGACGACCGCGGCGAGCATCGTCCGCCGCGAGTCCTCGTCGAGCGACGCGGTCTCACCGGTGGAGCCCAGGGGAAGCAGCCCGTGCACGCCGCCGTCGAGCACATGCTCCACGAGGCGCGCAACGGCAGGCTGGTCGACGCGTCCGTCCCGGGTCATCGGCGTGACCAGCGCCACCAGAGCGCCGGTCAGCTGTTCGAGCTTCAATCGCGGACCGCCGACACGATGCGGTTGCGCAGCTTGCCGATCTTCTCCACCTTTGTCTCCATCACGTCACCGGGCTTGAGGAACTCTGGCGGCGTCCGCGCGAAGCCGACACCGTCGGGCGTGCCCGTGGAGATGATCGTCCCTGGGAGCAGCGTCATCCCGACGGAGACCCACTCGATCACCGCGTCGACCGAGTAGATCATGTCGCGGGTGCTTCCGTCCTGCTTGGAGATGCCGTTGACGTGCAGCTGCAGGCGAAGGTCCTGCGGATCGCCGATCTCATCGGCGGTGACGATCCATGGTCCCATCGGTGAGCTCCTGTCGAGGCTCTTGCCCTTGAAGTACTGGCCGCCCCATTCGCTCTGGATGTCACGCGCCGAGACGTCGTTGCAAACCGTGTAGCCGAAGATGAAGTCCCGGGCTCGATCGCGTTTGATGTTCGCGCCCTTCTTGCCGACGATGACCCCCAGCTCGACCTCCCAGTCGATCTTGTCGCTGACCGCCGGGTCGATCGCGATGTCGGCGTAAGGATCGGTGATCGAGGTGATGGCCTTGGTGAAGATGGTCGGTGGGGTCGGCTCGCGCCCTTCAGCCGCGGCGGTCTCGGCCGCGTGCTTTTGATAGTTGCGCCCCATGGCGATCACGTTGCCACGCGGCGTCGGGATGGGGGAGAGCAGCTCGATGGCGTCGAGTCGATGTGCCCTTGCGCGCGACGTCATTGCAGATCGCGCTGCGGCGATACCCTCAGTCCCGCTCTCGATGAGCCCGAGCATGTCGCCGGGTTCGTCGATCTCGACGACCTCTTCATCAGTGCGAAGCACGCCCACGCGGGAGCTCCCGTCCACCCGAAACGTGACCAACCTCATGCCTTTCCTTCCCCTCCCAAAGCAACCGACTCGGCGAGCCTCGCCAGAGCGTAGAGCGCACGCAGGGACGGGACCTCGACTCCCTGCCAGCCCGCGATCTCGATCACCGCGCCGAGCAGCGCGCCCAGCTCGAGCGGCTTGCGTGCTTCGAGGTCCTGGAGCATCGAGGTCTTGTGTCCCGAGACCGATGCGGCTCCGGTCATGCGCTTGTCGATGCTCACGGGAAGCTCGACGTCGAGCGAACGGGCCACAGACTCGACCTCTTCCATCAAGGTGCGGATCATCTGGCGGCTTTCCTCCGACGCGAACATCTCGCCAAGGGTCGCACGGGTCACCGCGCTTACCGGGTTGAGGGTCGCGTTGCCCACGACCTTCAGCCAGATCTCGTTGCGGAGGCGCGTCTGCACCGGTGCCTTGAATCCGGCAGCGGTGAGGATGCCGGCGATTCGCTGCACGCGCTCACTCCTCGTGCCGTCGGGCTCGCCCAGCGAGAAACGATCGCCTTCCTCGTGCAGGATCACGCCGGGCTCGATGACGGTCGCCGCGGGATACACCACGCAACCGACGACCTGCTCCATCGGGATGCTGCGCGCGATCACGCCGGCCGGGTCGACCGACTCGAGGTGGCGGTCGGGGAAGTACCACCACGGAATCCCGTTCATGGCTCCGACCACCGACGCCTCGGAGCGCAGTGTTTCGCCGATGCGCGGGGCAGCCGCAGGGATGCTGTGCGCTTTGAGCGTTACGAACACCACGTCCGCATCGCGGATCGCGCCGAAGTCGTCCGTGCACCGCGGGCGAGCGACAAAATCACCGCCAAGGCCTCGCACAGTCACTCCATTCGCCTGCATCGCCGCGAGGTGCGGACCTCTGGCAATGAGGACGACGTCCTGTCCGCTGCGCGAGAGATGCGCGCCCAGCAAGCCGCCGATTGCGCCGGCACCAACCACGGCGACGGTCATTTCTTGCTGAAGGCTTCGGCGACCGATCGGCGCTGGATCTTTCCCGTCGCCGTGCGTGGAATCTGCTCGACCACGAACAGCCTGCTCGGCACCTTGTGATCCGACAGCCTTTCCCGCGCGAAGCCGATCAGCTCCTTCTCGGTCACTTCGCCTTTCAGCACGACGGCCGCCGCGACCTCTTCACCCCAGCGCGGGTGCGGTGTGCCAAACGCGACCGCCTCCGCCACCGCGGGATGCTGCAGCAGCACGTCGTCGATCTCGCGCGGTGAGATCTTCTCGCCGCCGCGATTGATCATCTCTTTGAGCCGCCCGACCAACGAG
>DASYZS010000188.1:0-2448 GCA_035945895.1 Candidatus Dormiibacterota bacterium | reverse complement strand
GTGACCTCGGCGGGCAACGTCGCAGTTGAGTCCACGTAGGGCAGATTCGCGCACACGAGGTTGAACTCACCTGCGAAGGGTCCCATCAAGTCTCCACACACGAGGTGAACCCGATCATCGAGGTGATGCTTGGCCACATTTCGCCCGGCCACCGCCAGGGCTTCGCGACTGATGTCCGACGCCCATACCTCAGTGTTTGGTGCGTAGTGCGCGATCGCGATGCCGATGCACCCACTGCCTGTCCCGACGTCGGCTACGCGCAGCGGGCTTTGCGACTCGCGTGCGACGGCAACGGCACGCTGAACCAAAACCTCGGTGTCGGGATTCGGCACCAGCACGTCGGGCGTGACCTCGAAGTCGAGGCGCATGAACTCTTTGTGCCCGACGAGATACGCCACCGGTTCGCCTTTGCCGCGCTTCGCTATGAGCGTTCGATAGAGGCCAAGCTCGACATCGGAGAGAGGTCGATCGAACTTCAGGTAGAGGTCGAGGCGGCGCACCTTCAGCGCGTGGGCGAGCAAGACCTCAGCGTCAAGACGGGCGGAGTCAGATCCGTGCTTCTGGAGATAGTCGGCCGAGAGCTTCAGGACCTCAACGATCGTCACGCTTCGCCGTTGGGGCCGCCATTCAGCTGCGCAGCGCGCTCGGCCGTAATCAGGGCCGACACCAGCTCGTCGAGGTCACCCTGCATCACGCGGTCGAGCTTGTGCAGCGTCAGGTTGATGCGGTGGTCCGTGACGCGATTGTCCTTGAAGTTGTAAGTCCGGATCTTCTCCGAGCGGTTGCCGCTGCGCACCATTCCGCGGCGCTGCGCGCCGATGGCTTCCTGCTGCTCGGCCAGCTTCATCTCGTACAGACGCGCGCGCAGTACCCGAAGCGCCTTCTCCCTGTTCTGAAGCTGCGACTTCTCGTCCTGGATGCTGACCACGAGACCGGTCGGCTTGTGCACGATGCGGATCGCCGAGTAGGTCGTGTTGACGCTCTGGCCGCCCGGACCTGTCGAGGTCGATGCCTTGATGTCCAGGTCCTCGGGCTTGAGCTCGACCTCGACGGGATCCGCCTCGGGCAGCACCGCCACCGTCGCCGCCGACGTGTGGATGCGACCCTGCGCCTCGGTCTTGGGCACCCGCTGCACGCGGTGCACGCCACCCTCGTACTTCAGCTGCGAATACGCGCCCTGGCCGTGGACCTCGAACTCGATCTTGTCGTACCCGCCTTTCTCTGTCGGCGAAGCGTCAACCACGTCGACCTTCCAGCCTTTCTTCTCGGCCCAGCGCGTGTACATCCGGAAGAGGTCGGCCGCAAACAAGGCGGCCTCATCCCCGCCTTCGGCGCCCTGGATCTCGACGACCACGTCTTTGTCGTCGTTCGGATCCTTGGGAAGGAGGAGGACCTTCAGCCTTTCCTCGAGCTCGGCCGACTGCTCGGCCGCGCGCCGCTCCTCCGACCGCAGGTACTCCTGCATGTCGGCGTCCTTCTCGTGCCGCAGAAGCTCGCGCGCCGAGTCCATCTCGTCGCGGGCGTGACGGAACGCCTCGTACGCCACGACGATCTCGCGCAGTGAGCGCTGCTCGCGCGCCAGCCGCGTGAGCTCTTCGTGGTTGGAGGCGACCTCCGGCCGCGCCATCTCCTGCTCGATCTCGTGATAGCGCCTTGCTGTGGCGTCCAGACGGTCGATCATCTTGCCTGCTGCGCAGAGCGCACTTAAGCGGCCGCTCCCTCGGCGCCGGCCTCCCCCTCGCGCGCCGCGTTGAAGGCGACGATCGCGACCTGGAGCATGTCGTCCGTCGGCTGCCGGGTCGTGAATTTCTGCGTGCCCAGCACGGGTAGCAGCGCGATCTTCACGATCGGGTTGTAGCGGTGGCGGGCCATGAACCGGATCAGCTCAAAGCCAGTGCCCGCGATGACTGGGATGGCGATGATGCGGCTCGCCACCAACCAGAAGACGTTGGGATGGAACAGCGCCACGATGCTGAACACGACCACGCTCACCACGAGCACGACGAGCAGGAAGCCCGTGCCGCATCGCGGATGGAGCGTCGAGGCGCGTCTCACGTTGGGCACGTCGATGGGCCACCCCGACTCGAACGCGTTGATCGTCTTGTGTTCGGCGCCGTGGTACTGGAACACCCGCCGAACGTCTGGCAGCAATGAGATGGCCGCCAGATAGCCGAGTACCAGACCGACGCGGATCAAGCCTTCCACCACGACGAATGCAAAGCTCCCGCTGCGATGCACCGCCAGGCTGGCGAGGAACAGCGGCAGGCCGATGAAGAGCACAAGCGCAAATACGCCTGCGGTCGCGATCGAGCCGGTTATCTCCTTCTTGCCGATCTGGATGTCGTGCCCGCTGGCGTTCATGTTCGCGGACCAGATGAGCGACTTCATGCCGAGGTGGAGCTGCTCGCCGATCAGGGCGATCCCGCGCACGAACGGCAGCTTCCACAG
>DASYZS010000187.1:0-6492 GCA_035945895.1 Candidatus Dormiibacterota bacterium | reverse complement strand
AACAGCACACGCTGCGGCGTGCCCTGGCGCGCGATCGTCTCCTTGCGGTGCGGGTCGGCGCTTCCGCCGGCGTGGGCAAGGAGGTGGAAGCTCGCGTCCTCGACGACGACCGCGCTGTCCAGGAGGTCGGCCAGCGTCCGGCAGATCTCGTTGACCCCCTTGCCGTCCAGCACCAGCTCGGTGAACCGGCGGTGGATCTCCATCGAGCGTTTGAGGCGCCAGTGCTCGGCGTTGATGATCCGCTCGAGGAGCGGCGACATCAGGTCCACGAACTGCACGTCGGATGGGATCGTGAAGAGCGGGATCTTGAGGCGGTCGGCCTCGCTGACCATCTGCGGCGGCAGCTTGCGCAGGTACGGCAGAGGTCTGACGACGAGTCCCGCGCCGCCCGAGTCGGCGATGCGCTCGACCAGGCGGATCTGGGCAGAGACGTCGTCCTTGATCGGAAAGCCGGTGGTGAACATCAGGTCGCCCGCGCGCGGCTGGATCTCGGGCGTCTCCATCAGGCGGACCCACTCGACCTGCCGGTCGAGCCCGTCGGCGCCGGCCACCAGGCGCGCGGAAGCGCTCACGGTCTGCGCCCATTCGCGGACCGTCGGCCGCGGTTCCTGCACCTCTTCTTCAGCCTTAGTGTGCGTCGCCATCGTTCGAAGCTTAGGAGGTCGGCGACAAGTGGGCAACCTGCGCCTTGTGCCGGGTTGACTAGCCGGCGCTTCGACGCGGCGCGTTAAATTGCGCCATGACCCACGAGGAGGTCCCGGCCTGCGAGCGGCACGACGGGCGCGTGTCCATGGAACTCCGCACCATGCACTCCGACGCGTCGCGCCCTGATGTGCTGGTCGGCCTGTTCGAGTGTCCCGAGTGCGGTCACGAGCGGTGGCTGCCGATGAAGACGACCTACGAGGACAGCGAAGCGTCCATTCCGGCCGCGTAGCCAACACGGATAGGCGCGACTATCCGGGTGTTTCGCAATGCAAAGTGCCCATTAGGCGCGCCTATCCGGGGGTTGGTTCCGCTTAGTTCTTAGCGATCAGCTCACGCAGCACGAGCGGCAGGATGCCGCCGTGGTGCAGGTATCCGACCTCGGTCTCGTTGTCGACGCGGGCGTGGGTACTGAAGCGTGTGGCCTTTCCCTGCTCGTCGACAGCCTCGACTTCGACCGACTGCCCTGGCTTGATCGTCTCCAGGCCGCGGATGGTGAAGCGCTCGCCGCCGGTCAGGCCGAGCTTCTGCGCGTTATCGCCTGATGTGAACTGCAGGGGCAGAATTCCCATGCCCACGAGGTTGGAGCGGTGGATGCGCTCGAAGGACTCCGCGATCACGGCCCTCACGCCCAGGAGCAGCGGACCCTTCGCGGCCCAGTCGCGCGATGAGCCGGTGCCGTACTCCTTGCCCGCGAGCACGATCAGCGGCACGCCCTCCTGCTCGTAGCGCTGCGCGGCATCGAAGATCGTCGCTTCCTCACCGCCTGGGAAGTGGCGTGTCCAGAAACCCTCGCGACTCACGAGCGCATTGCGGAGCCGGATATTGCCGAAAGTTCCACGCTCCATCACTTCGTGGTTACCTCGCCGCGCCCCAAAGCTGTTGAAGTCCAACCGGTCGACTCCCTTTTCGACCAGGTACTTGCCGGCCGGGCTGTCGGCGGGAATCGAGCCGGCCGGGGAGATGTGGTCGGTTGTCACCGAGTCTCCGAGGAGCGCAAGCACCCGCGCGCCTTCGATATCGGCGAGCGGTTTGGGTTGAGGCGCAAAACCTTCGAAGTACGGCGGCTCCTTGACGTAGGTTGACCTCGGGTCCCATTCGAAGATGGGACCAGTCGGCGCGGCCATTTCCTTCCAGTGCTCGTCGCCCTCGAAGATCCGCGAATACTCGCTCTTGAACATCTCCTGCTTGACGCATTGCTGGACCGTGGCGTTGACCTCCTCCTGCGTCGGCCACAGATCGGAAAGCATCACCGGCTTGTCGTCGGGCGTATATCCCACCGGCTCCGTGACGAGGTTCCTGTTCACGGTTCCGGCCAGCGCAAACGCCACCACCAACGGGGGCGAGGTCAGGTAGCTCGCTTTGACGAGCGGATGGATGCGCGCCTCGAAGTTGCGATTGCCCGACAGCACCGCGACCACGCTGAGGTCTTCTTTCACGACCGCCGCCTCGACCTCAGGCGTGGCGAGCGGTCCGGAGTTGCCGATGCAGGTCGTGCACCCAAAGCCGACGAGGAAGAATCCGAGCTTCTCGAGCGGTTCGAGAAGACCCGCTGTCTGGAGATAGTCCGTGACGACCCGCGAACCAGGGGCGAGGCTCGTCTTCACGTAGGGGTTCACCTTGAGACCCAGCTCGACCGCCTTTTTCGCGAGCAGGCCGGCGGCGACCATGACGGTCGGGTTCGACGTGTTCGTGCAGCTCGTGATCGCAGCGATGACGATGCATCCGTTCTCGAGCTTTGCCTCGTGCTTCGCATGCACCGCCACGGTCGCCCTGCCATCGACGGGCCCACCTTCTTCGGCCATGCGAGAGAGCGCGTCCGCCTGTCCTTTCGGCGGCGGCTTGAATACGGTCGAGAAGCTGCTCCACACGTCCGGCAGCGGGACGCGGTCTTGCGGTCGCCGCGGGCCCGCGAGGCTCGGCTCGACCTTGCCCAGGTCTAGCTCCAGCAGCTCGGTGAACTTCGGCGTCGGCGCGCCGTCGACGCGAAACAGCCCCTGCTCTTTCGTGTAGCGCTCGACCAGGTCGATCTGCTCTTTGCTGCGGCCGGTGACCTCGAGGTATCGCAGCGTCTGGGCATCGACCGGGAACAGCGCGGAGGTCGCCCCGTACTCGGGGCACATGTTGCTGAGCGTCGCCCGGTCGGGCACGGAGAGACTCGACAGCCCATCGCCGCAGAACTCGACGAACTTGTCAACCACGCCGTGCTTGCGCAGCATCTCGGTCAACGTCAGCACGAGGTCGGTCGCGGTCGACCCCGCCGGCAGTGCACCGTTAAATCGCACACCGACGACGATCGGAGGCGGGAGGTACGCGGGCTGGCCGAGGATCGCCGCCTCCGCCTCGATCCCGCCAGTCCCCCAGCCGAGGACCCCGAGCCCGTTGACCATAGTGGTGTGCGAGTCGGTGCCCATCAGCGTGTCCGGGATGGCGACGTTGCGGCCGGCGATTTCGCGGATCTGCACCACCCTGGCGATGTACTCGAGGTTTACCTGATGACAGATGCCCATGCCCGGCGGCACCAGCGAGAAGTTGTGGAATGCCTGCTGCGCCCACCGCAAGAGCGCGTAGCGCTCGTGGTTGCGCTCTATCTCTTTCTGGATATTGCGCGTGTATGAATCGCGAAGTCCAAACGAGTCGACCTGCACGGAGTGGTCGATGATCAGGTCGACCGGAACGAGCGGGTCGACCTTCCCCGCGTTCTTGCCTGCGCGCTGCATCGCGGACCGCATGGCGGCGAGGTCGACGACCGCAGGCACGCCGGTGAAGTCCTGCATCAAGACGCGGGCCGGCAAGAACGGAAGCTCTGCGCCCGGCGCCGGAGCGGGCCACCCGGCCAGGGCTTCGACGTTCTTCTCTTCAGTGACCCCGGATTCGACGAGGCGGATCAGGCTCTCGAGCAGGACCTTGACCGTCATGGGAAGGTTTTCGCCCAGCCCCTGCACCGGATAGAACTCGAGCTCGGTCCCGGTCAGTTTCTTGCGAACGGTCATCTCTTCAGATCGTACTAGCGACCCGCCTCGCGCATGACCGCCGCGATGCGACCGGGGCCATGAAAGTTTTCTATGTCCTCGATAGGTATGGGCAGCGCGAGCCGCCAGTTGGGGAACTCGTCGATGGTGCCCGGGACGTTGGGCCGCTCGTGCACGCCCAGAGCGTCCTCCATCGACACCAGCACGATGCGAGGGCGCCCGTTGGCAAGTCGTTTGTAGGCTTCGACTGCGACATCGACCGGGTCGGTGCCGTCCGGCAGGTGCGTCAGGCTGACGAGCTTCTCGCGCAGGTAGTGGAGCCGCTTCTCGGGCTCACTCAGCGTCCAGATCCCCGCGATCGTCGGAAGGTCGTGCGTGCCGACCGCCGCCACCGCGTCGTGCGGCCATTCGTCGGGATTCGAGCCCTCGAACCAGACCAGTCGGTAGGAAATCGAGCCCCTTCTCTGGAGGTTGGTGCGAACCCTTGGCTCGACGAGGCCGAGGTCCTCGCCGACG
The DNA here is from genome assembly GCA_035945895.1 of Candidatus Dormiibacterota bacterium. Lineage (GTDB taxonomy): Bacteria > Chloroflexota > Dormibacteria > Dormibacterales > Dormibacteraceae > 40CM-4-65-16. The sequence continues at coordinate 2,302 of DASYZS010000187.1, read as the reverse complement.
ATGAATGCGCGTGCTCGGCGGCTCTCGGCCGCGAGCAACGACAGCAGGATCGGCGCCGGGTATTTGATGTATGCGCCGTCCGCGGCGACCATCCCGTCCGGGATCCAGAAGAGTCGAAACAGGCCCATCACATGGTCCAGGCGCACCCCCGCCATGTGCCGGCCGGCGGCGCGGATCGCGTCGACGAACGGCGCCGCGTCTCGCTTGCCGAGGCGCCACGGATTGATGGCTGCGAGGCCCCAGTCCTGGCCGTCGCGGAAGAACTCGTCCGGCGGCGCACCGACTCGCATGCCGAGGGCGAGGAAGCCGGCCCACCGCGAGGCGTCGAAACCGTCGGAGGCGAAGCCGACGGGAACGTCGCTGATCAGGCCGATCTCTCGCGACGCGTTGAAGAGTTGGCGGTCGAGGTGGAACTGCAGCCACATCTCGAGCTCGACGCTGCTTCCATCTGGGTTGAGCGCTGCGTTGAAGCGGGCGAACTCCCGCAGGGCTGAGCCTTCTCGCCCGATGTACGAGGCGAGACCTTTGGGCTGAGGCGCGGCGGCGAATATCTTCCGCAGCGCATCGGTCTTCAATGCGAATACGCGGTCGTAGTCGATCAGCCGTTCAGCGTTGAGGCGCAGCGCTGCGTCCCGCTCTTGCGATATGTCCACCGACCGCGCGCCGTCGACCTCCTCGACTCGCAGGTAGACGACGTTGCGGAACCTCCGGGTTGACGAGTAGTAGGGAGACGGCTGATACGGCAGCGTTGGTCTCTGCGCCCCCAACGGGTTGAGCAGGACCAGCGAGGCGCCGGTGGAACGCGCCCAACGCCCGAAGCGCCGGAGGTCGGCCAGGTCGCCGATCCCCCAGCTGTCGCGCGACCGCAGCGCGTAAAGCTGGATGGCCCATCCCCATACGCGATCGGGTCCAGTCACGCATCGCTCGTCCGGATCGTCGGGAGGGCGGAGCCGCGGCCTGCGGGCCGTCGTGGCGTCCATCGCGCGCAGCATCGCTTCGGCGACCTCAGGCTTCGTCTGCACGACCTCGCCCCGCCAGCTGTAGTAAGCGGGCAGGATGCCCCAGCGGCGGGCGCGTTCCGAGATCAGAGCGCTCTGAACGGTTCGGGCTGAAAGCCCGCGAGGACGTCCTTCCAGTCCGCGAGCGTCTCCATGACTGCGGGGTCGTCTTGCACGAGCCACGACAGATGGCGCATCGCGTGCTCGAGCACCGCTTCGACTCCGATCGACTTCGGCGCGGCGGTGGCGCTTCCACGCGCCAGTTCTGCGCGGTGGACGGGCAGCGTGACGAGCGAATCCGCGGGCAAGATTTCAGGCGCGTGCACAACTGCGATGTACGTGAGGATCACGCGACCGTCTTCGTGGCGCCACGAGGTCGAGTGCACCACCACCGGCTCGAGCGGATACCACTTCAAGACCTCGAGCACAGTTTCGTGCGGCTTCGACGACGGTCCGAGTCCTACTCGCAGCGAGTCGGCGTGCACGGGCTTCATCCAGCAGAGGCCCTCATCGGTCAGGGCCACCGGCAGCACCTCGAGAGTCTGGGCGACGAAATCAGAAGACCAGGGGTGGGATGAGATGGGCGGGCCCATGGTCTCCATCAGGGACTCCAGGCGCGGCTTACTTCTTCGCGCCACTGCCCTCGACGGTGCGCCAGATTGCCCGAACCTGAGGCGCGGTGATCTCCTGTTGATGCGCGGTCCGGCCGTGGGCCTGGACGCTGGCGATGACCTCGGACCTCGTTCCGCGCGTCACCCAGCCGCACCTGCATGTCACCTCGACCATCACAACGGGATCAGCCTAATCGCTGATAGGCTCCCGCGCATGGCGGTCAAGGCGAGTCTCGGCGGCGCCGTCAAGCGCCGCGAGGACGCCAGGCTGATCACCGGTCGCGGCCGCTACACGTCCGACGTGGGAGGGGAGGGTTGGCTGCACGCGGTGTTCGTGCGCTCGACCTTGGCGCATGCGCGTGTCATCAGCTTTGACCGCGAGGCCGCTGCCGCGATGCCGGGAGTGATTGGCGTCTATCTCGCCTCCGACCTCGGCCTCAAAGCCCAGGAGGCCCCTTCGCTCGACCAGTTCGCCCGGCCGCCCATTGCGTCTGATGTAGTCCGGTTTGTCGGCGACATAGTCGGAGTGGTGGTCGCTGAATCGCGGGCCGTGGCCGCCGACGCCGCGGCGGCGCTCCTTGTCGATTACGACGCGCTTGAAGCGGTCGTGGACGCAGGCGCCGCCCTCGAGCCGGGAGCGCCGGTGCTTCACCCGGCCAAAGGCGACAACGAGGTGTCGACCACCGAGTTCGG
>DASYZS010000186.1:0-7941 GCA_035945895.1 Candidatus Dormiibacterota bacterium | reverse complement strand
CGGCGCGTAGGAGACGTACTTCAGCGGCAGCACGTCTGCCTCGAGGATCTCCTCGCGGTGGAAGTTCGTCACCGGCACCTCGGCGGTCGGTATCAGCCAGAGGTCGCGATCTTCGACCTTGAACAGCTGGTCGGCGAACTTCGGAAGGTTCGCGGTGCCGGTCATCGACGCGCTGTTGACCAGCAGCGGAGACCACAGCTCCACGTAGCCGTGCTCGCGCGTGTGCACGTCGAGCATGAACTGCACCAGCGCGCGCTCGAGCCGCGCGCCCTCGCCGATCAAGAAGGCGAAACGCGAGCCCGCCACCCGTGCCGCGTGCTCGAAGTCCATGATCCCCAACGCCTCGCCGAGGTCGTAGTGCGTGCGCGGGGCAAACCCCAGCGCAGGTTTGCTCCCCCACTCCCTGATCACCTTGTTGTCGGCTTCCGTCTCGCCGATCGGCACCGATTCGTGGAAGAGATTCGGCACCCGCAGCAACAGGTCGTCGAGCCGGCGCTTGACCTGATCGGCTTCCGCCATCTCGCTCTTGTACTCGTCGCCAAGCTGTTTGGCGTTCTCGAGGTCGGCGCGGTCCTTGGTCCTCCCGAACTGCTTCGACAGCGCGTTCTGCTGCGCGCGTGCCGTCTCGGCCGCATGTTGATGCTCCCTCCACACCCGATCGAGCTCGAGGATCTCGTCGACGGGCGCCGGCTCACCCTTCAGCTCGGCCGCACGCTTGACCGCGTCCGGGTTCTTGCGGATGAAATCGAGCGCGAGCACCTACTGCTCGCTCTTCATCACGGGGAAGAGGATTACGTCGCGAATTGCCGGCTGATCCGTGATCAGCATCACCAGACGGTCGATACCGACTCCCATGCCGCCGCACGGCGGCAACCCGTACTCCACGGCGCGCAGGAAGTCTTCGTCCATCGGGTGCGCTTCCACATTGCCCGCCGCCCGCAGCGCGGCCTGCGCCTCAAACCGCGCGCGCTGGTCGATGGGGTCGGTCAGCTCCGTGAACGCGTTGGCGTACTCGCGCCCCAGGATGATCAGCTCGAACCTCTCCACGAACCGCGGATCGTCTTCGCGCGGACGCGCCAACGGCGAAACCTCGATTGGGTAATCCAGCACGAATGTCGGCTGGCGAAGCCGAGGCTGCACGTGCTCCTCGAACAGTTCGTTCAGCTCTTCGCCCACGGCGTGTCGCCCGGTGTGCTCGAGCACAAGGTCCGCCATTCGCTCGCGGCGATATGGCGGCGTGAGGTTGACCGATTCACCTTCGTACACCGACTCGAGTGGGCGCTCGGCGGCCATTGCCGACGCGACGATGATGTCTTCGGCGAGCTGCATCATGTCTTCGTAGTCGGCGTATGCCTGGTAACACTCGAGCAGAGTGAATTCCGGGTTGTGCCTCGGCGATAGCCCTTCGTTGCGGAAGACGCGGCCGATCTCGAAGACGCGCTCGAATCCGCCCACCAGCAAGCGCTTCAGATGCAGCTCGAGCGCGATCCGCAGGTACAGGTCTCGGTCGAGCGAGTTGTGATGGGTGACGAAGGGTCGCGCGTGCCCGCCGCCCGGGACGTCCTGCAGCACCGGCGTCTCGACGTCGATGAATCCGCGTTCGTCCAGAAGCCCGCGGAGCGCCGTGACGATCCGCGTTCGGGCGCGAAAAACGTCGCGCACCTCAGGGTTGGCGAGCAGGTCGACGTAACGCTGCCGATACCGGATCTCGAGGTCTTTCAGTCCATGCCACTTCTCCGGGAGCGGGCGAAGCGATTTCGTCAGGAGCTGGAACCGGTGCACCTCGACCGTGATCTCGCCCCGTTTGGTTCGAAAAACCGGCCCTGTGACGCCCACGATGTCGCCCAGGTCGAGGTCCGCAAATCGCGCGAATTCTTCCTCGCCGAGGATGCCGCGGTTGGCCATCAGCTGGATACGTCCGCGCCCGTCCTGGAGGTCGGCAAAGCTGACGCCGCCCTGCTGCCGCTTGACCATCAACCGCCCCGCTACGGAGACGGGTTCGGTGCGTTCGTCATCCCCGAGCAAAGCCTTGGCCGCCATCGAGCTGTGGGTTGGCATGAAACCCCGCGAATATGGATCGATGCCGGCCGCGCGGAGGCGCTCGACTTTCTCGAGCCGGTCGCGCAGAAAATCTTCCGCCACGACCCGAAAGACTAGCTACAGCGCGAGCTCGGTCTCCTCGGCCGCCGGAAACGAGTTCACGTCAGCGCCGCCCGCGGCGCGGTGATTGCCCAGGGCTTGCTCGATCAAAGCGTCGACCTCGGTGTCCGAATGCATGGGGTCGTGGTGGAAGAACGCAAGCTCCTTGACGCCGGCCTGCTCGGCAAGCGACAGCGCCTCCTCATAGGTCGAATGGCCAAACCCGGCGTGCGTCTTGTACTCCTCGGCGCTGTACTGGGCGTCGTGGACCAGCAGGTCCGAATCGCGACACCAGTTGGCCAGGTCTTTGAGGGTCCCATTGGTTCCGGTCGCAAACAAAGCGATCTCGTTGTCGGTCGCGAAGGAGAAGCGTGAGGAGCCTTCATCGATGCGGTAGCCAAAGGTCGGGATCGGGTGCATAAGCAGGTGCGGCGTGATGCGCAACGCACCCACCTCGAACGTCTCGCCGGGGTTGCGTTCGATGAACTCCATCTCGGCCGGCATGTGACTCAGCCGCACCGGGAAATAGGCGGGGTCGGTCTGGTCGGCGAACGCGGCCTGCAACGACTTGGCGGAACCGGCCGGCCCCACGATCGTGAGCGTGGTCCCCGGGACGAAGGCTGGCAGGAAAAACGGGAAGCCCTGGATGTGGTCGAGGTGCGTGTGCGTGATCAGCAGGTGCGCCTGGAGCGGCTCAGTGGGACTGCACGTTCCACCTAGCTCGGCGATTCCGGATCCGGAGTCGATGATCAGGAGGTTGTTCTCTTTGTCGCGCACCTCGATGCACGTTGTGTTGCCTCCGTAACGCAGCGTGCGACGGCCGGGCGTGGGGCGTGTGCCGCGCGTGCCCCAGAACTTGATCCTCATCGGGCGGGGGCGGGTTGAAAGACCTTTTTGCTTATGAACACTTCAAGCAGGTCCTTGTCCAGCTTGCCCTCGTTCGCCTCTTCGTTGAGGATGTCCAGCGCGACGCTGGTTGGAACGGCACGCTTGTATGGTCGGTCCTGGGCCGTCAACGCGTCGTAAATGTCCGAGATGGTCATCATCCGGGCCTGCAGCGGGATCCGGTCGCCGGTCAGCCCGCGCGGATATCCGGATCCGTCCAGCTTTTCGTGATGGCCGTAAGCGATCTCGGGCACGCCTTTCATAACGGGCGTCCAGGGGATCTTGGTCAAGAAATGAAAGCTGTGAGTGACGTGCGACTCCATCTCGAGCCGCTCTTGCGGGTCTAGCGTGCCTCTGCGGATGCTCAGGAAGCGAAACTCCTGCGGCTCGAGCATCGGGTGCGCCTGACCGGCGATGTCGTGGTAGGTCTGCTGGGACAGAAACTCGATCATCGAAGCCTTGTCCTCGGGAAGGACCGTTGGCTCATTCGCATCGGCGATGCTCTGCACCCACACCTGGAGCTGACGCAGCTCCTCCTCGAGTCGAAGGTCGATGTCGGTGAGTGCGGTCCCGTCTCGCCCCGACCGCAACGCTTCCAGCTTCTCGGTTGCGTACTTGACCTGCACCGACCGCTCGATGAACTCGAACCGGGCCTGGATGACCTCGAGCTGACCAGGGATGAGCTTTTTGGCCTTGACCAGGATGTGTTCGCGAACGCCGACCTTGCCGAAGTCGTGCAGGAGGCACGCGTATCGCAGCTCCTTCAGCTGGTCGTCGGTGAAGTTGACGTCCATGAATTTTCCGGTCCCGATCTCGTTGATCACGACCGCAAGCGTCGAGGTCATGCGCTCGACGCGACCCGAGTGGCCGGCCGTGCTCGGGTCTCGTTGTTCGATGGCGGTCACGCTCGCCTGGACAAAGCCGTCGAACAGCGCCTGGATCGAATCGAGCAGGTTCTTGTTGTCCAGTGCGACGGCGGCCTGGCTGGCGATCGACTCGATCATCTCCAGGTCGTCCGGCTTGAAGCTGATGACCTCCTCCATGACGTTGTCGACGGTCAAGCGGCTTTCGAAACGGCTCTTGGCGTTGATCAGCTGCACCGCTCCGACAACCTGGTTGTTGTAGTCGCGCATCGGAACGGTGAGCATGGACTTGGTCCGGTACCCGAACTGGGCGTCGAAGCTCATCCCCCCGGGCGGCTTGCCGGGCGGCGGATGGTAGGCGTCGTCGTACATCTGGCTCTCGCCCATCGAGACCGTGTATCCGACCACCGTTTGCCCGTCGAGCGGCACCGTGAACGCCGAGTACGTGTCCTTGTCGATGGAGTGGTTCTGGCTCGACGCCAGAAAGAGCTTGGGCTCGCCGTCCACCTCCATCCTCAGCCACAGGCTCGCGCCGTCTGCATGCGTCAGCTGACGCATCGTCGTGAGGATGAAAGACTGCAGCCTTTCGATGTCTTTTTCTGCCGATAGCGCGATGCCGATCCGGTTCAGCTCGCGGAACTGGCGGTGGCGGCGGTGTGCCTCGGCCTCCAGATGCGCGACCTGCTGGCGGAGCACGACGTTCTCGATCGCTACCCGGACGAGCTCGCGCGCGGCCGCCGGCGACGCGTCAGGCGGTACCTCGAGCGCGTCCGCGGAAAGCTTCGCGGGCGCCTCCTGACCCGGCTTGAGCAGGATCAGGGCGGGTTGCTCGATGTGTTCCGGGTCGGTCAGTTCCTCAGTCTCCAGCCCTGTCGCCGCCATGCTGGACACGCCGTCGCGGTCGAGCACGTAGAGATGGAATGGCTGGGCCGCCTTCACTGGAGTGTCCTTATCTAGCATCCCCGTCGGAGTTTTGCGCGTAGATAAGCCGCAATCCTTCGAGAGTCAGCAGTGGGTCGGTCGTTTCGATGACGTGCGTGAGCCCGGCCACCAGCGCAGCCTGCCCACCGGTCGCGACCACGTGGGCCTTGCCCCCCAGCTCGTCGACCATGCGCTTGACCATGCCTTCCACCTGAGCGACGAAGCCCCAGACCAGGCCTGACTGGATGGAAGCCACCGTGTTGCGGCCGATCACCGAATCGGGCGCCACCGGTTCGACCCTCCGCAGCATCGCGGTCTGCGAGATCAGGGCGTCGAGCGATATCTCCACGCCGGGGGCGATCGCGCCGCCCAGGTAGTCGCCGTCGGCGTTGATTGCGTCGTACGTGACGGCGGTGCCGAAGTCGATCACGACTATCGGTCCCCCGTACTTCGAGTACGCGGCCAGGGCGTTGGCGATGCGGTCCGCGCCGACGTCCTTGGGGTTGTCGTACCGGATCCGGACGCTGGTCCTGACGCCAGGCCCGACCATGATCGGCTCGCATTTCAAGTAGCGACGCGAGGCTTCGACCAGGGCGGGGTTCAAGGTCGGCACGACGCTGGAGATGACGACGCCTGTCACGACCCCCAGGTCCAGGCCGCGCAGGGCGAAGAGCTCGCGCAGCTCCACGGCCATCTCGTCGGCCGTGCGCTCGCGATGGGAGGTGACCCGCCAATCCGCGGCCAGGCGATCGCCGTCGAACAGCGCCAGGGTCACGTTCGTGTTGCCGACGTCGACGGCCAGGAGCACGCGCGAACTCTACCTCTTGAGTCTGGCGGCTTCCCTGCGAATGGCCTTCGCCCTTCGGGCCACGTCCAGGCGCCGTTTGGCGACCGAGGTTTTGGCGGCCCACGGCGGCACGAACTTGCCGTCGCGGACCTGCCGGCCGACCTCCTCGTGAGCCCGGCGGAACGCAACTCCCGACCGCACGAGCTCTTCGGCCGCGTCCGTCGCCAGCAGTCCGGGATCCGCGGCCGCTGCGGCCAGGCGCTCCCGATCGAACTCGAGGTGGCGCACCAGCAGCGCCGCCGCGTCCAGGGACTCGATGACGTTGTCGACCACGGCGAACAGCGCGGATTTGTCCTCCTGCAGATCGCGGTCGTATGTGAGCGGGAGGCCCTTGAGCACGGTCGCCAGAGCAACGAATCCGCCGAGCGATCGCCCCGCCCGCCCCCGCAACAATTCGGCGATGTCCGGGTTCTTCTTCTGCGGCATAAGGCTGGAGCCGGTGGCGATCTCGTCCGCCAGCTTCACGAACCCAAACTCTGTGGTCGCCCAGAGGACGACGTCCTCCCCCAGACGGCTGAGGTGGAGCGACGTCGTGGTGCAGGCGAACGCGAGGTCAAGCGCGAAGTCCCGGTCGGAGACCGCGTCCATCGCGTTCCCGCGCCGAGGCAGCGGGAGTGTCGTCCCAGCGAGCGCTCCCGCAGCGAGCGGAATCACGCCCGCAGAGTCAAAGGCGCGCTGAAAGCGCCCCGCGTCGCGCAACAGCGGCTCCGCATGGGCGAGGAGGTGGTAGCCGACCGTCACTGGCTGCGCCCGCTGCAGGTGCGTGTATCCCGGCATGAGCCAATCGGCGTGTGACGAAGCCTGAATGGCAAGCGCGTCGATGAGGTCGCCCAACGACGCCCTGGCCTCCAGCGCCGCGTCGCGGCAGTACAGGCGCAGGTCGAGCGCCACCTGGTCGTTGCGCGATCGCCCCGCGTGCAGTCGGGCGCCGTGTGGAGTGATCTCGGTCAGGCGCCGCTCGATCGCCGTGTGAATGTCTTCGTCCGAGGCGGCGAATTTGAAGTCGCCCGAATCCAGCTCGCGCTTGACGCGGTTCAATCCACGCTCGATGGCCGCGAGCTGCGATTTGGAGAGAACGCCCGACGCGGCGAGCCCACGCGCGTGGGCGATGCTGCCCGCTATGTCGTACGGGTACAGCTCGAAGTCGACTGCCAGCGACGACGAGAAGCGCTCGAGCTCGGGCAGCAGGCCACGCCGGAAGCGCCCGCCCCATAGCTTTCCGCCTGTCTTCGCTATTTGGTCAGCCTCTTCACGTCGCCGAGCAGCCCGCCTAAGTCCCGCGCGTGCAGCTGCCCCTGCACTCGCGCCGATGTGCGGAGCCCCATCCCCCACAACTTGATGAACCCGGCGGCGGCCGACTGGTCGAACTCGTCACCCTTGCCATAGGTCGCGAGCGACAGCTGATAGAGCTGCTGTGGCGCTTTGCGGCCGACCACGTGCGACGAGCCCTTGAACAGCTTGATCCGCACATCGCCGGTCACGTGGCGCTGCGTGTCCGCGACGAATGCATAGAGCGCGTCGCGCAGCGGACTGAACCACAGTCCGTCGTAGACCATCTGCGCCCACTGCTGGGCGACCGTGTCCTTGAACCTGGCGACCTCCTTGGGCAGCGTGATGTCTTCGAGGGCCTGGTGCGCCTGCAGCAGCAGCACGGCGGCCGGGGCTTCGTAGATCTCTCGCGACTTGATGCCGATGAGCCTGTTCTCCAGATGATCGATGCGGCCGATGCCGTTGTCCCCACCCACGCGGTTGAGGGTGGTCACGATCTCGAGCGCGCCGGCGGGCTTGCCATCGAGAGAGGCCGGGATACCTTCCTTGAACCCGATCTCGACGTAGGTCGCTTCGTCGGGACACGATCGAGGATCGCGTGTCCACGCGTACACGTCCTTAGGCGGCTCCGTCCAGGGGTCTTCGAGCACGCCGGCCTCGATCGACCGGCCCCACAGGTTCTCGTCAGTCGAGTAGGGCTCGCGGACCGTGGCGGGGACTTCGATTCCGTGCCGGCGCGCGTACTCGATCTCGTCGTCGCGGTTCATTCCCCATTCGCGCACCGGCGCCACGACCTGGAGGTCGGGCGCGAGCGCGGCGGTAGTGACGTCGAAGCGCACCTGGTCGTTGCCCTTGCCCGTGCAGCCGTGCGCAACGGCATCAGCGCCGTGGCGACGCGCCTCGTCGACGAGGTGGCGAACGATCACCGGGCGCGACAACGACGACACGAGGGGGTACCGCCCCTCGTACAACGCGTTGGCCGCGAGCGCGGGCACCACGACCGCCTCGGCCATTTCC
>DASYZS010000185.1:0-29068 GCA_035945895.1 Candidatus Dormiibacterota bacterium | reverse complement strand
CGGCAACGCAAGCCTCGGGACGTGGGAGCGCGCGAGCCGCAAGATGCGTCCGCCGGCGCCGGCGTGGCGGCGCGGCCGGTACGTGGCGCTGATGCGGATCGAAGGCACGATCATCGATGGGCAGTCGGGGCGGATCCCGGTTCGCCCTCCGATCGAGGTCCCGCTAGTGGGCGACGATCGTGCCGGCGACCTCACCGTCGTGCAGGTCGCCCGCCAGGTGGCGGCCGACAAGCGAGCCGCGGCGGCGGTGCTGTATGTCAACTCCCGAGGGGGTTCTTCGACAGCCTCGGAGGCGATGCGCCGTGCGCTTCAATCCGTGGCCACACGCAAACCGCTGGTCGTTGTAATGGGGCCGATTGCGGGTTCTGGCGGGTATGACGTGGCCACTCCCGGCGCATGGATCGTCGCGCGCCCAGGAACTTTGACCGGCTCGATCGGCGTCCTCGGCGGCAAGGTCGTCACCGGCGCGTTGTGGACGAAGCTTCTCTTCAATCGCGAGACGATCGCGTTCGGAGACCACGCAACCATCAACAGCGACGAGAAGCCGTATACCGACGCCGAGCGCGACATCGTACGCCGCGAGATCGACCACATCTATCAAGGATTTCTGGACGTGGTCGCGAAGGCGCGCAAGATGACGGTTGACCAGTTGCGACCCAACGCTGACGGCAAGGTGTGGACCGGCCGGCAGGCGCTCGAGCGGGGACTGGTCGACGAGATGGGCGGCCTGGACGCGGGAGTGCGCAAAGCGCGGGCCCTGGCGGGTCTTTCGGAGCGAGTTCCAATCCGCGAAGTCCGCGGGCCGCGGCGTTACATCCCACCCGCTCCCGAAAGCGCTGCTGCGTGGTTCGGATACCTGCTTGAAGGGCTGACCCTGCTCAGCAACGCGCCGGCGTTGTGCGTGATGGAGTACCTACCGGGCGAGCTCACGTGAGGCTCGCGGCGATCCCGCCGAGTGTGCTCGCCCCTGCTTCCCTGGTAGTCGGCGCCCTTGCGCTGGTTTGGGCGGCGCTTGCATATCGCTCTCAGCGGCGTTTTCTGGGCAGATCGGTGCGAACCAACGCGGTCGTTCAAGGCCTCCGAGCCGAGGCGCTCGGAAGAGGCCGAGGGACCATGTACTTCCCGGTCATCAGTTTCAAGACCCCGGCTGGAGTCGACGTGACGACGGAATGCAACACCACCCAGGGCGGGATTCGAGTCGGACAGCTGCTGACCGTCCTGTATGACCCCAGCGATCCGAAAAAGGTCGAAATCGACTCGTTCTGGTCGCACTGGGCGGTGGTCTCCATTGCGCTGTCTTTCGCGTTGCTCGCGCTGATTACAGCCGCAGGCGCCCTGGTCGCGATCTACGCGTCGAGCCGCGGTTAATCGAGGGGCCCCGAAACCCGCGAGCGCCGGCCGTGGCGGGTAATCGAAGCGCCGAAAACCCGCGAGCGCCGGCACTGGCGGGTTCTCGAGCTACCTAGGCGTCGAGCCGCGGAAGCCTCCACGGCTGACGCTCCCGCACGACCTCATACACCGCGGCCACGATCGACTCCCGATTCGGTTTGGTGAAGTAGTCCCCATCCGGCCCGTATGCAGGGCGATTCGGCGAAGCCGCTAGCGTGCGCGGCGCTGCGTCGAGGTGCCACCAACCTTGCTGCGCCTCGAGGATCTGCTGGAGCATGAACGCCGACGCTCCGCCGGGCACGTCCTCGTCGACGCAGATGAGGGCGTGGGTCTTCTCGACCGACCGGGCGAGCACATGCCCGACGTCGAACGGGTTCAGCGTCTGCACGTCGATGACCTCGCACGATAGGCCCAAACCTTCCAGCGTCACGGCTGCATCCAGGGCCAGAGCGCAGCATGCCCCGTACGTCACCAGGGTCGCGTCGGTCCCCTCCCTCAGCACTTCCGGGACTCCGAGCGGCACCGTGAACGACCCGATGTTGTCCGGCACCCGCTCCTTCAACCGGTAGCCGTTCAACACCTCGATCACGATGCCCGGGTTGTCGCCCTGGAAGAGCGTGTTGTAGAACCCAGCCGCCTGGGTCATGTTGCGCGGGACGCACACGTAGATGCCCCGCATGGCGTTCACGAGGGCCGACATCGGCGAGCCCGAGTGCCAGATGCCGACGAGCCGGTGGCCTTTGGTTCGGATCACGACCGGCGCCTTCTGCCCACCCACCGTGCGCCAGTGCAGGGTGGCGAGGTCGTCGGCCGCCGTCTCCAGCGCGTAGAGGAAATAGTCGAGGTACTGGATGTCACAGATGGGCCGCAGGCCTCGCATCGCCGCGCCGATCGCCTGGCCGAGGATCGTCGCCTCGCGGATGCCCGTGTCGGTCAGGCGCAGGTCACCGTACTTGGCCTGCAAGCCCTCGAAGACCAGGTTCACGTCGCCGAGACGCCCGACGTCCTCCCCGACCACGAAGATCCTCGGGTCGCGCGCAAAGTTGGCGTCGAAGTTGCGGACCAGCACCTGCCGGCCGTCGACCACGGGCGACTTGTCCGAGTACACGGCCGGAACCACCGGCACATTCAGCGGCGAATCCGAGGAGCTGCTGTAGAGGTTGGAGTTGTAGCGCTCGTCGTTCTCTCGCCCATACGAGACGACGAACCGCGCCAGCTCGTCGCGTGCCGGCCCCTCGAGACCGCGCGTCTGGTGCAGCACACGCGTCGCCGACGACATGACCATAGACCGAGTCACCTTCGTCGCTTCGTCCAGCGCGTTGGTGATCTCCGCGACCTCGGGCATGTCGATGCGGCGGAGGATCGCGACCGCGCGATCGCGCTCGGCGCGGATCGGCGATTGAAATGCTTCCCACGCCAGATCGCGCGCCGCTTCGACCGCTTCCTTGTCGGCGGCCTCCCAGCCCTCGATCTGCGATTCGCTCGCGATGCCGAACTCGATGATCCAGTCCCGCATCCGCGCGATGCAGTCGAACTCGCTCTCGAACTTCAGCCGCTCCTTCGACTTGTATCGCTCATGGCTCCCGCTGGTGGAGTGGCCTTGCGGCTGCGTCATCTCGGTGACATGGATCAGCGCAGGTTTGTGTTCGCGGCGCACCTTCTCGACCGCGGTGGCGTAGATGTCTACGAGTGATGGATAGTCCCAGCCCCGCGCCACGTAAATGTCGATTCCGGGGCGGTCGTCGGGCGAGAATCCGCGCAAAGCATCGGAGATCGATGACTTTGTCGTCTCCATGGAGATCGGCACCGAAATTCCGTAACCGTCGTCCCAGATCGACATCGCGACCGGCACCTGCAGCACACCGATCGCGTTGATCGATTCCCAGAACAGTCCCTCGCTGGTCGCGGCATCGCCGATCGTTCCGAATGCCACCTCGTTACCGTTGACCGAAAATCCGTCAGCGACGTTCTTCAGCTGCTGGTTCTGCCGGTAGAGCTTGGACGCGTACGCGAGCCCGACCAGGCGCGGCATCCAGCCCGCGACGTTCGAAACGTCTGCGCTCGAGTTGGGCATGTCGACGGAGCGCGTGAAAGCTCCGGTGGCGTCGAGAAAGCGTGTCGCAAAGTGGTTGCCCATCTGCCGGCCGCCGGACGCAGGCTCGGCCTCGATGTCCGCGTTCCCGTAGAGCTGGGCGAAGAACTGGCGCACGTTCGACATGCGCGTCGCCCACATGAAAGTCTGGTCGCGGTAGTAACCCGCGCGCCAGTCGCCGGGGTGAAACGTCTTGGCCATGGCGAGCTGCGCGATCTCTTTTCCGTCACCGAAGATGCCGAACGTGGCATTGCCCCGGAGCACCTCGGCCCTGCCGATGACGCTTGCGCGCCGGCTGCTGTATGCAAGCCGGTAGTCGGCGACGATGGCCTCGGCTGTGAGAGAGAACTTGGAGTTGCGAACGGCCCGCGCCATTACCTGGCTATAGGTTAAGGCGGGTCTATGCCGAGTTGACGCGTTCCTCTTCCTGCAGGCGTTCCTGCTCGCGGCGAAGCAGTCCGGGCCGGCTCGCCTGAAGTGCCTCCTTCATATGGACGTAGGCCTTGGCCAGCTCGCCGCGGCGCTCAAGGATCTCCGCGTACAGGCCATGGGTTTGGAGCAGGCGCTCACGGATGCCGATAGCTTCGAAGCCGCTGATCGCCTGCTCGAACTCACGGTCGACCGTCTCGGCCTCGCCGCGGCGGTCCGCGATTCGGCCGAGCCACACATGCGCCTCTGCCATGTTCGCCCCGTCTTGAAGACGCTGGGCGAGCTCGAGGGCCGCCCGCGCCCGCTCAAACGCCTCGGCCACTTTGCCCTGGTTCATCTCCAGCTCGACCAGGCTCAGCAACACGTGGCTGCGACCAAATTCGACGTCCCTTTCGTCGCTCAGCTCGAGTGCACGCTCCAGGTGTTGCCGCGCGGCCCCAGCATCGCCTCGCGCCATGAGCACCCGGCCAAGGTTGTCTTCCGACCGGGCCAGCGAGACCCGGTCGCGCAGCACCTCGAGCAGCGCGACAGCTCGCATGGCGTAGCGCGCTGCCGCCTCGACCTGCCCCATTTCGTGCTGCGCCATTCCGAGACTGCTGTAGACACGCGCCGCGCGACGCAGGTCGAACAGCAAGCCTCCGATCTCGATCGCCTCCTCGTAACTCGACACAGCCTTGTCCCAGTCGTGGTTGGCGGAGTGGACACCGGCGAGGATCGCCAGCAACCGCGCCTCGAGGGGAGCGGGCACCGGCTTCAGCGCACGACACACCTCGAGCGCGCGCTCGGCCAGCTGCAGCGCTTCCTTCGACTGCTGGGTGGTTGCCAGCGCGGCCTGGGCGCCGATGCACTCGGCCAGCATCACGCCGTCGTTCACCGCCTCGAAGTGCGCACGCGCGTCGGCGAGCAACGCGGATCCGCGCTCGATCTGCGATGTGCCGAGGTAGGCCTGGGCGAGGAAGTAGCGGATCCGACCTAGCCGAAACGCGGACGAGCCACGATCCAGAAGCGACGTTCCGAGCACGATCGCTTCCGCGTAGCGCCCGTCCGCCACCATGACCTCGAGCTCGAGCAGGCTTGCCTGGGCATCGTCGGTCGCACCGACGGGTTCAGCGAGGAAGAACTCCACCGGTTTGCCCGTGCGTCGCGCGATGTGCTCGAGCGTCGGCAGCGATGGCCTAGTGCGGCCGGTTTCGATGAGGTAGATCGCGGGCGCGGTTACGTGCCCTTTACCGAGCTGGGCGAGGCTGAGGCCGGACTCCATGCGCGCCTGCTTGACGGCGCCGGGGCGGAGGTTGATTCCGGGGAGGCGGCGCCGCTTCAGCTGTGCGTCCGGCGCATCCGGTGCATCCGTACCGCCGCTCGCCACAGGTCGTGACTTTAAAGGAAAGTGAAATAGCCGACGAGCGATTCCAAGGGGCTTTTTCAATCAGGAACGGCGTTTCCCTGAAAGATTCGCTAAGCGTTCAATTACTTAACGTTGTTAAGCTAAAATCCTCGGTGCACAGGCCGCGGTCAGAGTGCTTCCCGCCGCGGCCTGTTACTCCCCTCCCCGTCGCCCTCTCTCTGAGTAACACCCCTCCAGAGAGAGGGTTTTTCATGCCGCGGGATAAGTCCCGAAAAGCTTGATCTGGGCGGCCGCCTCCTCCAGGTCGCTTAGCGCCGCTTCGGCCGACGCCGCGGCGCTGGTCTCACCGTTGAGCGAGAAGTCGACGTAGAACCGGTATTCGAACGGCCTGCCGATTATCGGCCGGCTGTCCAGGCGGGTCAGGTTGACCCCGCGCCGGGCGAAGCAGTCGAGGGCCTGGGCGAGGCTTCCGGGGCGGTGGGCGGTGACGAATGCGATGGACCCCTTCCAGCCGCCGGAAGCGGTGCCGGGTCTGGCCGGCTCACCACGCTCGACCACGACGAAACGCGTGCGGTTCTCAGAATCGTCCTGGATGGACTCGGCCAGCACGTAGAGCCCGTAGCGCGCGGCCGCCGCCTTGCTGGCGATGGCCGCGGTCCCGGGCTGGCGCTGCTCGGCAACGGCGCGAGCTGCACCCGCAGTGTCGTGATAGGCCACCGGCCGGATCTGGCGCGAATGCAGGTAGCGGTCGCACTGAGCCAGCGCCTGCGGATGCGAGAGCGCTCGCTCTATGGGACCGGGCCACCCGAGCAGGCAGTGACGAACCGGATGCACGTGCTCGCGCACGACGCGCAGTCCCGGCAGCTCCCACAACAGGTCGGAGACCTCCTGCACGACTCCGGCGCTGCTGTTTTCCACCGGCAGCACCGCCGCATCCACCGCGCCCATCTCGAGCGCATCGAACGTCAGCCGGAAGGTGGGAAACCCATACGCCTCGACGTCGGAAAAGAGTGCACTGACCGCCTCGTCCGAGTAGGCGCCTGGCTCTCCCTGGTACGCGACCTTTTTCAACCGAAGATGAGGTGCCGAAGCGTGTCCGCAACGTGGTTGTGGTCGTGCAATTGATCGGTCACCGGCGGATGGCCGTTGCCCTCGTGACCATTCGCTTCCGACATCGCCGCAATCTTGCGTAGATCTTCGTCGCTGACTTCTTTCTTGGTGTCGGCGAGCTGCAAGAAACGCTGCCACGCAGCGTCGGCACTGGCGGGCTCGGACAGGGTGATGCCCAGGCGGCTCAGCCGGTGGTGGAATGCGTGCCGGCCCGACCGCGCCGTAAGCACGATCCTGGAGTCGGAGAGGCCAACGTCCTCCGGCCGCATGATCTCGTAGTTCAATCGGTCCTTGAGCACGCCGTCCTGGTGGATCCCGGAGGCATGCGCGAACGCGTTCGCCCCGACGACCGCCTTGTTGGGCTGCACGGGAGTGCCGGTCAGCTCTGACACCAGGCGAGAGGTGCGCGTGATCTCGGTCGTGTCGATTGCGCACTCCAGGCCCAGCTTCGCCTGCCGGACCTTGAGCAGCATCACGACCTCCTCGAGAGACGTGTTACCGGCACGCTCGCCGATGCCGTTGATCGTGCACTCGACGCGACGCGCGCCCGCGGCCAGCGCAGCCAGCGTGTTCGCGACCGCCAGGCCCAGGTCGTTGTGGCAGTGGACTGAGAACAGCGCCTTCTCGCTGCCCCGCGCCTCGTTGATCACGCGGCGCACCAGCTCCCCAAACTCGTAGGGCAAGCAGTAGCCCGTCGTGTCGGGAATGTTGATCACAGTCGCGCCCGCGGCGATCATCGTCTCCACGGTTTCGATGAGGTAATCGGGGTCTGCGCGCCCTGCGTCCTCAGGCGAGTACTCCACCTTGTCGCACAGCGATCGGGCGTACGTGACCATCTCCGCGCCGCGCTCCAGCACCTGCTCGCGCGTCATGCCGAGCTTGCGCTGGATGTGCACGTCCGAGGCGGACAGCACGATGTGGATCTGCGGATCCTCGGCGTCCCTGATCGCGCCCCACACGGCATCGATGTCATCGCGTACCGCCCTCGCGAGCGCGGTTACGGTCGCGCCGCGGACCTCGCGCGCGATGCGCCGGCACGAGTCGAAATCGCCCGGCGACGAGATTGGGAAGCCCGCCTCGATGACGTCGACGCCCAACCTCTCGAGCTGCCGGGCGATGCGCAGCTTGGAGTTCGAGTCGAGGTGAAACCCCGGCGACTGCTCGCCGTCACGCAGCGTCGTGTCGAAGATGAATACTCGGTCCGGGCTCGCGTCTCTCATTTCTCTACAGGCTCCAACCAGGTCATCATCGAGCGCAGCTCGCGCCCCACCGCTTCGATCTGGTGATCCGCGTCCTTGCGCCGCATTGCGAGGAATCCCTCCCTTCCGTTTGAGTTCTCATCGAGCCACCGCTCGGCAAACGATCCGTCCTGGATCTCGGCCAGCACCTTGCGCATCTCCTGGCGCACGTGGTCGTCGATGACTCGCGGGCCGGAAACGTAGTCGCCGAACTCGGCGGTGTCCGAGACGGAGTAGCGCATGAAGCCGAGCCCGCCCCGATACATCAGGTCGACGATGAGCTTCAGCTCGTGCAGGACCTCGAAGTACGCGAGCTCGGGCTGGTAGCCGGCTTCGACCAGGGTCTCGAATCCCGTCTTGACGAGGTTCGAGACACCACCACACAGCACCGCCTGCTCGCCGAACAGGTCCGTCTCGGTTTCTTCTTTGAAAGTGGTTTCGAGAATGCCCGCGCGTCCCGCACCAAGGGCGCGCGCATAGGCGAGCGCCCGCGGCCACGCTTTGCCGGTCGCGTCCTGGTAGACGGCGATCAGCGCCGGCACGCCCTGGCCGTTGACGTACGTGCTTCGCACCAGGTGCCCGGGCCCCTTCGGCGCGATCATCGCCACGTCGATGTCCTGGTTCGGCCTCACCTGCGCGAAGTGGATGGCGAAGCCGTGGGCGAACATCAGCATCGAGCGCGGCTGCAGGTGCTCCTCGATCGACTCATGGAACAGCTTGCCCTGGCCCGCGTCCGGGGTCAGGACCATCACGACGGTGGCTTCTGAAACCGCCTCCGGCACAGGCACCGCGCGCAGGCCGTCGGCCTCGACCCGCTCGATCGACTTGCTGCCCGGATAGAGGCCGACGCGGACGTCCTCGCCGCTGTCGCGGAGGTTGAGAGCGTGGGCGCGACCCTGGCTGCCGTAGCCGATCACCGCGACCGGCTCGCCGAGGCTTTCCGGACAGTCGGCGTCGTAGTGGATCTTCATGCGGTTCTCCTCATCACGACGGGGCCCGAGCGCACCACGTCGACAATTCCGTGACGGGTCAGCTCGTCGACGAACTCGCCCACCTCATTGCTTTCACCCGAGAACTCGACGGTCGTGCTGTCGGCGCTCTTGACGAGCACCTTCGCCCCCCTTTCGAGCAGTCCGTCGAGCTGGCCGGTCGACACCTTCGCGACAACCAGCTCACGGGTGTGGATGTCGTTCTCGGTCAGGTCCTCGACCTCGACGACCTCGACCAGGCGCTCGAGCTGCTTGCGGACCTGGTCGGCCTCGGCGTGGCCGTGGTCGATATGGAGGGTGATGCGGATCCGACCCGGTTCGGTGGCGGGACCGACCGAGATCGCGCGGACGTGGAAGCCGCGACGGCGGATCGCTCCGGAGACCCTGGTCAACGTGTTCGGGCCATCGATCACGAGGGCCGACAGGACGCGCACTTTGCGGCTCACAACTCTTCTCCAGGCTCTACGGCGGGAAGGAGAGCAGCGGCGCTTGCCCGGCCGAAGGCCGGGTCGGCTTCGCCGACGCCGCGATGAGAGGAAACCGTCAGGTTGCCTCTCATTGTTCGGGCGCTTCCCAGAATTCGTTCAGCGACTTGCCGATCGGCACGATCGGGTAGACGTTGGCCTCGGGGTCGATGCGGAAATCGATCAGGAAAGGTCCTTTCGTGCGCTCGGCGGCGTCGAAGGCTGCCGCGATGTCCTCGAACCTCTCGACCCGTCGCGCGGGCATGCCGTATGCCTCTGACAACTTGACGAAGTCGGGCATGTGCGTCAGGTCGACCTGCGAGCGCACGCCGCCGTAGAAGTCGTCCTGGAACTGGCGGACCATGCCGAGCGAGAAGTTGTTGAGCAGCACGATCTTCACGTCGAGCTGGTGCTCGACCGCGACCGACAGTTCCTGCGCGGTCATCACGAATCCGCCTTCACCAGCGACGCACCACACGGGCACGTCGGGTCGCGCGAATTTCGCTCCGATGGCCGCGGGAAGCGCGTAGCCCATGGTCCCCGCCCCGCCGGAGTTGATGAAGAGGCCCGGCCGGTCGTAGTTCCACCACAACGCAGCCCAGATCTGGTTCTGTCCGACGTCGGCGACCACCACCGCCTCGTTGTTGGCGCGGCGGTACATGTCGATCAGCACGTCCTGCGGCTGCAGGCGGCCGTTGGAGCGCTTGTAGCGAAGGGGATGCTCCTCCCGCCAGCGGTCGATCTGGTTCAGCCACGCCGCGCGCCCTTCGTGAACAGCGCCGAGGTGCGGCAGCATTGCCTCGAGGGCTTGCTTCGCGTCTGCAACCAGCTCGATGTGCGGGCGCACATTCTTGCCCATCTCCGAGCCGTCGATGTCGACGTGGATGAAGGTCTTGACATTCGGCGCAAAGCCGGCGAGCTTCGCGGTCACACGGTCGTCGACGCGCATACCGACCATCATCAAAACGTCGGCGCTCTGCACCGCTTTCAGGTTCCACCCGGTGCCCATGAAGCCCGTCATGTGGAGTGAGAGCGGATGCATCACCGGGAAGGCGCCAATGCCGAGCAGCGTCGTGCCGACCGGTGCGGCCGCGGCCTCGGCCAGGTCGCGCAGCTGACGCTCCGCGTGGCTCAGCAGCACGCCGTGTCCGGCGAGGATCACAGGTCGCTCGGCGGAGGCCAGCGCGCGCGCGGCCTGACGGGCCTGGCCCAGGTCGACGTGGCCGTTGAGCCTGTAACCCGGGATCTCCAACCGTTCCGGTGTCACTCGCTCGGCGTCCGCCTGCTGGACGTCCCTGCAGATGTCGATCAACACCGGGCCGGGCCGTCCGGTGGTCGCGATGTGGAACGCCTCATGGATGACCCGGGGCAGGTGGTCGATGCTCGTCACCAGGTAGCTGTGCTTGGTGACCGAGCTCGTCGCGCCGATGACGTCGGACTCCTGGAACGCGTCGCGACCGACCACCGTGCTCGGCACCTGGCCTGTGATCGCCACCATCGGGACCGAGTCCATGTACGCGGTGCAGAGCCCGGTCACGAGGTTCAGAGCGCCCGGTCCCGAGGTGGCGAAGACGACCCCAGGCTTTCCGCCCGCCCGCGCGTAGCCGTCCGCCATGTGAGCGGCTCCTTGCTCGTGGCGGACCAGGATGTGCTTGAGCTTGGGAAACTCGTGCAGGTGCTGGTAGATCGGCAGGTTGGCGCCGCCCGGGTAGCCGAAGATGTACTCGACACCTTCGCGCTCCAGCGCCTCCAGGATCATCTGGGCTCCGGTCACTTTTCTGGCGGGCTCCTTTGAAAATGAAGAAAGCCCCCGCCTTTCGGTCGGGGGCTTTGCGATCTATCTGGCGGTCTGGCTAGGTCGCGTGTGCCCCCGATTCAATGCCAACAAGGCCCAGAAGGCCAAGAAGTACGAGGCCGAGCACGCGAGACTGCGCCATGAGGACGCAAATGGTAACGAGCGACCAGGGCGCTTTGGTTGTGGGCAGGGCACAAATTTCAGGGCCAATGCGCCCGTAAAGTTGTCGGCCTCGATGCCACGCACCCTTGCCCAGAAGCTCTGGGACGCCCATGTAGTCCATTCGGCACCCGGCGAGCCCGACCTGCTTTTCGTCGATTTGCACCTCGTCCACGAGGTCACCTCGCCGCAGGCTTTCGAGGGCCTCCGCATGGCTGGACGGGGCGTGCGTAGGCCCGACCTGACGGTGGCCACCATGGATCACAACGTCCCCACTCGGGGCGGCCTGCGGTCGGCGGACGAGCTTTCGCGTAAGCAGATGGAGGTGCTCGAGGAGAACTGCCACCGCGAGGGCATCCCGCTGCATCGCATCGGCAGCCGTCGCCAGGGGATCGTCCACGTGATCGGGCCGGAGCTCGGGCTTTCGCAGCCGGGGATGCTGATCGTCTGCGGCGACTCGCACACCTCGACCCATGGCGCGTTCGGCACCCTGGCGTTCGGCATCGGGACCTCGGAGGTAGAGATCGTCCTGGCGAGCCAATGCCTTCCCCAGAAGCGGCAGGGCAGCCTTGCGGTGAACGTGTCTGGAGCGCTGCCCATCGGCGTGACCGCGAAGGACATCGTGCTGGGACTCATCGGCAGGACTGGTACATCGGCCGGGCAGGGGCACCTGGTCGAGTACCGCGGCCCGGCCATCGAGGCGCTGTCGATGGAAGGGCGGATGACGGTGTGCAACATGTCCATCGAGTGGGGCGCAAAGGCAGGGATGGTGGCGCCGGACGACACCACGTACGCATATGTCGAGGGACGGCCCCACGCCCCGCGGGGAGCGGCCTGGGAGGAAGCTCTCGACTACTGGCGGACCCTGGCAAGCGACCCGGATGGGTCCTTCGACGCGGAGATCGAACTGGATGCCTCGGTGCTGGAACCGCACGTCACGTGGGGCACGACCCCGGCGCAGGTGGTGGCGGTGACCGGGCGCGTGCCGCTGCCGCGCTCCGAGACCGATGAGCGCGCCCTCCGCTACATGGACCTGACGCCCGGGACTGCGCTGGCCGACATCGCCATCGACCGCGTATTCATCGGCTCGTGCACCAACGCCCGGCTCGAGGACCTGCGCGCCGCGGCGGCGGTGATCCAGGGCCGGCGCGTGCACCCCAAGGTGCGGGCGATGGTCGTGCCTGGCTCGACGCTGGTCAAGCGAGCGGCCGAGAACGAGGGACTCGACAGCGTGTTCAGGGCCGCGGGCTTCGAGTGGCGGAACGCGGGATGCTCGATGTGCCTGGGCATGAACCCCGACATCCTTGCGCCCGGCGAACGGTGCGCGTCGACCTCGAACCGTAACTTCGAGGGGCGCCAAGGTTCGGGCGGCCGGACACACCTCATGTCCCCACCGATGGCCGCGGCGGCCGCGCTAACCGGCCACCTCGTCGACGTGCGGGAGCTGATCTAAGCGGTGAAACCGATCAAGCGTGTCTCCGGACGCATGGCGCCTCTCGATCTCGCCGACGTCGACACCGACCAGATCATCCCGAAGCAGTTCTTGAAGCGGATCGAGCGCACGGGATACGGCCCGTTCCTCTTCTATGACTGGCGTCAGAGAGGGAATTTCGTGCTCGACCGGCCGGAATACAAGGGTGCGTCGGTGCTGGTCGCAGGCGCGAACTTCGGGTGCGGGTCGTCACGAGAGCACGCGCCCTGGGCCCTGCGCGACTTCGGGTTCAAGGCGATCATCGCGCCCTCGTTCGCCGACATCTTCCGCGCCAACTCCTACAAGACGGGAATCCTGGCGGTCACGCTGCCTGACTCACAGGTCCGGCACCTGATGGACCTGGTGTCAGAAGACTCCAACGCTGAGGTGGTGGTCGACCTCGAAGCGCAGGAGGTCCGCGGTGATGGCTTCGCCTATCGCTTCGAGATCGACCCGTTCGCGCGCGAGATGCTGCTCAACGGCCTCGACGACATCAGCCTGATCGAGCGCCACGAACCGGAGATCGCGGCCTTCGAGTCGCGCCGCGCTTCCTGGCTGCCGGCCGTCAGGTGACTGTGATCGTCGCCTCCTCGCGATTCACGGCGACCCGGAAGTCGATGAGCATCCAGCGGAGGCCTGTCAGGCCCACCGGCATCGTCGGTGGGATCTGAAGCCGCATCTCGAAGCGCACGCTTGCGCTCGGCCGGACGTGCCCGGCCGGCGCGCAGTTCAATGCGTACTTCGCGATGGCTCTCTTCAAACCCAGGATCTCGACGTAGTCCGGGCATGGCGTGAGCCGGTAGTCGGTCGTGGGGCTGTCGTTCCTTATCGTCACGTAGTACACGAGGGTGGATCCGCGCTTGACGGACTCCGGTACGTCAATGGAGAGGGACACCGGCAGATACTGGAATGGCGGCAACTCGAACCCCGTCGGAATGAACTGGCTGCGGAGCACGCCTGACCGGGACGCGGAACCGCCGTCGCAGCCAGGTGAGTAGCCGGCTCGCAACGCGTAGTTCGCACTGAGAGTTCCGCCGCCGTCCGGAAGCACGACGTCGATGCGATCCGCCGTTGCGCCGGCGCAGTCCCACCACTCGATGTTCACGTAGGCCTGACCGCGCAGCGGAGTGAACCGAATCGCGGTGGCGAACTGCGTGCCTGGGTCCATGAGGACCGGCTCGACCAAGTCGGTGACATCGAAGAACGTGCCGCGTGCCGAGGTTCCGCTGGCCTGCGCCAGGATCTTGCCCGTCGAATCGCGGATGGTGAGGTCCGGATAACCCTGCAAGAAGCATGTGCTCGAGCCTCGATTGCGAAAGTCGATCGGCATGTTCGTGTGGCCCGTCGCCCCTCCACCCATGCCGGCGATCACCTCGAGCTGGCTCGCGCTGCACTCCGGGGTTCCGCTCGGGATGTGCACCTGAGCTGGCGATGGGCTGGGCGGCTGGGGGATGACACCCGATGGCGGGAGCGCGAGCCACGGCACGTATCCCGATGACGGAATACTCGCGGCCGGGGGTCTCGGTCCTGCGGCGCAGGCCGCGCACAGCAGAACTGTCGCCAGCGCTAGCCACCCACTCGGGCGCATGCCAGCAGTAGAACGGGCCGATCCGGCGTTTCGATACTTGCACCAAAAAGTGCGCGCGGAGTGGCTCCCTATGGTCCGCTAAGAAGCGCTGACCTGCTCCCGCGCGCCGACTCGGTCCCTGTGCTTCGCAATGGCCCGCTCGACCAGATCGAGATTGGCCCGCGTCCAGTCAACGGTCTTGCGTAGACCCTCCGCCAGCCTGGTCTTCGCTTCGAAGCCGAGCTGCTCGCGTGACTTGCGTGTGCTCCCCACGCGCCGCCCCGCGCGATCCCACGGGCGCTGCGGCGTGATGACGACCTCCGATCGCCCACCGGCAAGGTGGTTGACAGTCTCGGCCAGCTCCTTGATCGTCGTCTCCTCACCACTCGCCAGGTTGTAGACGTCGCCGGGCTGGCCGCGCAGCGCGCAGGCGACGAGTCCCTCGACGATGTCGTCGACGTAGATGAAGTCCCGGCTGGCGACCCCGCCGTTGTCCAGCTCGAGAGGCATTCCTCGCAAAGCCCGATAGATGAAGGTCGGCACGACGTTCCGCCACACCGTGGCCGCGGTGCCGCGCCACCGCCCGGCGCCGAGTATCTCGCCTGGCCCGTACACGTTCTGGAAGCGCGCCCGCACCGTCGGCACCCTGTGCTGCTTGTGGAAGTAGACGCAGTAGAACTCGCCGACGATCTTCGAGATCTGGTACGGGCTGTCGAGGTCGAACGGCGCGTCGCCGTCTTCCTCGACGGGCCTGGCGTCATCGAAGGTGTGCGGGGCGAGCACACAGCCTGACGCGGCGTACACGAGCTTCCGCAATCGCTTGAAGTCACGCACCCGCTCGAGCAGGCGCAGCGTCGTGATCAGGTTGTTCTCGTGGTCTTCCAGCGGATTCGCGATCGAGCTCTGGTTGCCGTGGTAGGTGGCCAGGTGCCAGACGTAGTCGTAATCGTCCGTCAGGCGGGCGAGGATCTCGGGGTCTGCGATCGACCCCTCGATGAAACGAACGCGCTCGTCGACCGGGACATTTTCCCGCTCGGCGGACAGGAGGTTGTCGATGACAACGACCTCCTCGACCCCCTCGGCAAGAAGCCGCCGCACCAGGTTCGAGCCGACGAACCCGGCTCCACCGACGACCAGGACCCGCTGCGCGATGCTTACGCCTTCTCTCCCACAGGCTTGAGGTGCGTGTACGTCTGCTCGATTCCGTGCGTCTTGTAGTAGTCGATGGTGGCCGCCACGCCGACGTCGAGGGGCGTCGTGATCTGCCAGTCGAAGTCCTCCTCGGTCTTCGAAGGGTCGAGCAGTATCGTCGCCACGTCGTCCGGGTTGCGCGGCCGCACCTCGACATCCATCTGCATGCCCAGCGCCTTGATCGTCGCGTCGAACAGCTCCTTGATGGCGAAGTCGCGGCCGGAAGACACGTGGTACGGACCGCGACGCCCGCGGCCGTCCACCGCCATGCTGACAACGTCGACCAGGTCGCTGACGTAGATGAAGTCGCGACGCGTGTCCATGACGAACACGGGCTTGCTGTTAGTCAAGCGCTGATAGAAGGTCGGCAAGGGTCCGCTGAGGTTGCGCGGGCCGTATGCGTTGGCCAGGCGGAAAGAGATGAAGTCGAGTGAGCTGAGGAAGATGTACTCCTCGCCCGCCGTCTTGCTGATGGCGTAGCTCGAGCCGCCGGGATTCAATGGGTGGTTGAGCGTGATCGGCTGCTCGATCGGGTGCAGCCCGTAGCCAAGGGCGGTCTGGAAGTAGACCAGGCGGCCGACCTTCAGCCTCTCGGAGGCGCGGACGACGTTGACCGTGCCGACCACGTTGGTCATGGCGTCGCCGTACCAGTTTTCAGGGTCCTTGTACGAAGCCGCAGCGTGAACCACGACCTCGGGCCGGTGCTCGTCGAACGTCCGATTGACCAGGTCCGGGTCTGCGATCGAGCCCTCGATCAGCGTCAGGTTGCGGCTGAGCGTCAGGTTGTCGCGGCGCGCCGTCTCGAAGTTGTCGATGACGGACACCGTGTCGCCTCGCGCCAGCAGCCTGTCGGCCAGGTTGGAACCCACGAACCCGGCGCCGCCTGTGATCAGGACTTTCACAGAGTCACTTCCTCAACCGGCTTGTGAAGTAGGCGGCGGTACTCGTGCGCGCGGTCGTGGAACGCGCGCTGCCATAGCTCCAGGCTCAACAAGCCCCACACCTGGCGGCCGAACCGCGCCTCGCCGTCCATTCGCTTGAGGACTCGCGAGTTGTCGATCAGCTCGCGCGACCGAGCCGGTTGCGAGGAAAAAACATCACGCACCCAATCGCGCACAGGGCCGGGGTCGGTGATCCACTCGTGCAGCGGCACCGGGAAGCCCATCTTGTCCTGCCGGTTGAAGATGCGGTTTGGAAGCTTGGACCGCATGGACGTCCGCAGCACGTGCTTCATGTTGCCGTTCTCGAACTTGATGTCCGCCGGGATGGTCGCCGCCAGCTCGACGATGCGGTGGTCGAGGAAGGGCACCCTCGACTCCAGGCCGTGGGCCATGCTGACGCGGTCCTCCACCTGGAGCAGAGCCGGAAGCAACGTCTTGAAGTCGAAGTGCGTCATGGAGTCGAAGTAAGACTCGTGGTCGACGTTCGCGCCGTGGAAGATGCCGCGGAACGTCTCGAACGGGTCGTACTGGCCGAGTGCCGCCCAGTTGATCTCGTCGCCGAGCGTCGGCGCGCGGTTGATAAGCCGGAAGTAGCGGCGGTCGAGGTCATCGAACAGACCCTCGCGCCAGAACTCCTGCAGCATCGGCTTGTAGTTCTTGAGCGCGACGAGGTTGGGGATGATCGACTCATACGTGACCACGAAGCGACCGCTGCGCGTCGTGCCTTCGATCGCGCCCTTGATGCACTGCTCGAAGTAAGCGACGAGGTATCGCGTGTACCCGCCGAATATCTCGTCGCCGCCCTGCCCGCCCAGGACCACCTTGCGGTGCTTCGCGGCGAGCTGGGAGACGAGGTACTGCGGAAATGAGCCCGGGCCGGCGACCGGCATGTCTAGGTGGTAGATCACCTTTTCCATCGAGCGCACGAAGTCGTCCGCGCCGATATCGATGTCGAGGACCTGGAAGCCCTTCCACTCCGCCAGCTCGCGCGCGTAGTCGCTCTCGTCGTAAGCGGGGTCGCTGCCAAAGCGGCCAGTGAAAGACAGGAAGCTTGCGCCTTCCGTCTCGGCGGCGATGGAGGCGACGATGCTCGAGTCCAGGCCACCGCTCAGGTAGGCGCCGACCGGGACGTCAGACCGCAGGTGCAGCGCCACTGATTCGCTGACCAGGTCGTGGACAGCCGACTCGAAATACGTCGCCGTGTGGTCGAAGTCCGGCTGGTAGTACACCTCCCAGTACCGGCTGACGGTCATCTTGCCGTCGCGCACGGTGAGCATGTGCCCGGGCGGCAGCTCCTTGACGCCCTTGAAGAGGGTCTTGCCACCCAGGCAGAACTGGAAACAGAGGTAATCCTTCAGGCCCTCGACATCGGTCTCGACCGAGGGCAGGAAGGGGATCAGCGCCTTGATCTCGCTCGCGAAGTACAGGACGCCGTCGACCTCGGCGTAGTAGAAGGGCTTGATGCCGAAGCGGTCTCGCGCGCAGAACAGCGTGTCGGTGGCTGCGTCCCACAGCGAGAAGGCGAACATGCCGCGGAACTTCTGCAGGCAGTCCGTCCCCCACTTCTGGTAGGCGCGCAGCGCGACCTCAGTGTCGGACGTCGTGCGGAATGCTCCGCCGAGCTCTGCACGCAGCTCGATGTAGTTGTAGATCTCGCCGTTGTAAGAGATCCAGCTGCCGTGGCCGTCGGTGATCGGCTGGTCGCCGGTGTTGAGGTCGATGATCGCGAGCCTGCGATGCGCGAAACCGACGTGCTCGTGGTCGTGCTTCCAGGTGGCGTGCCCGTCGGGACCGCGATGGGCCTGCAGGTCGTTCATGACATCGAGGCGGCGGCCGAGATGAGGGATGGGGCGCCCCGCGACGTCGATGGCGCCGGCGATACCGCACACGGTCTGGCTAGCCTACAGGAAGGGTCACGCGCTCCGGCCGCAGCACCGGCGCCAGCGCGCGCTCGAGCGCCTGCGGGTCCTGGCGGCCGATGCCCGCCAGCACGGTGAAGCTCTCGAGGCCTTCGAATCCGATCCCCACCTCCATGGGCGGACGGTCGAGCTGGATGAGCCCACCAAGGGCGCGGTGGTCCCACTCGATGATCCGGAGCTCGCCCTTGCGCACGGCATCTCGGATTTCCTGCGAGGCCTGCCGGTCGTCCATGCCGTTCGACCCGACAGGAGTGCTGACGAAGCACGCTGCCTTGCGCGCGCCGTCGTACTCGGCGCTGACCGTGAACGACTGGTCGGGCGCTCGAGTGGCCGCGGCCGCCTTGCGGAGCAGAGAAAGCTCGAGGATCTCGCGGAGGAGACGGTCGAGAGGCGCGCCCGACTTGCGGCCGAGGCGGAATAGCGGGCGCAGGTCGCGCTCCGCGACCAGCGTGCGCATGGCCAGTAAGCCCTTCTCGATCTGCGACCCGTACTCGATGGAAAAGGCCATCGAGCGGTCCTGACGTCGCGCCCGGTTCCAGGCTCGCTGCGCCCCCCGCAGCGCGCGCACCCGCAGCCCGGGGACCTTCAGCGCGCGCTCGGCCTTCGCGATCCGCCAACGCGTGGCGGCGAACGCTCCGCGCCTGGTCTTCGCCTCCTCGTCGACGACCAGGTCGAACTCCTGGATGAAGCTCGCATAGCTCCAACGGCCCGAGGCGATGAGGTCGTCGTAGGTGCGAGCGGTCATCGCCTTGATGAGGTCGTCGTCGCGCAGCCTGCGGACGACCTCGTCCATGTTCGAGAAGTCTTTCTCGAGCACGATGTAGTGACGCTCGGGCTCGACGACGCCCGAGTATCCGCCCGGGAACATGATCAGCGCCGTGCCCAACACCGCGGCCTCGAAGA
Organism: Candidatus Dormiibacterota bacterium; assembly: GCA_035945895.1. Classification (GTDB taxonomy): domain Bacteria; phylum Chloroflexota; class Dormibacteria; order Dormibacterales; family Dormibacteraceae; genus 40CM-4-65-16. The sequence goes on along the minus strand of DASYZS010000185.1, from coordinate 10,066 downwards.
CTCGCGGCGAGACTACGTCGACGACGACGTTGCCCTCGTAGGGCCGCAGCACCGCGGCGTGCACCTCTTCAAATGTTGCGCCTGGGTGGGCGCGCACGTATGCGCGGACGGCGCGCTCGGCGCCGCCGTCGAAGTCGGCGATGCTCGCGCCGCTCTCGCAGCCGATCATCGCCCGGCAGGAAGCGACGAAATCGACCCAGTCCGCACCGTAGATCCGGTCGTGCTCCTTCCACGCGATGTCGCATCGCAACCCGTACGCCGACACGCGCTCGAGGAAACGCTCCCCGATCCAGATCTTCTCCTGGGAAAGACGGCCGAGCCAGAAGGCCGGTTCGCGCGCGCGATACCCGACCTCGATCGGTCGCCGGCTCAGCGGTCGACGGGTACGGCCGACGAGGTTGTCGGGGACGTAGCCGGTGAGCGTCATCACACGTCTCACGCCGGGCAGGAGGTTGTCGTAGAGACGGCCGGCCGCCGGCTCGGGCGCGACGGTGAAGAGCACGCCGATGCCTACGTCGCGCGCGGCCGCCGCCGCGCGATTCACCCAGCGGTAGTCGTCCTGGATGAACTCGATCTTCAAACCGCGAAAGGTGCGGAGCTTGCGCAGCAGGTCCTGGGACATGAAGATCGGGTCGCTGAGCACGACGGAGTAGTGCACGACGACGACGTCGAAGTCGTCGAAATCGAGCGCGACGCTTCGCTTCACGGCCTTGGGGTTGAACACCCGCACCTGGTGTCGCGAGTAGCGCGTGAAGGCGTCGATGTGGTCGAGCACGGTATTGGCATGTCCGCGGCGGTCATCGCCGAGAAGAAGGATCCTGGCCTGGCTGCTCATCGCCGCGACTCGATCAGTCGGGCTTCCTGATGGTGTACACGCCGCCAAGACCAGCGTGGCGGCCGTGCCATAGCGGGAATCCATCGCCGTCGACGGTCAGTCCAGCAACGAAATCGCGATGCTCACCGTCGAACCTCGGGTCGTTGAGCGCCACTTCTCTGTATTTCCTGAACCAACCGAGCTCCTCATCGCTCGAGTACCCGCCACGATACGAAGCCGCGAAACCCGCGTCGTTCAGCATCGCGAGCACGCGCTCGTGCGGCCACGCATCCGACACTGGGCAGTCCGGCCCGTCCGTGCTCTTGGTGAAAGCTTGGTCGACCGTCAAGCCAGGAAACGCGTTGTCGATGAGCATCCGCCGGTATGGCACCCACAGGTGGTAGAAGACGCTGTCGCGGTTGTAGAGCATCAACCTGCCCTCCGCGCCTGGCTTCATCACCCGCATGAACTCGGCCACGATCTGCTCGGGATGAGTCGTGTGGTGTAGCACCCCCCCACAGTGCAGCCAGTCGATGACGGCGTCCGCTAGCGGGATCCGGCCCACCGAGTCCGTTATGCGGATCAGCTCGACACGTGAGACATCGACCTGGTGCAGGGCCAGTCGATGGCGAAGCTGATTGAGGGCCTTGCCCGAGACGTCTATGCCGATAACCCTGTTCGCTCTCGACCACAACAAAAACCCCGTGACGTCGTCGCCCGGCCCACAGCCATAGTCGAGCACAGTCTCGCCGGCATGGTCGCCGTATAGGTCCATCAGCTCGGGGAACTTCGTGTACATGACATTGCGCTTGCGCAGGTACCGCTCGGACTCGCGAGCCGAGTAGAAGCGCGTCGCGTGGAGCGTATGCCGGTTCCAATAGTCATCGACAATCGTCGCGCCGCTTTCGTCCCGGACCACGATGTCCGGCGCCTTTCCCTTCGGCGGCCTGGCCTTGATAAGGAGGTCGTGCGCCATGAGCGACGCCCGGTCCCTAATCCCTAAGCCCAACGTATGTCACCTCTGTGGGGATTATTGCCGAGACGCAGGGCAGCATCGCAGGCCAGCCCAGCTTAGGCCTTCGTCCTCGGGGCTCAAGGACCGCCGGGAAAACGGCCGACGCAATCGCCCTGGATGCCCACATCCTGCATCTTCTCCGACGGATAGCCGACAACGGTGCTCGAGGTCATCACGGTCGCGTCGTCGATCCAGAGGCATGCAAAGGGCGGCTTCATCAAGGGCAGGTCGCCATGGGCGACGGCTTGCACAGGCAAAAAGCCCCACGTGGCGCCGGCGTTGACGAACAAGCGCGTGCCCGAAGGTGAGACGGCGGCCGGCTGATCCATGTTCGTGTCGCTGTTGACGGCGTCCCATATCAACGAGCCACTCCAGTTGTAGATCCGGATCCGACCATTTGCCGACCCCGCCGCCCCCGTGTTGGGTATCGCGCAGGCGATTCCGCCCGCGGAGGGGATCAGGGTGGAGAGACAGACGCCCGTATCGATGTTGACCAGCCGATTCGCGGTCGCCGGATCGACCACGTGCCACGCCGCGGGGTGGCGAACGGGCGTCGACGAGCATGCGGTCACGACCGCCAGCACGAGGTCGTTGTTCTGCCAGCCGCTCGGCCACAACGTCAGTCCTCCCGACGCCGAGATCGTCGTCGAGTAGATGTCGGCGTGGTGGCCGTGGCCCACGACGTCTTCGACGTAGAGCCGGAGGCCGATGGTGCTCGCTCCTGAGAGGTCCTCCACGACCACGGCGATCCGCTGGTCGTCGGGGCTCACGGCGAAGAAGCTCACCGTCGTCGGACCGCCCGGAACGGTCGTGACGTCCTGGTTGTTGCCGACAGGGGTCACAAACCAGATGTCGCTATCCCCGTTGCGGAAGTAAACCCGCGAGTTCGAAGCGCTCACCGGTGGCGGCACCACCGCGGGCACGCCGCCGGGGGCACGAGTGGGCGGACGGCGCAGCCACGGGCATCGCAGGGCCAAGGCAACCATCCGGTCCGACGAACTGCAGCTGGCCGCTGCTCAGCATGAGGCCGTAGCTCGCCGCGACGGCCGTGCAGCGCCTGCCGCTCACCGGCGACGCGAGCGCGGAGGGCGATGTGCTCGGCCTGGCCGAAGCCGGTGGCGTCGCGTTCGACGCCTGGTTTCCGGGCGAGCAGGACACGACCACGATCAAGACCCCCGCCACGGACAACGTCCGCCACATGAAAAGTTGAACTCCGAGACCGAACGACGGTTACGCGTTCAGGTTACGTTCAGATATAGGCCTGCGTCATACGTGTCCCAGCGCCCGTACGCATTGCCGGACACGCCATTGCTGCCGGCGTCTCGGACCCAGACGTTGATGCGATATGTGCCTGAAGAGGCGGTGCTCAAGCTGAGCACCGGGCTGGAGCTGTAGGCCTGGACCAGTGTGTACAAGGTCGCGCCCGGCGCCAGGACCCAGAACTCGTAAAGGGGGCTCACGCAGCCTCTAGCGCCCGCGGTCACCGTGACCGTCGTTCCGTGGACAACGGTTGTGGCCGAAGCGGTTTCCGAGACCGCACTGCAGGTTGGGTTGATCGTGTAGTACAGACTTGCGTTGTAGGCGTCCCATCTGCCAGACGAGTTTGCGTAGACGCCGGTGCTGGAGGCGTCGCGGACCCAGACGTTGATGCGATACGTCCCGCTCGCAAGCGTCGACGTGGGCCAGGCCAACGTCGGCGTGGTGCTGTAGGCCTGCGCGAGCGTGTAGCTCGTCGCTCCAGGCGCGAGCACCCAGAATTCGTAGAGCGGGTTCGGACACCCGGTGGTTGACGCAGTGAAGTTCACGGGCGCTCCCGCTTGCGCACCACCAGCCGGTGAAGCCGACTCACCGACGGACGGACAGCCAGGCGTGAGCGTGTAGTACACGCTTGCGTCGTAGGCATCCCATCGACCGGAAGCATTCCCTTGCAGCCCATAGCTCGATGCGTCCTTGACCCAGACGTCGACGCGGTAGGTGCCCGCGGTCTTGCCACTGGTCGGCCAGATCAGAGTCGCTGCAGAGCTGTACCCCTGGGCCAGCGTGTACAGCGAGGCGCCCGGGGCCAGGAGCCAGAACTCGTAAAGGGGGTTTGGACAAGATGTGGCTGCGCCGGTCAGGGTGACGGCGACACCGATCATCGCCGCACCTTGCGGCCACGTCGATTGGCTTACCGCGCTGCACGGCTTCGATGTGATCGTGATGTAAAGGTTCGCGTTGTACGCGTCCCAGTTGCCCGACGAGTTGCTGAATCCGCCAATGCCCGCGCCGTCTTTGACCCATACGTTGATTCGGTACGTGCCGCTCGGCAGGTTGGCTGTGCTCCACGTCAAGACCGGATTGGTGCTGTATTGCTGCTGCAGCGTATAGGCGCTCGCTCCCGGAGCCTCGATCCAAAACGCGTATTGCGGGTTCGAGCCAGGGCACTGGGCGGTCGCGGTAACGGTCACCACGGTTCCACCGAGCACCGGGCTCGCAGGGCTTGCACTTTGAGACACCGACGCACAACCCGCGAATCGCGAGCGCAGCGCCTGCCATAGCTCCGGTGCGCCGCCTCCGTAGTTGAGGTTCCATATGCCGACGCCGCGTATGCCCGTGCTGTTGACGAGGTCGTACTTCGCACCCAGGGAGGTGGCGTCGTCCCAGTAGAGCTCGCGCGTACAGCCGAGTGTCGAGTTGTACCAGGTGTCCCACCGCTCGTTGCCGGTTGCGTCGTTTGCGTCCCGGTGGGTAGCAAAGCTCCCCGCTTGCACTCCAGAGGCCGTGCTCTCACCGACGGCGTCGAGATATGTGTCGGCCACGACCGACCCCGACAGCACCCACGCGTTGGCTGAAGGGCTCGATACGCATGCCTTGCGCCCGTAGTACGGGACTCCGAGGATGACCTTCGACGCGGGCACCACCGCAACGTACTGAGCGATAGTCGAGGCATCGTTGTAGTAGTAGCCGCCCCGCGGCGCGGTCGGGCTCAGGCAGAAGCTTGCACACCCGAGTGGTGGCCACCTCCAGTTGGAATACTCGAGGTCGTAGGCCATGACGAACTCGGAGTCCACGTACTGGGCAAGGCCGGCGACGTCGAAGAAGCCGAGCGAGTCGATAGCGGAACCCGCGTAGGTGTCCACGGAAAGCGAGGCGTAAGGCAGTGCGCCGCGGAGCTGCCGCAGGAAATCGACCATCATGTCGCGCGATGTCTGACCGTTCTGGCATGTGCCGTTGAGGCCTTCGTAGTCGACGTTGACGCCGTCGACGTGCTTGGCCTGCAACTGTGCCACCGTCTGCGAGACGGTCACCGTGCGGTTGATAAGCGCCGCGCACATGTTGGGCGTGCCTGGAGAGAAATCCTGCAAAACGATCGTGACGACCGCTATCGCACCGTTGGCGTGCGCCGTCTGGACAAGTCCCGCCAGCGCGCTCGAGTTCCAGACGCTGGCGTCTGAGTCGGACAGGATCGTGCCGTCCCAGTTCACGTGCAGGCCGAAGAATGCGACGGTGCTCAGCAACCTGAAGTCCCATGTCGGATCACCGAAGCTCGAGTCGGCAAGGCTGCTTGCCAGCGCAAAACCAAAGACCTCGCGCCGAAGGCCAAACGTTGTCACTCCGAGCGCCCGGTGAGGAGCGGACGTCGAGGTCAGCGTATGTCGGGCGGGGGCCTGGCGCGCAGGGGCGGCAGCGGCAGCCGGGTGCGACGCAACAGCGGGTGCCACCGCGATGAGTAGTGCTGCGACGTAAAGCGCGAATCTTTTTCGGGGCATGGCGGGTGCCTCGAGGCGGCGTAAACCTTACACGAGCCGTCCGGCCCCCGGCTCCTTAACTGGCTTTCGTGATCGTGTACACGCCGCCGATGCCGGCGAATTTGCCGTGGATCGTCGGATAGCCTTGCGGGTTGACCTCCAGATCGGCGACGAACTGCCGGTGGTCTCTCTCAAGGCGCGCATCCGCACGTGCGTGCTCTCCGTACGTTTTCAACCAATGCAGTTCGGCCGCGTTGAAATAGCCTCCGCGGAAAACGCCGCGCAACCCCGCATCGTGAATGATGTTCAGGACACTCTGCGGCGCCCAGGCGTCTGATACTGGGCAATCCGGTCCATCTGTGCTCTTCGTGAATGCAGCGTCAACGGTAAGACCGGAGTATCGGCGATCGACGATTCGCCCCACGTATGCGACCCATAGGTGGTACCAGATGCTTTCGCGGTTGTAGAGCATCAGCCTGCCTTCGGCACCTGGTTTCATTACGCGGTGAAACTCCTTGACGATCTCTCGCGGGTGGGTCGTATGGTGCAGGACCCCACCGCAATGGACCCAGTCGACCGACGCGTCCGGCAGAGGGATGAGACCGTTGGAGTCACGAATCCTGATCAACTGCACGCGAGCAGGCTTGACACGGTAAAGAGCAAGCCTTCGCCGCAGTAAGCCGAGCGCGGTGTCTGACACGTCCATGCCGATGACGGTTACGGCACGTGATCGCAAGACGAAGCCGATGACGTCGTCGCCGGGTCCGCAGCCATAGTCGAGCGCGACCTTGCCCGCGAGGTCTGGGTACAGATCCATCAGCTCGACAAAGAGTGGATAGTCGGAAGCGCGGCGGTTCAGGTATTCGTTGGATTCCCTCGCCGACACGAAAGGCCTCGAGTTGACCGTGTGCTCGTTCCAGTAGCTGTCCACTGCAGTCCGAACACCGTCCTCCGCGACCACTACCGGCACCTCCTCGCTCGGCCGCTCAACACCGAGGCGGCGCCGGACATCTCGCAACAGCGACCATCTGCTGGACATCGGCGTTCGATACTACCGACGGGGCCGGGGCGAAGGCGCGTCACTTAGACTTCGATCGAGTACCCGTGGCCCTATCTCAACGCAACGCTCAGCGCCTCGGCGGAGGTGCGCACGACACGCTGCAGCACGTCGACTCGGTCTACTTCCTTCCTTTCCCTGACTGGGAGAAAGAGTTGCGCAGCAACCGGTGGCACTATGCGACGCGCTGGGCGCGCCTCAAGCCCGTGATCATGCTCAACCCGGTTCTTGCCGGAGGATCGGCCAGGTCGGTGGGCATTTCCGGCATGCCGAACCTGCGGGTCTTGCGCATTCGGTCTTTGACCCAGCGCAAGCTGCTGGCGGCTCGCCAGATCCAGCTCGGCCAGGTGCTGCTTGACATCGCGGAGCACGGTTTTTCCGCGCCGCTGCTGTGGGCTTACAACCCTGATCTAAGTCATGTCTTCGCCGCTGTGCCGGCAGTGGCACGCGTGTATCACGCGACAGAAGCCTTTTTCGACATGCCTCGCGTGGCCCCGAGATTCGTCCGCCGCTTGAGCGCCATGATCGGCATCAGCGACGTGACGGTCGCCGTCAGCGATGGTGTCGCGGATGGGGTACGACGTCATGTGCAGGGAGCGGAGGTCGTGACCGTCACCAACGGTTGCGACTATCGCCATTACTCGGACCGTAAGCCGGACGCAGAGCTCACCTCGCGCGGGCATGCGTTCGAACGGGTAGCGGTCTACGCCGGGAACGTCAACGACCGTCTCGACTTCGGCCTGCTCAACCGTCTTGCGGACGAGCACCACGAGGTGCTGTTTGCCGCGTACGGGCCGGTCGGCCCACTTACCGATGGCGATGCTCGCCAGTGGCACGCTTTTGTCCGACATCCCAACGTAACCGCGACCGGGGCTGTCGACCCCGACCGGCTCAGGGACATCTATGCGGCTGCTGACATCGGGCTGATCCCCTACCGCCAGGACCCGTGGCTGGTTGAGAATGGTCTGCCCCTGAAAGCCCTGGAGATGGCCGCCACTGGCCTGCCGGTCGTGTCTTCGCTCATGAACTCGCTACGCGGCTTCGCCAAAGCCCTTGTAGTGACGTCGACCAGCGATGAGTTCCTGTCCGCATTTGAACGGACCGGTCGCAGCCGGCTCACAGCAGCCGAGTCGCAGGAGCTTTTCGCTGTGAGCTCTGCCAACGACTACGACGTCAAGTTTGGTCAAGCGCTGGCGGCGATCGAATCGCACGTCGATTCATCTCGCGCCATCACTCGCGTCGACCGGCTGATAGAGCTACTCGGGCCGGACTGGATCGATGACGAGCTGCGCTTTGCACGCTGGCTCGGGATGTCGGCCCACAACCGGATGCTGGAGTGGTCGCTCAGCTCAGCGGCGCGCTTCGTGCCGGCGAGCGTGAAACGGCGGATCATCCCGGACCGGCTGCGAGCCGCCACGCAAGAGCTGCGAGGAAGCTAAGGCGATGTGCGGGATTGTCGCGGTGGTCGGCGGGGCGGGAATCGATGTCGAAGTGGTCGACCGGATGCGCGATCGCATGGCACATCGCGGCCCCGACGGGGCGCATACGTGGACCGACGATGACGGGCTTGTGGCACTGGGACACCGGCGACTCTCGATCATCGACCTCAGCGACGCGGCCGACCAACCCATGTTTTCTGCCGACGGGAGTCTCGTTCTGAACTTCAACGGCGAGATCTACAACTACATCGAGCTCCGCGACGAGCTGCGCGCGCTCGGCCATCGCTTTCGGACCCAGAGCGATACCGAGGTCCTGCTCGTTGCCTACGAAGAATGGGGCGCTGAATCGCTTTCGCGACTAAATGGCATGTTCGCGTTCACGCTCTGGGACGCACGGAAGCGTCACTTGTTCGTGGCGAGGGATCGATTCGGCGAGAAGCCCATGTTCTACTGCCGCCTGCCAGGGGGCGGCATGGCCTTCGCGTCGGAGATCAAGGCCCTGTTCGCACATCCAGACGTCATGGCCTCCGTGGACGAGGCGACGCTGCGGCTCTACGTGAATGGCCGGTACTTCGAGAGCGACGAGGCGACTCTGTTTCGCGGCATCCATCGGCTGCCGGCCGGGCACGCTATGACGGTCGACCAACGCGGACAGGTGATGCGCACCTGGCGCTACTGGACCCTCGACTTCACCGCAGTCGACGACGGGTACCGCGAGGACAGGGCGGTCGAGCAGTTCCAGGAACTGCTGCGCCGTAGCGTGGCAATGCGCCTGCGCTCTGACGTACCGGTGGGCACGAGCCTGTCCGGCGGTCTCGACTCGTCCACAGTCGTCGCGCTCGTCGCGGGGGTGAAGGACGAGCGCGGCATTGTGACTCAGAACACGTTCTCGGCTCGATTCGACAACGACCCGACCTTATCGGAGGGCCGCTTCGCGGACTTGGTCGCCGCGGCCACCGGCGTGCACACTTATATGACGACACCCGCGGCGGCGGCGCTGATCGATGAGTCGCGCGCACTGCATTACCACCAGGAAGAGCCGTTTCTCAGCGCCTCGATTTATCTCCAGTGGTGCGTAGCGCGACTCGCCCAGGCGCACGGGACGACCGTCATCCTGGATGGTCAGGGATCGGACGAACTGCTGGGCGGATACCAGTACTACTTCCAGGCGCACCAACTCGACCTGATCGAGACCGGCCGTTACTCTTCGGCGCTAGGCGAGACCCGGCTCTTCGCCGATCGATTGCTGGCCGCCAGCCGTCTATACGCGGATCCCCAGCGGCGATTCAACGCGCGGACTGCTCTTGGCGTGGCCCAAATGTTGAGGTTCGCGCTGCGGCATCCACGGCCACCCGCGGACGACGAGCGCCCCGGGTTGCCACCCAACAGGCGCGGACTACGCCACCGGCGTCTGCGGGCGAAAGCGCTGCTGTACGACTCGTTGCCCCAGCTGCTGCGCTACGCGGACAGAAACGCGATGGCCTTTTCCCGCGAGACGCGGCTTCCTTTCCTCGACTACGACCTGGTCGAGTTCGTTTCGCAGCTGCCCGAGGGCGCGCTGGTCGCCGACGGGTGGCAGAAGCTCATCCTGCGGCGCGCCGGCGAAGGTGTCGTTCCTGCTGAGGTTCTATGGCGCGCGGACAAGATGGGATACGCGGCGCCGCTCGACCGCTGGCTTCGACAGGAACTCAAGACGTGGGCGAACGAACGCCTATTCACCGGTGAGGTGACGAAGGTGGACGGCTACAGGCGCAACGAGGTCGAGCGACTGTGGACCGAGCACCAATCCGGGACAGCCGATCGCTCGTGGGCGCTGTGGCGGTGGATCAGTCTCTCAGAGTGGCTGACGATGCTCCAGGACGGGACGTGGAGGCGTGGCGCGTCCCCCTCGGTATCAGGCGCGCAGCTGCCGCACGAGGGAGTGGCGAGCAGACCTCGGTAGCTCGGCCAAGGCGGTGAACTCGTGCGCTCCAGCGGCGCCGATGTAGACGGTCATCCGGCGTCCGAGCAGCG
>DASYZS010000184.1:0-2343 GCA_035945895.1 Candidatus Dormiibacterota bacterium | reverse complement strand
AACGTTGGTCTGCGTACGGGGGGTCGTGGGCTCGCCGCGTTTGGTCGCGGCATCAACTCCGCGGTTCACGGCGTGGGTGTTGCGGGAATGAGTCTTGTTCGCTCGGTAAAAGGAGGTTAGCTGTGGCTGACGACAGAGACGGCGGCGGCGGTTTCGGATGGTTCATCCTCGGCGGCCTCGTCGGCCTGGCGGTCGGCGCGTACATCGCGTCGGGACCGGGCCGCGAGCAGATCGACAGCCTGCGCAGCAAGACGATCGAGCTCAGCGGGAGCGAACCCGTGCAGCGCGCGCGTCAGGCGGCGCAGCGAGCGCGCGACATGGCGTCAGACCCCAACCATCCAGTTGGTAAGGCGATCCAGGACGGCGTCGCGGCAGCGAAGCGCAAGCGTGAGGAGCTCGAGGCCGCTGCGGCGCGGCGTATGCAGGGCGCCTCGACGAGCCTGGAGGAATAGGGAAACCGATCATCGATGGCTAAGCGCAACCTTGCTGAGCTGAAGATCCCCGCCACGGCTGCGTTCATCCCGGTGGCCAAGCGCGTCGCGACGACGCTGGGCGGACAGCTCGGCTTGAGCCTGATGGATCTCGACGAGCTCGCGATCGCGCTCACCCAGGCGTGTGACAGCGCGATCGCGGCCGCGGAAGATCTCGGCACCCCGGCCGACCTCAAGCTCACATACTTCGCGACCAACCGCGCGCTGGTCGTCGATGTCGACCTGATGCCGACGGGCGCCGCGCTTCCGCTTCCGGCGGTCAAGCACGCAACCACCGTCGACCCGGAGATGCAGCGCCTCGCCTACGAGATGATCCGCTGCTTCGTCGATGACTTTCGACCGGTCATCGAGCCGCGCACAGGACACGTGCGGTTCCGGATGGTCAAGCACCTGGCCGGCTGATCCCGGCGCTCGGCTCGATTCACTATTAATTGGTGAGCACGTCCGCGCGACTGCCGCGCGAAGAGCTGCGGGCGCTGCACCGCCGCTACAAGGAAACGACCGACCCGGCGGAGCGCGACAGCATCCGCGCTCGCCTTGTTGACAACTACCACGATTTCGTCTACTTCCTCGCCCGCAAGTTTGCGAACCGCGGCGAGCCACTCGAGGACATCGCACAGGTCGGCTATCTCGGACTGATCAAGGCAATCGACCGGTTCGACCCCGACCTCGGATATGAGTTCACGACCTTCGCCACGCTGACGGTCGCGGGCGAGATCAAGCGCTACTTCCGCGACAAGGGAACCGCGATCCGCTTTCCACGACGCCTGCAGGAGCTCCACCAGTCGGTGGTGCGCGTCAACGAGCAGATGAAAAACGAGCTCGGACGTGAGCCGACCGTAGGCGAGCTTGCCGAGCGACTCGGCGTCACACCTGACGACGTCACGGAAGCGATGGAGATGGGTCCGGCGTACGTTCCGGTTTCGCTCGACCAGCCGGTGGGGACGAGCGACGGCCAGGAGAATCGGTCGATCGCCGAGCAGATCGGAAGCGCAGACCCGGAGCTCGACCGGGTCGAGATGCGTGACGTGCTCGAACGCGCGATGGAGCACCTGACCCCACGCGAGCGGGCGATCATGGCGATGCGCTTCTACGAGCAGATGTCGCAGTCGGAGATCGCCAAGCGACTTGGCATCAGCCAGATGCACGTGTCACGGCTGCAGCGCGCGGCGCTGGAGCAGCTCCGCAAGTACGTCCCTCAGGAGAGCGCCGGCTAGTGCCGCTCGCTGAAGAGGAAGCTCCGCGCGATCCGTACGAGCTGTTCACCCGCTGGTTCAGAGAGGCGCAGGAATCGGGCGCGCTGCAGCCAGACGCGATGACGTTAGCGACCGCTGGCGAAGAAGGCGTTTCCGCGCGCATGGTCCTTTTCAAAGGCCTGCACAACGGAACATTTCTCTTCTACACCAACTACGACAGCCGGAAGGGCCGCGACATCGGGCACGACCGTCGCGTCGCGTTGGTCTTCTACTGGGCGGCGACTAGGCACCAGGTGAGGGTGTACGGCGTCGCGCACAAGATCACCCGCGATGCCTCGGCTGGGTACTTCGCGAGCCGCCCGCGCGGCGCACAGCTCTCCGCGCTCGCGTCGCCGCAGAGCCGCGTCGTGCGGTCGCGCGAGGTTCTGGAGAAGCGCGTGCTGGAGCTGGCCGAGACGTATCCCTCCGACGTGCCGCTGCCCAGGACCTGGGGCGGTTACGCGGTGCGGCCGCGTTGGATCGAGTTCTGGGAAAACCGCGATGACCGGCTGCACGACCGCCTGCGCTACGTCGCGCGCGAACGGAGCGGTTGGCGGATAGAGAGGCTCGCCCCTTAAACTCCGATGAGCCCCGTGACCGGGAACGAGATCCGCCGA
>DASYZS010000183.1:0-6366 GCA_035945895.1 Candidatus Dormiibacterota bacterium | reverse complement strand
CCGCCGAGCGCAGAAGAGATGACCAGCGTGAGAGAGATCATGCGGTCGACGTCGAGACCCATCAGCCGGGCCGCTCGTGGGTTCTCGGCGACCGCGCGCAGTCCACGCCCTGTCTGCGTGAAGCGCATCACGTAGCCGAGGCCGAGCATCAGCCCGATGGTCAGCGGAATGATGGCCACCTTGCTCGCCTCGAGATGGACGTCACCCACGTGCCAGATCGGATTCGGAACCGTGCCGGCCGGGAATGAGACCGAGTTGGGACCATCCACCCACAACCACGCGAACAGCGTTCCAGGTTGGCCTTGCTCGACTGCGGCAACGATCACCAGGGCGAGGCCGATGGTCGATATCAGCGCAGCGATGGGTGGCGCCCGCCTCCGGCGCAGCGGCCGCAAGCAGACATGCTCGATCACCAGGCCCATGACCGCCGACCCCGCGATGCCCAGCGCGGCGGCCACCCAGAACGACTGACCGTGGTTGACGACCAGCGAGTAGGTGAGCGCCGCCCCGAGCATGAACACCGCGCTGTGGGCGAGGTTGAGGATGTCGAGGATGCCGAAGACCAGGGTGTAGCCGACGGCAAACATCGCGTAGATGGACCCGATGAATATGGCGTTGAGGATCTGCTGATCCATCAGCGCATCAGGGTATTAGAGGAGTGGGGGAGCATGTGAAGCTCCCCCAAGCTCATCAGCTCGGCGAGATCTGGTGGAGGAGGGTGAATCCGCCCGCGCCATCCATCTGGATGATCCAGACCGTCTGCTTCACGTCGTGGGTTGATGTGAACTGGAAGGGTCCCAGCGGCGTCTGGATGTTCACGCTCTCCATGGCCTTGCGCAGCTTGGTTCGGTCGCCGGCCAGATCCGTGAACGTCAGGTTCGCTCGCTTGGCGGCGTCGGCGAGGATCTTGAGCCCCGCGTAGCCCTGCGCGGCGAACTGGTCAGGGTCCTTGTTGTACTCGGCGCGGTATGCGCTTACGAAGTCCGCGTTGGACGGGAACGTGTTCCCGATGTACCAGGCGCTCGCGCTCCGCGCGCCCTTGCCTGCGGAGCCGGCCGCCTTCGAAACGGTCGCGGTGTTGAAGCCGTTGCCCCCGAGGAACTGTCCCTGAAATCCGAGGTTGCGGGCCGCGATCATGATCTTGGAGGGGATGGCGCCAAGTGACGTGATGAAGATCACGTCGGGTTGCTTTTGCACCGCCTGGGTCACGTAAGGCGTGAGGTCCGCGGCGGTCTTGCTGAACGGGATCGTCGCCAGCAGCTGAATGCCGTACTGGCCGACTGTGTTCTGCACGATCTTGCCGCCGTCGCTGGAGAACTTGTCGTCATTCGCCACCAACAGCACGCCGGTCTTGGGGTGCGAGTCGGCGACGTAGGACTTGATGTTGTCGGGGATCGCCGTCTCCTCGCCGAGGCTGTCCCGGAAAACGTACTGACACGGCGTCGCGTCGGGGAAGTTGCAGTCGGGCACGATGTGGATGCCGGTGGTGCTCGTCGCGAGGATCGGCACCTTGAGGCTTTCCGACAGCGGGTGCACGGCGACCGCCGAGTTCGACAGCGTCGGGCCGAGCAGGGCCAGCACGTTGTTCTGCTGGATCAGGGTCTGCGCCTTCTGAGCGGAGACCGATTTGTCAGAGGTGTCGTCCTCGACCGTCAGGTTGATCTGGGCCCCGTTGACGCCTCCCGACTGGTTGATCTGCTTCACCGCGAGCAGCGCACCGTCGCGGCTTTGCGGGCCGTAGACGCCGCCGGCGCCGGTGATCGAATAGACCGCGCCGAGCTGGATGGTCTTGCCGGAGTACGAGTTGGAGGCACCGCCGCTCCCGCCGCCGCTGGAGCCGCACGCGGCGACCAGGAAGGTTGCCACCAACCAGCAGACGAAACGAGTGCGATTCACTTGTACCTCCCCCAGTGAACTAAGCGAGTTAGTGAATTCTTAAGGTAGCACCGTGCAGTGCTAAGCCTGCAGGCGTTTCATCAACCGAGGGATGTCCAGCTTGGGACGTGGGTACTGCGGGTCCATCTGGCGCAGGGTCTCGAGCAGGATCTTGGTCACCGCCCAGTCGCGGTAGGTCTTGTCGTTCGCAGGGATGATGTACCAGGGCGCCCACTGGGTCGAGCACTCGGTGACCGCGAGCCCGTAGGCGCTCATGTACTCGTCCCAGTAAGCGCGCTCGTCGATGTCGTGCTCGCTGAACTTCCAGTGCTTGTCCGGGTTGCGCAGTCGGTCGATCAGGCGTTTGCGCTGCTCGGCGTACGAGATGTCGAGGCACAGCTTGACGACAGTGGTTCCGGTGCGAACGAGCTGCTTCTCGAACTCGTTGATCTGGCCGTAGCGCCGATTGATCACTTGCGGTTTGGCGAGGTTGTGCACCCGAGCGATCAGCACGTCCTCGTAATGCGAGCGGTTGAAAATGCCAATCGCGCCGGGGATCGGAAGTCGCTTGCGGATCCGCCACAGGAACCCGTGCCGTTTCTCCTCGGGCGTCGGCGCCTTGAACGCCGTGATCAGCACGCCCTGCGGGTTGAAATTGCGCATCGCGTGCGTGACGGTCCCGTCTTTGCCGGCGGTGTCCATGCCCTGAAGCACGACGAGCAGCGAGCGCTTGTGCTCGGCGTACAGGCGCTCATGGAGATCGAAGAGCTCGTCCTGGTGCCTGTCGATGTCCCGCAGCGCCTTGGGGTGACCGCCTTTGAGTCCCGGCGTGGAGTCCGGATCGACGTCGACCATGCGAAAGCGGCCGTCGTGGATCTGGGCATGCAGAAGATCGCGTACGTCTTTGTCCTTCGCCACCGGCGGCGAAGTCTAAAGCTAGACCCTCGATCGCCGGATCTCTCGCCGAGGCCTCGGCGTCGAGGCTCAGTCTTAGGTCAGCTCGACGGGTACGACGGAAAGGTTGACCAGCTGGTCGCCGCGCAGCACGGTGAGAGGCAGCCGAGATCCGATCTTGGCCTCGACCATCAGGCGCTGCAGGTCACCGGCCTTGGTGACGCCGACCTCGCCCACCGAGACGATCACGTCGCCGCCGGACAGCTTGCCCGCTGCGGCGGGGCTGCCGCTCACGACCTCGTGCACCTCGATGCCGGCCTTGCGTCCGAGCCGCTCGGCGATGCGCGGAGGCAGCGCGCGGGTGCCGCCCGCGATCCCGAGGTAGCCGCGCCGTACCCGGCCGCTGCGCATCAAAGCGCTGAGGATCGCCTGCGTGGTGCCGTTCATCGGGACCGCGAGCCCGAGTCCCATCCCGGCCACCGCGGTGTTGACGCCGATCAGGTTCGCCTGCGAGTTGGCGAGCGCGCCGCCCGAGTTGCCGGGGTTGAGCGCGGCGTCAGTCTGGATGACGTCCTCGATGAAGCGGCGGTGTCCGTTGCCGTCCGCGGTCGCCAGCGAGCGGCCTAACCCGCTGACGACCCCGGACGTGACGGATCCCGAAAAGCCCATCGGGTTCCCGATCGCGACCACGAGCTGGCCGACGCGCAGCTGATCGGCGTTGCCGATCTTCGCGGGGTTCAGGCCGGTCGCCCGAGCACGCGCCACCGCGAGGTCGGAAAGCGGGTCGGCGCCCACCACGTCGACCTCGTACTCGGTGCCGTCGAGGAAGGAGGCGCTCGCCGAGTTGCCGGCGGCGACGACGTGCGCCGAGGTGACGAGGTATCCGTCGGGAGTGATGACCACGCCAGAGCCGGCGCCACCACCCCTACCGCCCCGGCCGATGCGCAGGCTCGCCACCGAGGGAAGAACCCTCTCCGCCACTGAGGTCACGATCGCCGAATAAGCGTCCAGCGCCTGCTGCTCGGTCGGTGTCTCGATCAAAGTGCTTACAAGATTACCAAGTAACAGACGGCCTAAACATGGGCGGCGGTTTTGAGGGATTTGAACTCGCGCTCGAAGCCCTCGACGATCTTCTCGGGGTCCGCGACGAGCCCGGCGTCGGTGGCCACGCCCAGCATCACCCCGCCCGCGTAGCTGAGGATCGATATCCCCAATCCGAGCCGGCCCGACTGTGGCACCCAGAACATGACGCGGTCCAATTTCCGGCCGGCCAGGTAAAGGGGCTCGCGCGGTCCGGGCACATTGGTGAGGACGGCCGTCGCCTTGCTGCCGAAGAACCGCAACCCGAGGCGCTCCACCTCGACGGGCGCGAAGCCCATCACGTTGAGCACGCCGAACGCGACCAATGCCTCTGGAGACCGCTTGAGCTCGTCCATCTCCTGCTTGATCGCGCGCAGACGCCGCACTGGATCGACGATCCCGATCGGTAGCGTCAAGAAGACCAGGCCGAACGAGTTGCCCAGTTTGTGCGCCTCCTCCAGGGGCCTGAGGTTCACGGGCACCGAAGCCCGGATCGCCACTCCTTTGGTCACCTCGCCTCGCTTTTCCAGGTAGCGGCGCAGTGCGCCCGTCGCGGTCGCGACCAGGACGTCGTTGACGGTCGCGCCGTAAGCCTTGCCGATGGCCTTGAATTCGTCGAGGGGCACGGGCTTCGACCAGGCGGCTCGCTTGCGACGCCCGAGATCGCCCTTGAACGGCGTGGGCGGGTCCGGTGGCAGCATGACCAGCCGGCCCAGCCGGTACGCGCCCTCGGCGATCCGGCCTGGGTCCTGCAGCACCTTGACCGCGCCCGGCAGCCAGCCGAGCGGGCTCGCGTGGTTGGTCGATGGCGTCTTGCGCCGGCGTGGGGAACCGCCCGTGGCCGCCGGATCGGTGAGCGAAAGCATCACCTGGACCAGCGCGATCCCGTCGGCGATGCTGTGATGGATCCTCGCCAGCACCACCGAGCCGGCCGCGTAGCCCTCGATGAGGTGTATGTGCCAGAGAGGCTTGCTCAGGTCGAGCGGCGTGCTCATCTGCTCGCTGACGAGCGCAGTGAGCGCCCTGTCGCCTCCCGGCGCGGGCAGGGCGACGTGGCTGAAATGGTTGTCGATGTCGAACCCCTCGTCGTCCTGCCAGTGGGCAAGGCCACCTCGCGTCCGCGGCCGGACGACGCGTTGGTGGAAGCGACCGAACGGCGCAAGTCGTTTGTCGAGGAGCGCTCGCAAGCGGGCAGGGTGGACCGTGCCCTCGAGCATCAGGACGCCCGTGACCATCATCAGGTTGGTCGGGTCTTCCATCCCCAACCAGGCCGCATCGACGCTCGACATTGGGGTGAGCCGCGTCACAGTGAGGTGGAGGTGATCCTACGCGCGCTTACGAATTCTTCACATCCACCTAATGCCAAGGTCGGCGCCATTGCATTCAATGATGGGCATGAGCGTCGCCCCCGTAGATCAAACCGCCGTCGCCGCCCCTTCTCGCCGCCTCTCCATGACCCGCCGCCAGGTGCTCGCCGCCGCCGCGGCCACCGGTCTCGGAGTCGGAGTCATCCGCCTGCTCGGCGGTTCGATCCAGCAGATCGCGTCCCCGCAGCATGCGACCGGGACGGACTGGATCTCGCCGCTGCACGCCGAGTCGGCGCGTGTGATGCAGCTCCTGCGCCGCACAAGCTTTGGCTATACCGAGCCGCAGCTCGAGACCGCGCTGTCCGATGGCTTCAGCAAGACCCTCGACCGCCTGCTCGAGACCGCGCCGGCGGAGCCCCCGGTCCCGACCTTCGCCAACACGCCCGGAGGCCGATTCCCAATCCAGCAGCTGCAGCAGTGGTGGATCGACCACATCCTCTTCACGCCGACCCCATTCGCGGAGCGGATGACGCTGTTCTGGCACGGGCACTTCACCAGCGACTACCGCAAGACGGCCAACGACACGTTCATGTACTGGCAGAACCTCACCTGGCGGCGCATGGGACTGACCGACCTGCGCTCGATGCTTATGCAGGTCACCTCCGACCCGGCCATGCTGCGCTATCTGGACCTCGCCACCTCGACGGGACAGAGCCCCAACGAAAACTACTCGCGCGAGCTCATGGAGCTCTTCACGATGGGCGCAGGCAACTACACGGAAGATGACGTACGCGAGAGCGCGAAGGCGCTCGCGGGCTGGAGCGTTCCTCAGCCGGACTCGACCGCCACGGTTGTCGTGGACAAGGCCAACAACGTCACGCGCAAACTGCCCGTCTACTCGTCGCAGAAGATCGGCGTTTTCAATCCAAGACGCGCCTACAAAGGCAGCGTCACCTATCTCGGCAAGACCGGACCGCTGGACACGCAGGGCGTGCTCGACCGCATCCTCGCCCAGCCCGCGACCGCGCCCTTCATTGCCGGCAAGCTGGTCGCCCATTTCGTCACGGCGCGACCGTCGGCGAGCTACGTCAAGTCGCTCGGCGACACCTTCCGCCGGAGCAAGTACGACGTGAAGACCCTGATGAGGGCGATCTTCACGAGCCCGGAGTTCAG
The DNA here is from genome assembly GCA_035945895.1 of Candidatus Dormiibacterota bacterium. Taxonomy (GTDB): domain Bacteria; phylum Chloroflexota; class Dormibacteria; order Dormibacterales; family Dormibacteraceae; genus 40CM-4-65-16. Next base: position 37 of record DASYZS010000183.1, on the reverse strand, counting down.
CGCCGGCGCAAGCTATCGCAGCCTGATCAAGTCGCCC
>DASYZS010000182.1:0-19272 GCA_035945895.1 Candidatus Dormiibacterota bacterium | reverse complement strand
TCCGCGCAACTGGGTCGACGACAAAACGATGCGGACCTACGTCCTGTTGCTGTGGAAGGAGCTCGACGATCGCAAGATCGTCGACCGTCTGCCGGCCAAGCCCGGCGTCGATGAGCTCAAGTACACACCCGGCGCTGTCATCTGGCGGGTCGATCGAGTGAACGTGACCAAGAGCCAGATGAACCGCCTCGTCGGCACGCTCCTTTACAAGAAGATCACCATCCGCAGCGCCAACACGATGCGAAAGCTCAACGAGCTGATGGTTCCTTCAGGCGGATCGGCATCACCAGCCAGGTCAACGTCCCGTCGTCTGCTGAGCGAATGATCACGGGGTCGACCGGTCCGCCCAGCCGAAGAATCACATCAGGCCCAACAGCCGAACCAATCGCCTCAGCCAGATAACCGGGGTTGAATCCAATTCGAAGCCGGTCGCCCTTGTAACGCCCGCCGAGCCGAGCGCCGTCAACCGACACGTCGTCCTCCGCCAGGTCGAGCACGATCAGGTCTTCGCGCTCGTCGAGCCGGTCGGTTAGGTCTTCGGCACTGACGAACAGCGATGCCTCGCCGCCTCGCGCCAGGATCGACTCGTAGTCCGGGTAATGATCGGTCGCGGTGCGCACCTGAAACGATCCGCCGTCGAGTTGCAGCGCCAGTGACCCACCGGCTTTCAACGTCACCTTGCCGGCCGACTCGACCCTGGTCGCTAGAGTCGCGGCGTCCTCCGCGCTGATCACCGCTCTTCCTTTCTCTTCCGTGCGCAAAGGCAGATCGCGAACCGCAAGGCGATGGCCGTCGGTCGCTACCAGGCGCAGCCCGTCTTCGCGCAGCTCGAAAAGAATCGCGGCGGGGAAGTCTCGCTTGTCGAGTCGGCCCGCGGCCGGCAGGACCTCCCGGATAGCGCGAGCAAGCCGGTCACCAGGAAGGCTGGTGGTCGCAGTCATTAGGGACTCCTTGCTGCCAAGCAGCGAATGGACCGCCGCCAGCGCGTCCTGAATCCTGCTCATGCGCTCCTGAAGTCGGGCCGCATGGCGGTCCAGGATCGCCTCGGCGGCGACTTCCTCGGCCGCGAGGAAACGCTCAATCTCGGCGATCGGCATCTCGACCGCGCGCAGGTGGCGGATCAGTTCCGCCGTTTCCACCTGATCCGCGGAGTAGTAGCGGTACCCGGTCGCGTCATCGATTCGCGCCGGAACCAGAACGCCGCAGTCTCCGTAGAAGCGAATTGCGCTGATCGAGAGGCCGCATCGCCGCGCGAACTCCCCAATCGAGAGCAGGTGAATGCGTTCCTCGTTCATCCGACCCATCCTGTGGCCTCAAGTTTCCTGAGAGTCAAGAGCGCTTTGCACACCCGATTCGGCAAGGCCGGGCCGTACTGGCGGCGCGGTGTGCTACACCAAGCGGCCCGATGTCATTCATAACCCGGCTTTCCCTGCACCTCGGCACCGTGGTCGTGCTCGGGGTGGTGGCCCTGTTCGCGGCCGGGATCTACGCGGCCACGCAGGTCCAGCAAGACCTGCTCCCCGACATCTCGATACCCGCGGTCATCGTCATCACCGCCGACCCCGGCGCGTCGCCCGAGATCGTCGACAGCCAGGTCACCATCCCCATGGTCAACGCCCTCGAAGGGGTGGGCGGGGTCGACACAGTCCAGTCCACGTCGAGCCAGGGAGCGTCGCTCGTCGTTGTGCTGTTCAAGGACGGCGTCGACCTCAAGTCCGCGCGCCAGGACATCGACACGGCCGTTGCCCAGGCTCGGCCCTACCTCCCGTCCCAGGCGCCCGCCTCGACGGTCCAGACTTTCTCGACCAACAGCATCCCGATCCTCGAGTACGCGGTCTCGGCAGACGAGCCGCTCGGAGATCTCGCCGGCCAGCTGCGCGCTGACGCGCTGCCGAAGCTGAAAGGCCTCCTCGGGGTCTCGTCGGTGGTCATCACGGGAGCCCCCACCGACGAGGTGGACGTCACCCTCGACCCGGCCAAGCTCATCGCCCACGGCGTGAGCACCGGCCAGGTAGCTTCCGCGCTCCAGCAAGCCTCGATCGTCCAGTCGGTCGGTTCGCTCAAGCAGGGCTCGGCAACCCTGCCCCTGCAGGTGTCCGGCTACCTCACGAGCCTCGACCAGATCGCGAACATCACCGTGCTGCCGGCCGTCGTTGCGGCGGGAAGCAAGACGGCCTCCGCGCCCGTGAAGATCGGTGACCTCGGCACAGTCGCCCTCGTATCGGTCGCCGCCGACACGATCACCCGCACCGACGGCAAGCCAACCATCGGACTTCAGGTCAGCAAGGGCCCAAGCGCCAACACTGTCACCGTCGCCAACGAGATCAAGGCTGCGCTGCCGGGAATCGAGTCTTCGATCGGCCACGGCGTCGCGCTCGAGCCGATCTCGGATCAGGCCACGCCCATCACGCAGGCGATCGGGGACATCCTTCGCGAGGGCTTGCTCGGCGCGACCTTCGCTGTGCTGGTCATCTTCGCTTTCTTGCGCAGCGGCCGCGCCACGATCGTCGCGGCGGTATCGATCCCGCTCTCGCTGATGGTGGCGTTGATCGTGCTGTGGTGGCAGAACATCACGCTGAACATCCTCACCCTCGGCGGCATGATGGTCGCGATCGGTCGAGTGGTCGATGACTCGATCGTCGTGCTCGAAAACATCAGCCGGCACGTCGCCGAGGGCGAGAAGCCTTTGGTTGCCGCCTACACCGGCGCGCGAGAGATCACGACCGCCGTGGCGTCTTCGACGCTGACCACGATCGGCGTTTTTCTTCCCATCGCGTTGCTGACCGGCATCGCCGGCAGCTTCTTCCGGCCATTTGCCCTCACGGTCGTGGTCGCGCTGTTCGCCTCCCTGGTGGTGGCGGTCACCGTCGTGCCGTTACTCGCGTCCCGCCTCCTGCCATCGCTCGAAGGCAAGAGCGCCGAGCGCCGGCTCGCCTACAACTGGATGCAGCGCGTCTACGTCCCGGTCATCCGCTGGGCGACGGGCCATCGTTTGATCGCGGTCGGTGTTGCCTCGCTGATCTTCTTCGCATCCCTTGCGCTCATCCCACTCCTGCGCGTGAACCTGCTCGACCAGTCGTCGAGCCCGGATTTCCCGATCGCGATCACCATGCCCGAGAACTCAACCCTGGCCCAGACCGACGCGGAGACCCAGCAGGTCGAGTCACTGATCAGGGGTGTTCCCGGCATCACGTCGTACCAGGCAACCGTCGGCGGAATCGCCGACCCGTTTGCCCCGCCCGGGACAGTGCCCGCGAACCCGACCCAGGCGCAGGTGCTGGTGCTGGTCCAGAACGGGCAATACGACACCGCGCTCAGCGGCGTGAAGCGCGCACTCGGCGGGTACACCGGAAAGGCGAAGGTCGAGGTCGGTCAGGCCGAGAACAGCTCGAACGCCAGCAGCAGCTCGATGCAGGTGGATGTGAGATCTGACGATGAGGCTGCTCTCGAGGCCGGCAACCAGCAGGTGCTGCTGGCGCTGTCCGGTCTGCATGGGCTGGCCAACATCAAGTCCAACCTCGTTGCGTCGAAGCCGCAATATCAGCTCGTCCCAACCCCCAGGCTCGCCGGCTCGGGCCTGACGGTGCAGCAGCTCGCGCTCATCGTGGCCCAGGACGTCAACGGCATCGTGGCGACGCAGGCGATCCTGCCGCAGGGCCCGGTTTCGGTGCGCGTGCAGCTGCCGCCGGGGACGGCCGACACCGCTGACTCGCTCTCCCGCATGCCCATCCCGACGGCCACCGGGATCGTCCCGCTGTCGACACTCGCGACGATCCAGCAGGTCAACGGACCCCAGACCGTGAGCCGCGTCAACGGCGAGCGCGACGCGACGATCACGGGAACGATCACGAGCAACAACACGAACGCCGTCCAGGCCGACGTGAGCAAGGCCCTGAACAAGATGGCCCTGCCTCCGGGCGTGACCATCACCACCGGCGGGGTTTTTTCTCAGCTCTCTAACGTCCTGCAGCAGTTCGTCCTGGCGCTCGCGGCCGCGATCGCACTCGTCTACCTGATCATGGTCGCGACCTTCCGGTCGCTGCTCAAGCCGCTCGTCCTGTTGGTGTCGATTCCCTTCGCCGCAACAGGAGCGATCGTCGCTCTCGTCGTCACGAACACTTCGCTCTCGCTGCCCGGGCTGATCGGCATCCTGATGCTCACCGGCATCGTCGTGACCAACGCGATCGTCCTCCTGGACCTGGTCGAGCAGTATCGTGATCGCGGCCTCGGATTGCAGGATGCGCTGGTCGAGGGCGGCCGGCACAGGCTGCGCCCGATCCTCATGACCGCCAGCGCGACCATGCTCGCCCTTCTCCCACTCGCCGTGACCGGCGGGGGCGGCGGCGTGGGTGGGGCTTTCATCAGTGGACCGCTGGCGATCGTCGTGATCGGCGGGCTGTTCACGAGCACCTTGCTGACGCTGGTGCTCGTCCCCGTCCTTTATTCACTGGCATCGCGCTTCGCCGGGCCGCGCACGACCCGCGACCTCGACGCACAGCTCGATGCCGCCGAGGACCGCCGGTTCAAGCCGCTTGGCCAGCGCGGCGATGCTTCGGCGCCCGCCTATACGGTCCACCTCACCATCGAGCCCGCGCCAGGCTCGACCGGCGACCCGAGAGTGCTCCAGGTGATCAACAGCAACGGCTTCCCAGTGCGCCGGCTGGACGGCAGTACCCGGATGTTGATCGAGGTCAGAAACGTCGCTGCGCGATCCGCCGAAGAGGCCACGATCAAAGGGCTGGAAAGGGTCCGCCGACTGGTTCCCGAGAAGGGCTACGTGCTCAGCGCGGCGGACGGCACTCTAAAGCCGAGCCAGGTCAACAGAGTCGTCGCCCAGAGCTGACGGCGCGGGCCGCGCTTGTTGGGCGACGAGCCGCCCGGCCGCGGCCATCTCACTGTCCGGCTCGAGCTCGGGATCGCCTCCGCGATCCAGTCCGACCGCGGCTTTGACCACGCCGCCCTCGAGATAGAAGCCGACCAGCTGACGTTTCTCGAGCGACCCGCGCACGACAAAGTTGTCCCACTTCCGAGCGTGGCCGACGTATTCGATCTTGTGCTTGTACTGGTCTGACCAGAACGTGTGCAGGTAGTCGTAAGGCGCGTCTGAGCCGAGCATCGCCTTGCCCGCGGCGGTACCTGACTTCTCGGAGTTGTTGTAGTGCTCGACCCGAACGCGTCCGAACAGCGGATGCAGGTGATTGGCGACGTCCCCGGCCGCGAACACGTCCGGGACGCTGGTGCGCAGAGCGGCGTCGACGAGGACCCCGTTGTCGACCGCCACGCCCGTGCCTTCCATCAGCTCGACGTTCGGCTGGATGCCGACCGCGACGATTGCAAAGTCGCATTCGATGCTCTTGCCGCTCTTCAGGACAGCTCGTTCGACTCGCCGCGCGCCTTCAAAACGAACGACCGCCTCGCCGGGCATCAAGTCCACGCCCTCATCGGCATGGATTCCTGCCATCACCTTTCCCATCTCAGGACCAAGCACCGAGTCAAGTGGGAACATCCCGGGGAACACCGCCGTCACCGCCAGGCCGAGCTGGCGCAGCGACGCGGCAACCTCCGACCCGATGAACCCCATGCCGACGATCAGCGCGTGTCCGAGCCCGCCCGCGTCACCTTTGATCAGGTCGCAGTCGGCCACCGTCCGCAGCTGGCAGATGCCCTCCATGAACGCGCCTGGAATGTCGAGCCGGCGGTTCCGTCCGCCGGTGGCAATCAGGAGCGTGGAGTACTCGATCGGGCCGTGCTGCGCGATCTCGACGCGGCGAGCGGCGACGTCGATGCGATCGACCGTTGCGTGAATCAGCTCAACGTCGTTGGTTGTGTACCAATCGGCGGGGTCGACCAGCCATCCGGTCAGACTCTCTTCGCCGCGGAGATAGGTCTTGGAAAGAGGCGGCCGCCCGAAGGGCACGCCTGGCTCGTCTCCGATCATGCTGATCGCGCCGTCGAAGCCCTCATTGCGCAGGGTTTTCGCGGCGTTGCCGCCGGCCATCCCCGACCCGACGATGACTATGTGGTCTATGCCGGTACCGCTCGCCTGCCCTGCTGCTGGTACATCTCGATGATCTCTTTGACGCTGGTTGCATCCTCGGGACGTTTGTCGCCCGATCGAAAAGAAATGATTCGGGGAAAGCGCAGCGCGTAACCCGGCCCCTCGCCGACCTTGCCGGCGGTGTGGTTCGTCCCGGGAGTGATCTCGTCCGCCAGCACTTCGACCACGACCTCAGGCTCGAGCCAGACGTCTGGTGTGAGCAGCGAGTAGACACGGGCAGGCTTCTCCGGGACTTGCAGCTTGTCCGCGCGCTGGTGGATCTCGCGCCATCCAGCGTCGGAGAGACCTGTCCCGATCTTGGTGATGGTTTCGAACCGATCGTGCTCGGCGTCGTAGACGCCCGCGAGCAAAGCACCGAGGCCGAAGTCCGTCCTCTTGCCTTTGCCGAAGTAGTACCCAAGAAGGACGAGGTCGACCGTGTCGTTGAGCTGCCCGCTGGAAGTCCGCTTGAGCTTGACCCAGTTGAAGTTCCGCGCGCCGGCCTGATACGGAGAATCCATCCGCTTCACCACGACGCCTTCGAGCCCCTTGCTGATGTTGTCGAGCAAGGTCGTGGTGAGTGCCTCGGCTGAGTCGGTGCGCGCCAGCGGCGTGGGCAGCAGGACTTTCGAGTCGTCGAGGATTGCGTCGAGGAGCGCGTATCTCTCCTCATAAGAAAGAGCCGTCAGGTCTTTGCCATTGCGGAACAGCACGTCGAAGACGAAGGCGACCAGTGGCGTGCTGGCGGCCGCTTCCTTGATGCCGTGCTGGCGGCGCCGTGAGGCGGTCTGCTGGAAGGCGAGGTACTCCTCCGACTGCGGGTTGTATCCGATCGCTTCCCCATCGAGGATGAGGGTGCGGTCCTTGAGCTTCTTCGCCGCGGTGACCAGCTCGATGAACATCTGGCTGTAGTCCTCGAGGTTGCGCGAGAAGACGCGCACCTCCGACCCCTTCTTGTGGATCTGCACGCGCACACCGTCGTACTTGGGCTGGACCACGACCGGCCCGAGCTTCTTGATCACCGCGTCCGGATTGGGGAGCCGTTCCGCCAGCTGCGGCCGCAGCGGTCGGCCGACGGTGATCTTCAAAGCCTCGACCCCTTTTTCGCCTTCGACCCAGAAGGTCCTGGCGATCAAGCCGAGGTCGGAAGTTCGGTTGTACGCAGCCTCGAGCACCGGGCGCAAAGATTTGTCGCCCTTCTTGGCGAAGGAGAGCGCCTCCAGCACTGTCGGATCGCCGATGCCGAGTCGCAGCCGGCCCAGGGCGATGCGCACCAGATGCTTGGCTGAGCCAGCATCGAGGTCGCTCAGCAGGGACGCGAACGACGTCCGCTTCTTCTCGACCGAACCGGGTCCGGAAGAGTTGGCGATCTCCATCAGCCGCTCGTGAACCTGAGTGATCGATGGTGGTTTCGAGCGGGGCTTGACCGCGACCTCCTCTGCGACCAAGCCCAGGTCACCCAGCTTGTCGAACATCTTTGAGATCTCGGCGACCGGTCGCTCTGCTGCCTGCGCGATCGCAGCCATCACGAGCTTGTCACCCATGCCGATCTCGATCGGTTCGAAGAACGGCGCCAGGCGTCCCTGGATCAGGTAGGTCATGGGCTGGATCTCGTCGGGCGAGGCTTTGGAGTACAGCTCCGACAGGGTCTGGACGAGCTCCTTGCGACTGCGGGTCGACTCGAGCCTGTCGAGGAACTTGCTCAGCTCGGCAAAGGTCATCGGCACCTCCAGCCTAAACGCCCGTTGAATTCCAGAGTCAACCTGGGAGTTCGACGTTAGGCGCTGCCGCGTACTCCTCGTCGGTGACGTGATCGCCCCAGGTGGCGTTGTTTCCTTTTTCGTCGACCTCGAGCATCGCGATGTGCGTCATGAAGCGGTTCGCCGAGGCGCCGTGCCAATGATGCTCGCCAGGCTCGAAATAAACGCGATCGCCCGGCCTGATGACTTCGACCGGTCCGCCACGATGTTGCGCCAGACCGATGCCTTCGATCACGAAGATCGTCTGTCCGTGCGGGTGGGTGTGCCAGGCGGTCCGCGCGCCAGGGGTGAAGTGGACGCTGCTCGCACTCAATCGGGAAACCCCTGAAGGTGCGGCGACCGAGTCGATGTAGACCATCCCGGTGAACCAGTCACTCGAGCCCCTCGCGGTCTTGATTCCGTTTCGTGTGACTTGCATGACACCATGATGGGGTGCAACGGCCCACCGTCAGCGTCCTCATGGATCTGCCTTTCGACCATCGCTACCACCGCGCGACGATCGACGCCCTTCGGCATACTTCCGACTACCTCGGGATGCGGATCGAGACCCGAGTCGTTCGCACCGACACGATCATCGACGTCGATGCGATCGCCCAGCCCGGCTCCGCCGTGATCATCGGACCGGGCAGCCCCTACCTCGACCAGGAAGCCGCCCATGCCGTCGTGCGCCGGGCGCGCGAACGCGGGGTTCCCCTGGTCGGAACCTGAGGCGGGTTTCAGCACGTGCTCGTGGAGCACGCTCGCACACTGAGCGGAATCGCGGACGCATCCCATGCCGAATACGGTCTCGGAGGAACACCGGTCATCACGCTGCTGGCGTGCTCGCTGCTCGATCAGACGATCGAGGTACAGCTGACGCCGGACTCCAGGCTTGCGAACCTGTACGGCTCCGACCACGCCACCGAGCGCACGACGTGCTCCTACGGCCTGGCGCCGGAGGTGCAGCACATCGCGAGCGAGCACGGAATGCGGGTCTCCGCCACCGATGAAACAGGTGAGGTCCGCGCCATCGAGCGCGAGGACCATCCCTTCTTCGTCGGCACGCTTTACCAGCCGCAGCTCAGCTCCACGCCGGAGACGCCGCATCCCGTCTTCCTTGGACTGCTGGCGGCGCTGGACTCCTAGGCGACAGTCAGCACGACGTTGCCGACCTTCTGCTCCGTTTCCACGTACCTGGTCGCTTCGATGACCTGGTCGAGTGGGTAGGTCCGGTCGATCACGGGTCGATACGAACCCTTTTCCATCAGCTCTCTCAGGAAGAGCATGTCTTGCCTCGTGTAGCGCGGCGGGAGGTGGAAGATCACCTTCTTGTCGCCGACGCGCGACGTCCAGAGGGTCAGGGCGAGGTTCCGGAAGCCGTCGGTGGCCAGGTAGCGGCCGCCGCTCTTCAGAGAGTTTTTCGAGCGCGCGAATGAATGCTTGCCCACGGCGTCGAAGATCACGTCGTACTTCTTGCCGTTCTTCGTGAAGTCCTTGGCCCGGTAGTCGATGGCCTCGTCGGCGCCAAGGGTCTTCATCAGGTCGAGGCTCTTGGCCGTGGCGACGGCCGTGACGTGGGCGCCGAGCTGCTTTGCCAGCTGCACACCGGCCGTGCCGATGGCTCCGGACGCTCCGTAGACGAGGACGCTCTCGCCCGCATGAACCTGGCCCTCGCGCAGGCACCAGAGCGCGTTGAGCGCCCCGTCCGATGCGGGCGCGATCTGTTCGAAATTCGTGCCGTCGGGCATCGGGACTATTCGACTCGCTTCCGGAACCGCCGTGTACTCGGCGTGGCAGCCAAAGCGAAAGCCGGTGTTCCCAAAGACCCTGTCGCCAACCTTGAACGACTTGACCGCCCCTCCGACTTCGACCACCTCGCCCGCCATCTCGCTCCCGAGGATCGGCTGGCGCGGCCGTGCTAAGCCGGACACTATGCGGCTCAAAAGCATCACCGCCGGGCCGGATTTGCGGTTGGCCTCGCGCGTGTGCACGTCGGCGCGGTTGACCGTGCTCGCATGGACCTTGACCAGGACCTCGTCCGGTTGAGGAACCGGTCGTGGAACCTCCGCGATCCGCAGGACCTCGGGCGGGCCGTAGTGGTCGTAGACGACGGCCTTCAAGCCGGCTTCAAACCCACGACTCGGTCACGTGAAGGCATGTAGTCGGGGACGACGCGAGCCTCGAGCCCCGCCGCTTCGAAAGCTGCAACGTAGTCGGCGGTCGGAACCAGCGCGAGCCGGTGGTGCTCGACGAAGTATTCGATGCCGGATGCATCGCGCACGAGATGGTGGAGATCCATCTCGGTGATATCGCCGTCACGGCGGCTGAACGTGAGGCGAACAACCATCGTCGAGTCGTCGCTCGCGACATCCGGGCCACCGCGATAACTGGCACGCCACTCCTCAGGCCGGATCCAGCCGTCGACGATCAGGACCCCGCCCGGAGCTACGTGATCGGCCATGCGCCGAATCGCGGTTTGGATCTCGGCCGGTTCGGTCAAGTAGCCGATCGCGCTGAACAGGCACATCACCACGTCGAACTGCCTGCCGAGATCCAGCGTGCGCATGTCAGCCACCTGCAGAGGCACTCCGGGCAGTCGCGACCTCGCCACCTCGAGCATCTCCGGACTGAGGTCGACGCCTTCGACCGTGTACCACCGCCGCATGATCTCGAGATGCGCGCCGGTGCCGCAGGCGACGTCGAGAAGGGTGCGGGCGTGCGGTGACGATTCCTGGATCAGCGCGTGCAGCGCGTCAGCCTCGGCCGGGTAGTCCTTGATCCCGGTGCCGGTGTACAGAAGGTCGTAGATGCGCGCGACTTGGCCGTACACGGGTCACGAGCTTATCGCGGCCGTCTCGCCTGCCTTTTCCAGGTCCGCGCGGGCACGCACGAGGAGGGCACATTTCGGATCGGCGGCGGTCGCCTCGGCGACGTGCGCCGTCGCCAGATCGCGCCGGCCGAGCCTGGCGCGACACATGGCGAGCACGCAGAGCTCGCTTGCCCGGTCACGCGGCCGCATCTGCTTCGGGAGGATCGATTCGACCAGGGTTGCACCCTCTGCCGGCGAGCCGTTCTCGAGCAACGAGAACGCGTGCGTGCCGATGAAGGCGACCTGATCGGGCTTGACGGCCAGGGCCGCCCGGGAGCGTTCGAGCGCTTCGGCGAACATGCTCGGGTCACCGGTCATGAGCGAGACCCAGGCGATGTTGTTGTGACAGAGGGCACGCTGAAAGTTGGTGGTTGCCACCGCCTCCGCGGCGAGGAAGTCAGCCCGCGCGTCGAGCCAACGCTCAGCGCCAACGCGCGCGCTCCCGCGAAGCATCCACAGGCCGCGCGAGACGGAAGTGCATCCGGCAGGCTGGCTCGCCTCACGCGGCGTGTAGCGCAGCGCCTTCTCGACCGACCCCGAGCTGATGCCGGCGGACCGCAGCAGCTGCGCCCCCAATCCAGCGCCTTGATCGACTATGCCGAGAAGCATCTCGGCGGTGCCAGTGGATGAGCGCGCACCGGTGCGCCACAGCGCGCCGGCCAGCGCCATTGCCGCCTGTACGGAAAGCGCTGGAACGCTATCGCCGTTCGACTCGCCGACCGTATCGCGACCGTCCTTTTTCCATTGCAGGACGAAGCGCAGACGCTCCAGCGCCATGCCCCCGCGCGATTCCGGCAGCCCGGCAAGAGCGGCGACGAGATCTTCGGTGCCGATGCCGGGCGAACGGTCGGCGACCGCGATCTGGATGGCGCGCGCCAGCGCCGCGTCCGCCGCGGTACCCCATCTCTCAACTGGCAGGTCCGCGGAGATCACCTGGGCGCGGAGGGTCTCGGCATCGTCTTTGGGCGCCGCCGCGATGAGCTTCCGCAGGGCATCGTCTGTGATTCCGGCCTCCCTCATCAGGCGCCCCGCGGAGCAGTCGACGGCGAGGAGTCCGAGGCCGAAGCTGGCCGCGTTCGGCCTTGGGATCCCCATGTCACGGCACACGCGAATCGAGGCGGTCAACACCTCGTCAAGGGTTGTGGAGATCCGCGGTGAGCTGACCTCGTCCGTCTCCGCGATACCTGCCGCGGGGATGCGGGTGCTCAGCCCGAACGAGGCGAACAGCGCGCCGATCGCGGGGTCGCGGTTGAGCGCTCGCAGCAGGTCTTCGTCGGTGATCTCGAGTGCCCCGGTGAGCTGTGCCTCTTCGCCCGCGTGGGCGAGGACCGCATAAGCGTCCTCGGTCAATTCACCACCGTCGTAAATCCTCATCGCCTCGGCAGACCGAAAAATGAGCGTGAGAATCTGCATTCCGTCGGACTGGGAAACCTGGCCGCCGGATCTCTGCATTGTGGGCGTCGCGCTGCTCACAAACGCGATGAGGTTGGCCAGGACAAAGGCCTCGAGCCAGCTCACGCCCGAATGGAAGAACGGAAACGCGTAGACGAGCGCGATCAGGTTCACGAGCGGCCCGGCCGCCACGGTGGCGAGACGCACGCCGCGTGATTTGGAGTCGACCCTGGAGAAATAGACGGCGCCGCTGAACGGGACCAGGCATATCTGGACTGTGAGGCCGCGGACTCGGAAACCCACCAACGTCGCGCCGCTCCCAATCCGGATCTTGCGCACCGGGGCGCCGAGGGCGAGACCGACGGTGAGGTGCCCGGACTCGTGGATCGCGACGGCGACGACGACCCAGCCGAACACCTGTACCCAAAAGGAGACCAGGCCGTCGGCGGGCACGGTCTGTCCCAGGAAGGTCGTAATGAACAAGAACAGGACGGCTGCCGCGACTCCGGTGCCCGCCCACGAGCCAAGGCGAGACCCCATGGTCGGCCGGCGGGACGCCGTGTAGCTCATCGGGCGACCATGATGGCCCGCCCGACACGGATCCGAGCCCAGTTAAGCCGCGCGCAGCTCGAAGACGGGTCGGTGTTCGGCCGCGCGGGCCGGGTCCTCCAGGACGTCCCTGGCTCCGAGAATTGACAGCAGGACGCCCCCGATGCGTATGCGCCGGACATACGGGCCGACGACATCGCGGAACAGCTCGGTGCGGCGCGCCAGATCGAGCTCGTCGGCAACGACTTTTTCGCGCTTTTGGCCGACGGTGAGCGTCGCCTCATGCGAAGCCCGTAGGTTGCGCACCCAGTTGGTCTCGCCGAAGGTGCCGATGACCCAACGCTTGCCGTCCACCTGGAGCAGTGCGATCGGGGTTGTCCGCGGCTCACCGGACTTGCGGCCCCGAATCGTGATCAGCGCATTGGGGCCAAGGAGTGGCCCGACCCTCAACACGCGGCGTGCGATGGGGTTGAGCAATGTGACGAACGACGGGGGTTTGGCCGTGGCTGTAATGCTGCTCATGTTACAGGAACTCATCAATCAGTTGATTGATTCCCGCTTTCTCTGGGAAGTCTTAGCGCCTCGAGATTCCCAACCAACGCTCGAGCTCACGCAGCGCCAGGTCACCGCGTCGCGGGTCCCCCATCTGGGGCACGGCTATCCCGTTCAAGGTCGTCACAATCAGCGCCGCCGTCGCGTCGCTGTCGAGATCGGCGCGTAGGTGGCCGTCACGGGCCGCGCGCTTCAGAAGCCCGCGCACCGAGTCGTGCCACTGGGCGTACATCGCGTCCAGGAACTTCCGGATTGCGGGGTCCCGCGTCGCCCGCAATGCCAGCTCGGTCATGACCGCGCCCAGCTCGGGCTCGTCCCGCAGCAGCTTTCTGGTCGCCCGCAGGTAGTTGCGGAGCTGAGATTCGGGTGAGCCGTGAGGTTGGAGCGAGGTCCGGAAGTGCTCCATAGCGTGCTGCAGAACGCCGGCGATGAGCGCCTCCTTGGTCGGAAAGTAGTAGTGGAGCGTCGCGATGTTGACCCCGACTTCGTTCGCGACATCTCGCGTGCGAAGGCCTTCGAAGCCGCGCTCGGCGATCTGCCTGTAAGCGGCGAGCACTAGCTCAGAGGCTCGTTTCTCCGATGATCTCCTCTGCTTGATGGTGGGCCTCAATGTACGCAGGCTCGCAGCGCTCGATATGACCTTCCTCGGCACGCAGGTAATCGTGGCCGAGTACGCCGCAGGAGTCGTACTTCCATGGGTGATCGCGGCGCTCTCGGTGCGCCGCGGCGTCCTGCCGCTGGGGATTCCCCTGCCCTGGATCGGGCTCAACAACGTCCCGTTGTTCGTGCACGCGGTAGACCTTGCCCGCCGCGGAACGGCGCGGGAGGAGGTCGCGGCCGAGCTAGCGGATCCACCGCAAGCACGCAGCTACTCCTGGCGCCAGCTCTGGATCCTCGTGCCTTTGGGCGTCGTCGTCTTCGCGCTGCTGCAGCGCCGCCGCTAGTCGGGGACGGCGACTCCAATCGTTTCCGCGGCGAGCAGCTCCACCACCGCGCGCGTGTCACCGGTCTCCTTGAACACGCGCAGCTGCCGGTCCGCGCTCGTTCCGTCGCGCAGGACGGTGTGGATGTACTCGACCGCACGCCTCGAGCCGAGGTCGTCCACGACGTCGTCGACGAAATCCACAAGCTCGAGCGCGAGGTCACGCATGGGCACCTCCGCCTGCTTGCCGAAGTCGATCAGCATGCCGTCGATGCCGTAGCGCTCGGCGCGCCACTTGTTCTCGGCGATCAGAGCCGGCATGTACTTGCGGAAGCCGAGGTTGCGCTCGCGCAGCTTGAGGAGCTTCGCGCAGATGGCCTGCATCAGGGCGGCGAGGCAGATCGTCTCTTCGAGGCGGGTCGGCATGTCGCAGACCCGAAACTCCAGGGTCGGGAAATGCGGGTGCGCGCGCAGGTCCCACCAGATCTTCTTGCCGTTGTCGATCGAGCCCGTCTTGACCAGGAGCTCGACGTAGTTCTGATACTCGTCGAAGGAAGCAAGGTCGGGTGGAATCCCGGTGCGGGGAAAGTTCGACCAGATGACGCTTCGGTACGACTTGAGACCGGTGTTGCGGCCCATCCAGAACGGGCTCGAGGTGCTGAGCGCGAGCAGGTGGGGCAGGAAGTACCGGGCCTCGTTGAGCACCTCGATCCGGCGCTCCTGGTCGGGGATCGCGACGTGGACGTGCAGGCCGAAGATGACGAGCGACCGCACCACGTCCTGCAGCTCTTCCTCGAGCATCTTGTAGCGGTCGTAGTCCGTGATCTGCTGCTCCTGCCAGCGCGAGAACGGGTGCGTGCCGGCGCACGCCAGGCGCAAGCCTTCGGCCTTCAGCAGGTCCGAGAGCGTCTGGCGCATCTCGCCCAGCTGGTCTCGCGCCTCGTCGACGTCCGCGCAGATGGTCGTCCCGACCTCGACCACCGACTGCATCATCTCTCGCTTGACCTTGTCGCCCAGCTTCGGGGCGGCCTTGGTGAGCAGGGTGTCGATGTGCGAGTGCAGAGCGCCAGACTCGTCGATGATCTGGTACTCCTCTTCGACGCCGACGGTGAGAAAGCCTTCTGTGGTCATGCGGTTCCCTCGACGACGAATGTTGGCACGACGCTGCCGGCTCCGGCGGTCACATTCAAGAGCGCCGCGGCCGAGACCCGGGTCATGAAGCCGCCGGCTTTGCCGTCGAACAGGTAGGGATCGGTGTCCACCATCAGGTCGATGTAGCGGAGCCCGTCGATTGCGACCGGGAACGCAACGTGCGGGATCTTGACCGCCTCCTGGACTACGTAGCTGTGATCCGTGGCGACCCCGATCGCCGCCTCCCACTCGCGCTGATCAACCGTCCAGCCGAGGATCACTCCCTTGCCGCCGTACTCGTCGTTCGGCTTGAGCACCAACGTCTCGCGGCGCCGGGCGATGTCCTCGACGAGCTCGGGCCGGACCTTGCGGGTCCACGGGATGTGGCGGCGGATCGCGGCCCGCTGGCTCGGCGTGTACAGCCGGCCGTAGCGTGGGTCGGAGAGCAGAGCCAGGCTCATCTTCTTGTGCAGGAGCTTGGCGCGGAAGCTGTTGACGACGCAGACGGAACCGGCGACGTAGGCGTCGCGCAAGACGCGCGTGTCGTCGCCTCGGGCAAGGAGCTCGCTCGTGAGCACGCGGCGGTAGACGAGGTTCACCGGCTTGCCCTGGGCGTAGAGCCTGCCCCGTCGCAGCTCCAGCGCCCGCGGGTCGCAGATCACCGTCTTGACGCCCGCCTCCTCGAAGAACGCCTTGAACATCTCGAACTCGGGCGCGGTGGGCAGGCCTTCCCAGTCGACGATCGCGATCGCCGGCCGTGCGCCCTTGCCCCACTGCCGAAACGCGTTGAGCATCGAGCGCAGCTGGCGCCGGCGCGTGGGCATGAAGGCGCCACGGAACTGCTTGCGAAACGCCTTCATCACCGGCAGGGCCGCGAAGATGTCCGCGAGGTTGTCGCTGTAGGCCATCCCCGCGGGTGACTCGGCGTTGTACTCGACGAACCGGACCTCGTCGGCGAAGAAGCTGTCGAGGCGGACCGAAGGCGAGGAGTACTTGAAGCCAGGGTCGGCCATGGCCAGACGCTCTTCCTCGGCCTCGAGGCCCAGCTCGCGTCGCAGCTCGGCGTCGCCAAGCACTGCTTTCTCCAGCGCCGTGAGTGCGCTGTGCACGCCCTCGGCCGCAGCCACCGCTCTGTCGCACCGCTTGCGCGTCATCAACTGCGGGCGCATGCAGACGCACAGCGGACGCGGGCCGAACATCAGGCGGCGCTCCCGCTGCCCGGCAGCCAGCTGCTCCGCGCTCGCCGCGGCCAGGCTCTCTTCCTCCAGGAGAGCGTGGTAGGCCGCGACGGGATCCTTCACGCCTCTACGCGCGCTTCAGTTTCTGCAACATGCCGCCACCAGCGGTACTCGCCACGCCATGGTGGGGTCGCCTCGCCGCGCGCATAGGCGAGCACAAGGTCCGACATTTTGTCGAGCACCCACCGGAAGTTGTCTTCCTTGATCGAGAAGTTGTCGAAGTCTGGCGCGGGGTTAAGGAAATCGATCGCGTAGAGCACGTCACCGCGGACCGCAAACTCGACCGTGTCCATGTCGTAACCCAGCGCGTCGACGAGAACGTGGGCATCGTGGATCGCCTGTTCCCGCAGCCTGCCTTGCGGAGGGTTGGAGATCTGGTACCGCTCCGCAAAAGGCGCCCGTGGGTTGTAGCGAATGGGCATGATGTGCTCCCGCCCGACGCAGATGCAGCGGACGTAGTCGTCCCAGTCGATGAACTCCTGCAGGATCATCGTCTTCAGGCCGGTCTGGTCGTAGGCGGTGATGAGCTCTTCGATCGTGTGGACGATGAAGACGTCCTTCCAGCCACCGCCGGTGTTCGGCTTGAGGACCGCCGGCAGGCCCGTGTAGCTGACGATGTGGTCCCAGTCGAGCGGGAACTGCAGGTTGCGCAGCGAGGTGTGGTGGTCGATGTCGGGAATGTACTGATGGTTCGGCAGCACCACGGTCTTGGGCACCGCCACGCGCAGCTTCCGCGCCAGCGTGCATTCGAAAAACTTCTCGTCGGCCTCCCACCAGAAGGGGTCGTTGATCACGATCGTGCCGAGGAGGGCCGCGCTCTTCAGGTGCGCGCGGTAGTAGGGGACCTCGTGGGAGATGCGGTCCACGAGCACCGCGTGGTAGGGCTCGAAGGTCTCGGGTGTGCCGCCCAGGACCGCAAGCTCAGCCGTGATGCCGTCGGCCTTGCCCTTCTCGTTGACGGTCTCGATGAATGGGCCAGGAAACGTGTTTTCGCGTCCGACCAAAAGCCCGATCACCTTCTTGTTCGCCATATCCCACTCCCGTTACTGCCCTGTAGCTAGCTGGCGAGGTACCTGCGCATCATCTCCTTCCAGTAGGGCCAATCGTGCGCCCATCCGGGCCAGATTTCGAGTCCGACGTCGACGCCCTTGTCCCGCAGCAACCCCGCGACCCTGCGCGACTCCTCGACGTTCGGGTCGTTCTCGCCGGTGGCGATCACCTTCGGGTGCTCCGCGCGCAGCGGGCCGAGATAGGCCTCGTCGTTCAGGCCGGGCAAGAACTCCACGAGGTTGGTGAAGTAGACGCCGTCGTCGTGGTAGCCGTCGAGCCATCGCGAGGTGTCATAGGCGCCGCTGAGCGCGATGAAGCCCCCGATTCGCGAGGGATGCCGCGCCGCAAGCAGCACCGCGTGCAGAGCGCCGAACGAAGCGCCACACGCGACGGGTGGGCCCGCCAGCCGCGGCAGGATCTCCTGCAGGATGTAGTTCTCGTACTGGAGGTGCCGCCGCACCCGGTCCGCGGGGGCTTTGTGCCTCGCGTACCACGAGTCGCTGTCGACGCTGTCCAGGCACACGAGCTGGACCGCGCCCGACTCGATGAAATCGGAGATCCCGCCCACCAGGCCGAAGTCCTCCCACTGGTAGAAGCGGCCCTGCGACGTTGGAAACACGAGCAGCGTCCGGCCCGCGTGGCCGAAGTGCACGAGCTCCATGTCGCGGCCGAGGTTGGGGCTGTATTCCTTGATGTAGTCGCGCTGCATGTCAGTTTTCGTGACGCTGGTCGTGAGCATGGTGATACATCTTCACCGACCCCGGGTTACGCCCGCAGTGTCGCCGATCGACGTGCAGGTCGCCACCGGATGCAAACCGGGCGCGCTGCCTCCCCCGCACGCCCACGCGCGTCCTTCATATATGGCGAGCTCGAATCCGTGCCGCGGATCGAGCATCGATTCGCTCGTCCAACCGTGTCCGCTCCAGCGCGCGAGCTGATTGACGATCCGCGTCTCGCTGGCGTCCTGGCCGCCGGTGACCACCAGGTCGTTGCCGCCGAAGGCTGTCCCGCCGCCGCCGCTGGTGGCCAGAGGAAGGGCGGGAAGGCTCGACCAGGATCCGTTGTAGCAATCGACCCGAGAGGTCGTTGGGGAGCGTCCGCCCGCGACGCAGATCGATCCCTGGTAGACGAAGCCCATGAGGTGGTTGCGCGGATCCGGCAGCGTCGTCGCCACCGACCAGGCGTTGGCGGCCGGGTCGTAGACCTCGACCTGCGGCACGTTGGCGAAGCTCGTGTTGCCTCCGACGGCGTAGAGCTTTCCCTGCGCGGCGATGAGCGCGTGACCGCCGCGCGCAAAGCGCATCGGAGCCAGCTCGGTCCAGTGATCGACGTCGAGGCGGAACAGGCGCGGGGAATCACGGCCGTTGCTGTGCCCGCCGGCGATGTACACGCTGCCGTCGATGGTTGCAGCCGAGGGATGGTCCAGCGGCAGCGGAAGCACAGGCCCGCTCCGCCATGAGTTTCCATCGAAGACGTACGTCGTGTTCAGGCTCGCGCCGGTGGCGTTGAAACCTCCCATCACGTAGAGGTCGTGGCCGCTTGCGGCCGCAGCCGCCTCTTCGATAGCCACCGGCAGGGACGGCTCCTGTTTCTGCCCCGGCTGGGGGGACGGCTGCGCAAACGGCGTGAAGGTCGGGTTCTCGGGAGTGGGCGACGGACTGACCGTGGCGGTATTGCCGCACGCCGCAATGAACATCGCGAAGACGAGAACGAGCCTCAGAGCCGGGCGAGGACCTCGCGCGTCTCCTCGACGCCCGCGCGCCACACCCGCATCACGTCCTCGTCGGGCATCG
>DASYZS010000181.1:0-26138 GCA_035945895.1 Candidatus Dormiibacterota bacterium | reverse complement strand
CGCCGCCCGGGCGGCGTCTTGCTCCGCCTCCTGCTTGCTCGCGCCGTGCCCGGTGCCGAGCGGCTCCGAGCCCGCGAACACGACTGAGGTGTACTCGCGCTTGTTGCCAACCCGCGCGCCCTCGCTCTCGTAGACGGGCGTCGCGCCGTACTTCTCCTGCGCGATCTGCTGCAGGCGACCCTTGAAGTTCTCGTCCCGAACCGGTGACGGCAGCGCGCGGTAGCGGTTGAGGTAGTAGTGATACGCGGCGTCATAGCCCGCGTCCAGGAACACAGCGCCGAGCACCGCCTCGAACGCGTTCGCCAGCAGCGACTTGAGATTGCGGCCGCCGCCCTTGGCGATTCCCTTCCCCAGGTAGAGATATCCGCCGAGCCCGAGTTGCTCCGCCAGTTGCGCGAGCGTGTTGGTGTTGACCATCGCCGAGCGCGTCTGCGTCAGCTCTCCCTCGCTCGCGCCCGGGTGATGCTTGTACAGGTACTCGGCCGCGATCAGCTGGAGAACCGCGTCGCCCAGATACTCGAGCCTCTCGTTGTCGCGCGGTGACACCGCGGGGCTTTCATTCGCAAACGAGCTGTGGGTGACGGCTTCGAGAAGGAGGCCGGGGTCCCGGAAGTGGATCCCGATCTTTTGCTGAAGCTGCTGCAGCGACTGAGAGAGCGGCGACGCTTGGGGCTGAGCTATGAGCCGGCTTTCTCCTGGATGTATTCCCAGGCCTGCCCGACGGTGGTGATCTTCTCGGCGTCCTCGTCAGGAATCTCGAGCCCGGTGTTCTCCTCGAACGCGTAGATGAGCTCCACGAGGTCGAGAGAGTCCGCGTTCAGGTCTTCCTGGAACGAGGCGTCCATCGTCACCTGCTCGGGTTCGCATCCGAGGCGCTCGACGATGATGTTCTTGAAGTCTTCGAAGCTCAGCTTCTGAGTTTCCATACGCGGACTACTGTATCGCAAGCTCGGCGACGGCCGTGGGAGTTGCAACCGCGACCGCGGTCTTACCCGGGGTGAGCTCCCGCATCATCCCGGTCAAGGCGCGTTTGGGCCCCACCTCGATGAACGTGTCGCAGCCCAGCTCGACGAGCGAGGCCGCGCACGCCGACCAGCGGACCGGCGAGCGCAGCTGCATCTCCATGACATGAGGGATTCGATCGCCGCCCTGGTGTTGGCGGCCGGTGAGGTTGGCCATGACCGGAATTCGGGGCGCCCGCCATTCGACTCGGTCGAGTGCCGTCCGGAGCCGTTCAGCCGCCGGCGCCATCAGCGGCGTGTGAAATGCAGCGCTGACGTTGAGGGGAATGACCCGCTTGGCGCCCGCGACCTGCAAACGCTGCGTGGCAACCTCGAGACCTGTGATGGTGCCTGCGATCACGGTCTGGCTCGGCGTGTTGTAGTTGGCGGGCCATGCGTCGTTCATGCCCGCGAGCGCGACCTCGACTGCCTGCGCGTCGAGTCCCAGCACGGCGGCCATCGAGCTCGTGCCGGCAGGCGCTGCCTCCGCCATCGCCTTGCCCCGGTCGACAACGGCTCTGATCACATGCGGCGCGTCAACGGCGCCCCCTGCCGCAAGAGCCGCGTACTCGCCGACCGAATGACCGGCCGACGCTGCCGGCTCGACGCCCTTGCGCCGAAGCAAGAGCGTCAGCGCGACACCCACGAAGCACAACGCGGGCTGCGCGTTCTGGGTCAATCGAAGCTCATCGTCGTCGGCATCGACCAGCAGCCGCCGCAGGTCGACGTCCGCAAACGAGGCGCAGCGGTCGCAGAGCGCGGAGACTTCGTCGTCCTGGAGAAGGTCGGTCCCCATGCCCGGCTGCTGCGAGCCCTGGCCGGGAAAGAGGAAAGCGGTTCTTATCTATTCCTTCGCTTTGATGACTTCGCGGCCGGCGTAGTAGCCGCAGTTGCGGCAGACCGCATGCGGCTGCTTCGGGCGCTTGCAGTTCGGGCACGGCTGGATCTGGACCAGCGCAAGCGCGAGGTGCGAGCGGCGGCGGCCCTTCTTCGACTTGGAGAGCTTGACCTTCGGGAGAGCCATGGAACCCCGGAATATTACGGGAAGCTAGCTTCCTACCGTCTGGTCCACCGTCTCGCCATTTGCCGGCTGGTTTGCCTGCAGCGCCTCGACGCCACGCCGGACCACCTGCAAGGTCCGGCCGAGATGCGACTCGAGCTGCTTGAGCTGCTCCAGCGCGTACGCCTCCGCGTCGCGGATGATCTGGTCGGACTTCCCCTGCGCGTCCTTCACCACCTGCGCTGCGTGCCGCTCCGCCCGCCGCAGGACCTCGTGCTCGGATGCCGCTTCTTCGGCGCGCTCATTCGCGCGGGACATCGTGCGTGCGGCCTCCGCGTGCGCCTCGGTGACGATACGGTTCTGCTCTGAGACCGTCCAGTTTGCCTGCTTGATCTCGTCCGGCAGGTTGAAGCGGATCTGGTCGATCAGCTCCATGAGCTCGTCCTCGTTGAGCATGATCTGCGTCGATAGCGGCACGTGGCGCGCGTTCTGGATCAGATACTCGAACCGGTCAAGCAGCTCGTCGACCTTTATCGGAACTTCTCCTTCAACGCTCTCGCCACCGGCGGCGGGACGAGGTCCGAGACCTTGCCGCCGTAGCTTGCGATGTCTTTCAAGATACTTGACGAGACGAAGATGTGCGCGAAGCCCGACATCAGGAACACGGTGTGGATGTCGGGCGCCAGCTTGCGATTCATGAGCGCCTGCTGGAGCTCGGCGTCGAAGTCCGAGTAGGCGCGCAGTCCCTTCACCAGCGTGCTCGCGCCGCGCGATCGCGCGAACTCGACTGTCAGGCCGGTGAAGCTCGCGACCTCGGCGCGGTCCCTTCCATTCAATGACGCGCGGATGAGTTGAAGTCGCTCTTCGACTGTGAACAGCGGCTGGCGCTTCTCGGGATTCGCGGCCACGGCGACGATGAGCTTGTCGAAGATGTGCAGCGCGCGGTCGACAACGTCGAGGTGCCCGTTGGTGAACGGGTCGAAGCTGCCCGGATAGACCGCGATCTTCGAGTTGGGAGTCGAGTTCCGGGCCATCAAATTGTCAGAACCGTAACCACCGTGTCCCCATAACGCCGCTCCCGATCGACGCGCAGCCGTTCCATCGCCGGTAGATCTTGCCTTCGCGAATGCTCGGCCAGAACGGTCGCACTCCCAAGGTGCCGGTCGAGGACGCGCAGCGCGCGGTCGAGGACCGTGTCGCCGTATGGCGGGTCGAGAAACACGAAGTCCGCGGCCTTGACGGCGTCCCGCGAAGTTTCCAACCAGCGCACGACGTCGCCTCGCACCACGTGCGCCCTTTCCTTGAAGCCGAGGGCGTCCAAGTTCTGGCGCAGGATAGCAAGACCGCGCGGCTGCTGGTCCACGAAGGTGACGCTTGCGGCGCCTCGGGACAGGGCCTCTATCCCGATCGCGCCCGAGCCTGCGAACAGGTCGAGCACGATCGCACCCTCGATGTCCGGCCCCGCCAGGTTGAAGAGCGCTTGCTTCACCATCCCCTGGGTCGGCCGGATGTTTTTCGGCGCCTTGAGCCTCCGGCCGCGCGCCTCGCCGCCGCTGACCCTCAGCCGGCTCACGCCAGGATCCTCATCACCCCGTCGTCACGCATCACTCCGATCCTCGTTCCGGCCCGGAATCGGCGTGCTTTGCCGGGAGGGACCGCGACCAGCAAGCCCCCGCTGGTCTGGGCGTCGCACAGCATCAGCTGCTCGATCTCACCGAGCCCTCCCCACTCGACGCGCTCGCGGTACGCCGCGTAGTTGCGCCGGCTCCCGTCGGGGAACAGGTCGCGCTCGGCCAGGTTGCCTGCCCCTTTGATGAACGGCACGGAGTCGAACTCGATGTCGGCACCGCCCTTCAGGTTCGCGAGGTGTCCGATCAGGCCGTAGCCCGTGACATCGGTCCCCGCGGTGGCACCCACCTTCACCATCTGCTCGGAGGCTTCGCGATTCAGGGCCGTCATCACGGCGACGGCCTCGGCTTCAACCTCGGGCGGACACAGGCCGCGCTTGATGGCCGTCGTGACCAGGCCGGTGCCGAGCGGCTTGGTCAAGAAAAGAACGTCCCCCGCATCCGCGCCGTCGTGGCCGACGGCGCGTTTGGGATTCACCTCGCCGATCACGGTGTAGCCGAACTTCGGCTCGTCGTCGTCGACGGAGTGACCACCGACGATCGGAACCCCGGCCTCGCCCATCTTCGCCGCACCGCCCGCGACGATCTTCTCCAGCAGCCCGCTGTCGAGCTTGCCCCTGGGGAACGCGGTGATGTTGAGCGCGAACAACGGGCGGCCACCGACGGCGTACACGTCGCTGAGCGAGTTCGCCGCCGCGATTGCGCCGTAGGCGTACGGGTCGTCCACGATCGGCGTGAAGAAGTCGAGCGTCGCGACCAGCGCGCGATTGGGCGCAATCCGATAGACCGCCGCGTCGTCGCGAGCGGCGGCTGCGTTCAGCACGTTGGGATCCACGATCGGGGGCAGCGCCCCGAGAACCTGCCCTAGCTCCACCGGGCTGAGCTTGCAGGCTCAACCGGCCCCGTGGCTGTACTCCGTCAAACGCATGGGCGAAACCTCAGTCATGTGGCAACTAGTATCAGCGGGTGTGCCGCCGGTGTGGGCCGATGCAGATTCGCGGCATCGGCAGCCGGAGGCAAGGAAAGGGTGGCGCGGCTAGGAGCGCATCGGTAGATGCGTGACGACGCAGCGCCGGGCCCCTTGACGCCGCCTTCAGCGCCGAAGGCGCCCGGCTGCCTAGGCCGCGAAGATGCGCGGTCCATCGCCGGCGGCACACCCTAGTGCCGCTGGTGTTTGCCGCGATCGCTCCCCACGGCGGCATCGCCATCAACGACGAAGTGGCGCGCGTGACACGGGCCGGGATGGAGGAGCTCGGCCGCCGCTTCGCAGCCGCAAGGCCCGAGACGATCGTCGTCGCCACCCCACACAACGTGCACATCTCCGACGCCTTCGGGGTGATAGTCGCGAACAGAACTGCCGGCAAGCTCGCGGACTTCGAGCCGGCGACCGAGCTCGATCTGCCATGCGACACCGAGCTCGCGTGGCGGATCTTCGAGGCATTCGGAGCGGCCGGTCTGGCCGCGGCGGGTGTCAGCTTCGGATCCAACGACCTGACCACCGCCGTTGCGCCCCTCGACTGGGGCGCGTTGATCCCACTGTGGTTCATGGGTGGTCGCGAAGAGCCGCCGGTGCCGGTGGTGATCGTCACTCCGGCGCGCGACCGATCTGCCGCCGACCACGTGACCGCGGGAGCCGCGATCGCCCTGACGGCCGCAAACTCGAACAAGCGCACCGCCTTCATTGCCAGTGCCGATCACGGTCACGCCCACCTGCCCACCGGGCCTTACGGATTCCACCCCGACGCCGCGAAGTACGACTTCTTGATGACCGAGATCGTGCGCGAAAACGCGCTCGAGCGACTCGTGGACGTGGATCGGGACTTCGTCGAGCGGGCAAAGGCGGACAGCTGGTGGCAGATGCTCATGCTCCACGGCGCCACCGCGGGCGCCGGGCGCGCGCAGGGCGCCCAATGGAAGGGCGAGCTGATCTCGTACGAGGCGCCGACCTACTTCGGGATGCTGACCGCCGCCTATACCCCTAACTGATCGAGGTCAGCTCCAGCCGGCGCGCCGCGGCAGCTTTGAGGGCCGGGTAGCGGTCCAGCCCCGGGTCGCCGGCCAGGAGTTGCTCCGCCTCCATCCGCACCTCGCTCAGCAGCTCTGGCTGTCGCAGCGATTCCATGGCAACGTCGGACATGCCGTGCTGTCGCGGGCCCATCAGTTCCCCCATGCCACGAATGTTCATGTCCTCTTCCGCGAGCCGGAAGCCGTCGTGGATCTGCGCCACGAGCGCGAGGCGGTTGCTGATCGACTCCGACGTGTCGTCGCTGAGCAGAAGACACCAGCTTCGCGCTGCGCCACGACCGACGCGTCCTCGAAACTGGTGCAGCTGGGCGAGGCCGAAGCGCTCGGCGCCCTCGATCATCATCACCGTCGCGTTGGGGACGTCGACCCCCACTTCGACAACCGCAGTCGCGACGAGCACCTGGGCGTCACCGGCCACGAATCGCTGCATTGCGCCGTCCTTGTCCTTGAGCCGTCCGTGGATCAATCCGAGGCGAAGATCGGGGAACACGTCCTTCTGCAGCCGCTCGAACTCGGCGGTCGCGGAGCGGGCCTGCAGCGCCTCCGACTCCTCGATGAGGGGGCAGATGATGAAGGCCTGCCGGCCCGCCGCCACCTCGCGACGCACCAGGTCGTAGGCCTCGTCCCGCTGGCCAGGGGACACGACGCGCGTTTCGACCGGAGTTCTTCCCGGCGGCATCTCGTCGATGACCGACAGCGTCATCTCGCCGTATAGCGCGAGAGCGAGCGAGCGCGGAATCGGCGTGGCGGTCATGGCGAGGAAATGCGGCCGGCCCAGGCCCTTGGCCCGAAGGAGCTCACGCTGCCGGGTGCCGAAGCGATGCTGTTCATCGACGACCGCGAGACCGAGGTTCGAGAACTCCACGTCATCCTCGATCAACGCATGGGTGCCGACGACCAGGGCGCAGTGGCCCGAAGCCGCCGCGGTGCGGACCCGCCTGCGCTCGGCAGCGCCCTGGCCGCTGATCAGCAGCTCGACCTTGAGGTCGGGGAAGCTGTCCTCCAGGTAGGCGCGGAAGCGCCGCAGGTGCTGCCGGGCCAGGATCTCGGTCGGCGCCATCACCACCGACTGCAGGCCGGCGGCGTGGGCCATGGCGACGCACGCGGCGGCCACCGCCGTTTTGCCAGATCCGACGTCGCCGTTCAGCAGCCGGTTCATGGGCACGTGGCGCTCCATGTCCTTGAATGCGTCCCACGTCGCTCGACGCTGCGCGTTCGTCAGCTCGAATCCGAGGCCTTGCTTGAACGGGTCGATCACTTCCTGCCGGTACGGGATGGGTGTCGCCGGCTCGGCGGCGACGCGCGCGCGGATCACGGCGAACGCGGTCTGCAGCTCGAAGAGCTCGGCGAAGGCCATGCGCCGCGTCGCTCGCTGGTACTCCTCGTCGCTCTCCGGCTTGTGCCCCATGCGCACGGCGTCCTGGATTCCGACCAGGTGATGTCGCTCGCGCACTTCGGTGGGCAGGACGTCCTCGAGCTGCGCGGCAAGCGGCAGCGCTGACGCGACCCAGCCGGCGATCAGGCGTGAAGTGAGTCCGTCGACCAGGTGGTACTTCGGCATCATTCCGCCGACGCGCGTCGGTTGCGCATCCTCGTCGTGGTCGAGTCGCTCGTAGTGCGGGTTCTGCATGTGCAACCCGTTGAAGCGTGAGAACTTGACCGTGCCCGCGACGGCGACCCGATCGCCCAAGTGCAGCTGGTTTGCGACCCACGGCTGATTGAAGAAGGTGAGGGCCAGTCGCTCGCCCGCATCGTCAGCGATCGACGCCTCGGTCAGTGGAATGCCCCGATTCTTCGACCGCCGCGCGTGGATCTTCTTGACCGTCCCGACGATCGTCGCCTGCTGGCCGGTGCGCAGCTCCGAGATTCCCGTCGGACCGCCGTACGTCTCCCAGCCGAACGGCAGCGTGAGGAGAAGATCGCGGATCGTCTCGACGCCCAGCTTGCCCAGTCGCCGAGCCTGGACAGTGCCGACGTTGGGCAGCTTCTGCACCGACGCGTCGATCGTGTTGGGTAAGACCAGGATCGCCATCTTTAGATTATTGGTGTGACTCGAAGGCAGATTGAGATTGCCGTCATCGGCATCTTGATCATCGCAATCATCCTGTATGCAGCTGCGGGAATCGTGTACGCGGGAGTGCTCACCTCAAGCGCAGACCGAACGCTGGACGTCGTGGTTTCACACCAGAACTCCCTCAACACGTCTTTCACTGAGATCAACAATGAGGTCGGAGCGCTCGGAGGCAACTCAGCCTTCAATCCGCAGCAGACGGTCGCGCTGGTGGACCGGGCGGCGGCCAACTCAGCCGTGGAGCTGGCGACGATCAACCAGGATGACGCATCGCTTGCTTCGGTCCAGGGCCAGCTGAACGGCAGCCGATGGCTGACGCTCGTCGGGCGCACCGGGATGGACCATGAGACGTCGAAGGTCGACCATGCTCGCAATGCTCTTGCCGCTGCGCGCACCATCTCCGCTGACGGGGTGCTCGACCTGCGCTTCTGGCATTTCCTTTACACCGCGCTCGTGGACCTGGAGACGCTCAACACTCAGGCCGGCGGCGGAGACCTCAACGCAGCCAAAACCACCCTCGGCCAGATGAAGACGGACGTCGGTCAGGCCATCCAGCAATCGACCGCGCCGGGGCTGCCGTCAGACCTCCATTCCTTGATGGTCGATCTCCAGACCTTCGCCACCGACTACGGCAAGCAGCTCGATGCCCAGATCGCAGGCGACGATGCGACGGTGGCGCAGTACCAGTCGACCATCAATTCCGACCGCGAGAAGCTCGGATCCTACGACGTTGACAAGATCCAGAGCGATATCAACGCGTTCTACAAGCCCCTGCTGGCCCGCTTTAACTCGGAGATGGCCGCAGCTACTTCCTAAATAATGGAGCCATGCGCCCCGGGCTCTTTGCGGACGACTCGCTGATCCGGCGCATCAACCGCGAGAACGTGCTGCTGCTCGGCGGAGGACGGGCGCTGCTGATGCAGCTCGCGCATCCCAAGGTCGCGGCAGGCGTGGATGAGCATTCGGACTTTCGCACCCGGCCGACGTACAGGCTGCGCCGGACCATCCGGCTGGTGATGGCGATCGTGTTCGGCGACAGAGAAACGGCGCTCGCGGCGGCGCGCAACGTCAACATGGTCCACGCGCACGTCACCGGGCACGACTACCGCGCGCTCGACCCAGACCTGTTGCTGTGGGTGCATGCGACCCTCGTCGACACCGCGCTCGTCACCTACGAGACGTTCGTGCGCGGACTGACGGCCGCGGAACGCGAGGGCTTCTACCAGGAGATGAAGGTGCTCGGCGAGCTGCTGGGCATACCTGGCGCAACGTTTCCGGAGACATTCGCTGAGTTTGCGGGCTATGTCGATGCGTCGGTCTCAGCCCTGCGCGTGAGCACGACGGCGGCCGAACTTTCCCGGTTGGTGGTCCGTCCGCGGCTGCTGCGCCTGCCGGGTGCCGCGTTCGTGCCGTGGGAGCTCGTCACGGCGGGCCTCCTCCCCGCCTCGCTGCGGGAGCAGTACGGGCTCCGGTGGGGCGCACGCCAGGCGAGGATCTTTCGCCTGCTGGGAATCGCCTTGCCGAAGCTCGTGGCGGTCACGCCGCCGGTGCTCCGGGTATGGCCGCTGCCGGGACACAACGTCCGGCTGGCGGCCGACTTCTCGCTGAGCGCGTGATTTTCGTCGCGATACGCCGGCATAACGCGCATGTAGCGGGGCACAAAGTCGCGATATGCCGGCAAAACGCGGTTAGCGCTTGATGTAGACGATCCCCAACGCCTTCGGGCCGGTGTGGGTGCCGAGCACGGTGCCAATCTGGCCGACCGTCACCTCGAGGCTCGGTAAGTCCCTGCGCAATACGTCCGCCACCTGCTCGGCCTCGTCTGGGGCCTGGGCATGCATAACCGCCAGGTGCTCGACCGGAAGCTCGGACTTGAAGAACTCGACCATGCGTGGAATCGCGCGAGAGCGCGTGCGCACGCGGTCCACGGGTTTGATCTCTGCGTGCGCGACTAGGAGGAGTGGCTTGAGGTCGAGCATCGTTCCGATCATTGCCTGCGCCCGACTGAGCCGCCCTCCCATCTCGAGGTAACGCAAGGTGTCCAGCAGCGCAAGCACGCGGCTCTTCGGGACGCGCTGCTGCACCGCCTCGGTTGCCTCGTCGAGGGTTGCGCATTCCGCGGCGGTTCGGCAAAGAAAGGCGATCGGCATCGAGACCGTCTGGCTGTCGACGACGATCACGTTGAATCCGTCCACCGCTTCGGCGCCGACGCGTGCCGCCTCCGCGGTCGCTGAGAGCTGCGCCCCGATGTGGATCGAGATGCAGCCTTCGTAGTTCTTGGCGAGGCGGCGATAGACCTCGGCGAACTCGCCAGGCGACGGCGCCGAGGTGGTCGGCAAGGTGGATGATGCCGCCAGCCGGCGGAAGAACTCCTCGTCTGTGATGTCGACGCGGTCGCGAAAAGTATCCTGGCCGAACAGGACCTTGAGAGGCACAACCTCGATGGCGTAGCGCTCGCGCCATGCGTCGGGCAGGTCGGCGGTCGAGTCGGTGACGACCGCGAAGCGGCGGGTCAAATGTTGAGCGCTACTCGACCGAGAGGATGAACGGGTAGTGCTGCTGCCCGCCGTGCTGGATCTCGACCTCGAGGCTCGGATAGCTCGACCGGATCTCGGATTCCAGTTTCGCCAACTCCGCGTCGCTGGCCTCCTCGCCCCGATACACCGTCACGAGCTCGTAGGTGTCCGGGCCTAGCTTGCCCAGCGCCTTGGTGACGACCTCGCCGTAGTCCGCGCCTGCGAACTCGAGGCGGTCGTTGATCAGTCCGATCACGTCGCCCTTCTTCACGCGCAGGCCATTGGACCGCGTGTCGCGAATCGCGTGGGTCACCTCGATGGTCTGGACGCGGGCGGCCTCAGCTCGCATCGCTTTCAGGTTTTCCTCGGCCGGCCGCTCGGGGCGGAACGCGACCACGGCCGAGACGCCCTGCGGCATCGTGTGCGTCTCGACTATGTCCACCTTTTTCTTCGTGAGTCCGATGACCTGTTTGGCCGCCGGGATCACGTTGCCGTTGTTGGGCAGCAAGATGACCTCGTCGTAGGGAACGGAGTCGATCGCGTTCAGCAGCTCCTGCGTGCTTGGGTTCATCGTCTGGCCGCCCTCGATGATCGCGTCGACGCCCAGTCCGCGAAAGATCTCGACGAGGCCTCGCCCCGCCACCACTGCGACCACCCCAACGCCGTTGGGACGCGCCGGCCTGGTCCCAGGCGCGGCGCCTTCGCTTTCGAGGATTCGGCGGTGCTGCGTCGACATGTCGCCGACGTTGAGCTTCATGAGCTTGCCGTAGCCGCCGGCGAGGTTTATGACCCTGGTGGGGTCATCGGTGTGGACATGCACCTTCACGAGTTCTGGCTCACCGACCACCAGCACCGAGTTGCCCAGAGCTTCGATCCGTCCGCGGATCAGCTCGGTGTCGAGGTTGTTGCCTTCGATCAGGAACTCGGTGCAGTAGCCCCAGCCGCCCTCCGGCAGGTCGAGCGCGATCTGGGCCGCAGAAATGACCGGCTTCTTTTCCGCGAGCGCGGCCAGTGTCGAGTCGGATTCCTCGACCGTCTTGAGCATCCCCTCGAGGATCAGCTGCAGGCCGAAGCCGCCTGCGTCAACGACGCCGGCTTCGCGCAAGATCTGGAGCTGGCTCGGCGTCTTGAGGACCGCGGCGCGTGCGCCAGCCGCGGCTGCGGCGATCACCCGCGGCACGCTGGCGTCCGGGCTCGCTGCCGCGGTCGCTGCCGCCCGACCTGCATCGCGCGCGACGGTCAGGATCGTGCCCTCGGTCGGCTTGTTGACCGCTCGGTAGGCTGCGTTGGCCGCCTCTTCGAACGCGGCGGCGAGCTCGGCGGGCGTCAAGGAGCCCTTGCCTTCGACCGCGCGCGCGAATCCGCGAAAGATCTGGGAGAGGATGACGCCCGAGTTGCCCCGCGCGCCCATCAAGCTGCCGTGCGACGCGAGCTTGGCGATCTTGCTGACCTCGGTCGCGTTCGACTCCTTCACGTCCTCCGCCGCCGACTGCAGAGTCAGGAGCATGTTGGTGCCGGTGTCGCCATCCGGCACCGGGAAGACGTTGAGGCGGTTGACCTCCTCGTGGTTGGCGGAAAGCCACGTGAGGCTTCCGAGCAGCGCTTGCTTGAAGAGTTGGCCGTCCACGCCTACTGCCTTGACTGCCACCACTCAGGGGCGCTCTTCGCGAACGCCCTGAACGTTGACATTGACCTTGAGCACGGGCACGTTGACGGAGCGCTCCACTTCGAACTTGACCGTCTCCTGGAGGTTGTGCGCCACCTCGCTGATGCGGATGCCGTACTGGACGATCACGTACACGTCGATCAGCAAGCCTTCGTCCGTCTGGATCACGTCGACGCCTTTGTCCACGTTCTCGCGCCGCAGCAGCTCGGCGAAGCCGTCGCGGAGCCCGCGAGCGGCGGTGCCGCTGATGCCATAGCATCGCATCGCGGCGTGTCCCGCGATGGCGGCGACGGCCGAGGGAAAGACCTCGATGCGTCCCCACTGCCGGGACTGGATGAGGGCGGTGGTCGTTTTGGAGGCCATGAGAAGGCTCATGGTACAATTCACGTCCGCGTCGAGCACCCGTTCGGTTGCCCCGCGCTCTTTACTCCAAGCGAGAAGGTGCCCCATGGCCAGGCAGTGCGCGATCTGCGGCAAGACGCCGCAGTTCGGACATCACGTAAGTCACGCGAAGAACCGGGTGAACCGGAGGTTCTTGCCTAACTTGCAGATGGGGCGGGTGACGGTTGCGGGCAAGACGTTCCGGGCGCGGGTTTGCACGCGCTGCCTGAGGACGTACTCGGCCTAGGTTTCGGCTCCGGCTAGGCGCCGCTTCCGAGCAGCTGCACGGTCCAGGTCGCGCCACCGTCGGACGACTTCTCGATGAAGCCCGCCTCGGTGAACCCGTAGAAGACGCTACCCGTGACCCATATGTTCGTTCCGTCCGGAGATGCCACGGCATCGTATTGATAGGAGGTGATCCGGCCGGCAGAGCTCGCGAAGCGCGGAAGCGTGTTGCCCTGCCACGTCGCGCCATCATCGGTCGTGCGCCAGACGTGACCGTCGCTCGTGACGAAGACAGCATGCGTGCTGTCGCTGAATGTGACGTCCGCAATCTGCACGTTCTGGGCCGGGAGCGGGGTGATCGAGAAGCTTGCGCCGCCGTCGTCCGAGGACACCAAGACCTGCTCGAACAAAGTCGGGTTGACGTTCACCACGGCTAGCTGGCGGACCTGGGACGGGCCAGTGACCTGGATGCGGTCAAAGACTTCGGTAACGCCCGCCGGCTGATGGGGGGTCCAGGTCGTCCCGCCATCCGTGGTCGTCCAGAAAAGCGCGCCTCGTGACGTGATGGTTAGATTGGGCGCGAAACAGAGCACCGCAGCGCTCATCCACCCACTGAGAGAATCCGTGAAGGCAACGCTGACGTTGGCCTCCTCTCCTATGCACCCCGGTGTGCCGGCGATTATCGGATCGGGCACGGAATGCCGTGTCCAGGTCAATCCTCCGTCGGTGGTGACATTGACCACGACCAGCGCCGAGTTGACGAGAGAGCCGGGAGGCGCTGGCGGCCCGGCCACCTCGCTGAGCACCCACCCATGGGACGCGTCCGTAAACCACATCGACTCCGGACCGGTGGCGCTGGGGAGGTTGATCTGCTGCCACGTCTGTCCGCCATCGCTCGTGGCGAGTATGAAGTCAACCTGACCTGAAGGCTGCAGCCTGCGGAAGGCGGTAATGAAACCGTGGTTGGCATCAATGAACCTGACAGTGCCACTGCCCGCGTCGAAGACCTGGTCGAATATGGGCAGTACCAGCCTGTTCCATGTCTTGCCGCCGTCTGTGGTCTTGACCACCACCGTCCCAAGCGCGCCTTCCACTGCGTAACCGGTCTGGGAATCGACCATCTGGATGTCGAAGACCTGGACGACGCCAGAGACCGCCGGCACCGGCGAACTCCCGGACAGAGTCACCGTCTGGGGTGAGGTGGCGTCGCTGTCCTTGATGATCACCGCCGCGCTCGCCACGATCTGCTGCGTCGGTATGTACTGGACCGCGAAGCTGCACGTGGCGCCCGGCTGGAGGGTTTGTCCCGAGCACAGGTCGTTCTGAATCGCAAATTCGGCGGGGTTCGTGCCGGCCAGGCTCACCGTCGAGATGACAAGAGGAACGCCGTCGGCGGTGACGACGACTGTCTGAGGTTGACTCGATTGACCAAGAGTGACGCTGCCGAAGCTGATCGATTTCGGATTCACCGACATGGGGCCGGCCGGCGGGGTGGTAAGTGAATTGGATACGCCGGAGGCGCCAGTTAGGCCAGCCCCATTTATCGCCGCAACAGTGAATGTGTAGGTGGTGGCCGGATTGAGGCCGCTGAACGTAGCGGTCGCCCCTGGTGCATTGATCGTCGCGATATTGCCGCCGGGCGAGACGGTCACCACATAAGTCTTCAACGGGGCGCCGCCGTCGTCTGGCGGAGCGGTCCATCCAACGATGGCCGACGTCGATGTGGTCAAGGCCGCCACGACGTTGATCGGAGCGCCCGGCGGATCGGCGGGAACGGTTATGTCCACCTCCTTGGTGGAGGTCGGGTCATCAACGCTTGCAGCTTCAAGGTGGTACGTGCCCGCTGTCCTCGGAGCGGTGTAATCGACGTCGAACTGAGTCATGTTCGACAGAGTCCCGCCCCCTGACTCCGCGATCGACCAGATGACCCCGTTGAGGCTCAACGGGATGTCCGCATGGAAGTGCTGCGTTCCAGAGCGCGCCACGGTGGCTGGGGACGGAGTAATCGTGATGCCAAGCAGCCGGCCGGGCGCCTGGAAGTCCGCCAATGTGAAACAAATTGGGAGAAAAGCGTGGTCGTTCGTGAAGAAGATCAGGTTCAGCTGGAACTCGGTCTGATAGCAGAGTCCGAGCGCGAAGTCCCACCAATGCGGCGCGAGAGGATCCACGGTGACGGTGGCAAACGGTTTGAGATCGCCATCGATGCTCGCGACGCCGCCATAGAACGCGACCGACGGGTCGAAGTGTGCGTCAAGCTCGAACACCGCCTGGACCGACGGTCGAAGATTGTGTTCTTGCGCCGGCGCCAGGTAGTTCTTGGTAGTGAGCGGGTCGAGGAAAAAGCTCTTGCCGTCATAGCCTCCGGAGACCTCGATGTAGCGGTCGAGGCCTTCGTGGATGATCAAGCCGCCTGCCAGGCTGACCTGAAATTCGAGGCTGAAGTCAATGCCCGGCTGAAACTCGAAGATAAAAATCCCGATGAATATGAAGATTGGGGGACCTACCGGAAAGAAGTGCTCGAGCAGATGCTTCTTGTCCAGGAGACTGATCTGCGCCAGTAGCTGCACGTCGATCGCGGCACGCGCGCCAACTCCGAACCCGATGTGCATCGTGAATTTGCCGCTCTGGCTCAAGTTCATTTGAAGCCCGATTCGAAGCTGGACCTCGAGGTCGCTGATGTCGATCGAACTGCCGGTGTGCAAACCCGGATCCAGCTGAGACAGGTCGAAGGAGACGCCAACCGGCGGATTGGCCACAAAGAAAGACGGCCAACTCGGATCAATCGATGTGTTCGGCGGTGGCGGAAGCGGATTCGAGCCCGTCAGCGCTGTCGGCCCGGCGACCGTGGTGGGCGCAGATCCGTGACTCATTCCAAAGGCGCCCGTGCTGGGCGGGAGCGTCCAGTCCAGGAAGAACGACGTAATCGCTTCGGGGACTGCCGCTTGTCGTGTGCCGAGCACCGTCGAGCCGTCGGCGGTGGTCGAGATGGACAGCACCCGTCTCAGCAAGCCACTCGGTGTCGCTGCCGACGGACCGGCCACGATCACGTCGTTGATGAGAATCGGGGGGCTGACCTGGGTGCCGGGCCCGAACGTGATTGTGCTGTCAGCGCCCATGCTCGTGATCCCGGCCAGCTGTGTCGGGCTCAGAACTTTCGTGCTGCCCGGCATGACAAGGTCGCCCGAGAAGTAGGCCACCAGGTCGACCGTCACGATCGCTGAAGCGCCGAGCGCTTTGAGAGAGGCCGTACCGGCCGGGAAGGCGAGCTGAGCGACTTCAGTTCCGGTCACGGTCTGAGCTGCCGCGAAATCAAGGATCGATGTGCCCGACATCGCGATCGAGCCGGGTCCTGTTGGGTTGGAGACGGTAACCTGCAGCAGCGCGCTGGTGGTCGGTCCCGCCGCTGATCCGTCCGGGACGCCGCCCTGTCCCCATACCGGGACGCTCAGCGAACCTCCTGCTGTCAGCGCTGCGGCATCCACAACCCGCGTCGGAGTGATCGACGTGTAAAGGGCGCCTACAGCGTCGGCATTCGAACCGTCAGCGAACCAGCCGAGAATATCGATGCGGGCTTCCGCGGCCGCACCTCGATCCAGCAGCGTAATGCTCCCGTCCGCCGCAACCGGCACGATGACTCGGTTCGCAGTTGTCTGGCCGGCCGCAAAACCGAGGGTCGTCGTCCCCGGATCGGCAGCTCCCGCCCCCACGAGTTCGAAGGAACCTGACGCCGCGGGACTGATGGCGGCGACATTGAGCAATACACCCGCAACCTGTCCGGTAGGCACGTCGCCCTGTCCGAGCACAGGGATGTCGGTCGACGAGCCGGCGTCGACGGGCGCATCGAGAACCGTCGTGGTCGGGATCATCTGGAGCAGCCCGCTGGTATCGCCCACGGTTCGTGAATCGGTAAAGAAGCCGACGAAGTCAATCTCAACGTGCGCCTGCCCCGCGGTCACCTGAACGACCGCCGGGTTCAATTGCTCGGCGACTGGGACGACCGTCAGGCTCGACTCGACAGTACCCGGCGCCACCAAGACCGTTGCCGAGACCTGATCCCGAACCACAAGCTGAACAGCGGTGGTCACCGTCGCGGCGCTTGCTGTGACATTTAGAACGACAGCGGAAAGGCCTGGAGCATGCACACGGTCGTCGCCGATGTTGAACGTGACCCCGGTTCCAGCGACGACATCCGCGGTGGTGAGCACGCGGGCGACGCCCTGGTGGTACGGACCGCCTGGTGCACCTGGCGTCACAGGGTTCGAGGGCGTCGAAGAGGGACCGGTGCCGATGCCGTTGGTCCCGGCCACTGTGAACGTGTACCGGTTGGCGAATGCGAGCCCCGTGACGGTGGCGCTTGTAGCCGTTCCCACAACGGTCGCGGTGATTCCCCGTGGACTGGATGTGACCGTGTAGCTGGTCGCCTGCGAACCAGTCGGCATCCACTGGACCGTGGCGGACAGCGTGCCCGCGTGCGCCGAGACATTGGTTGGAGCGCCCGGTGTTGATGTGTCGGCAAGGGAATTGACCAGGCTTGGAGAGGCGGACCAAAAAAGGGCCGCGAGTATCAAGGCACCGGGGATTCGACGCCGCACGTAGCCCTCCTACCCAGCTAGGGCCCCACCTGACCCCGAAGCCGGCCTCACCGTAGCCAGACCGGGTGCAGGTGTCAACCAATTAACTAAATTTGTTACTTCATGGACGTCCTGCTGATCAACGGCAACAACCACTACCCCAATGGACCGGTCGGATCCTACCCGTGGTACACGTGGGCGGCGGTTGGTGTGTTCCTCCTCGTTTGGTTCCTTTGGTACTTCGTGCGGCGTCGACGGTGACTAGATGTCGAGGCCGTGGACCTCGGCCAGGCGGCTGAGGTCTTTTTGTAGCGCGGCCCAGACCCTATCCTGGGCTTCCTTCTCTGGCACCACCGTGGCCCGATCGTTGATCTCTTCGGCCAGCTCGGGGTGCTCGACCATCTCGGCGAACAAGAGGGTCCACGCGCGCGGCACCACCTCGCGGATCGCGTAGCCGCCGCCTCCCAGCGCGAGCCAGCGGCCCTCGCACAGCTCGTGTGCCAGCTCGTGAAACACCGAGCCGATCCGCGGCCAGATCCGCGTCGTCGCCACAAGATGCGCGAGTGGGTCGAGGTGGTGCGTGTCGCAACCGTCCTGCGTCACCAGCACCGTCGGCTTGAATCGCCGAAGCGTCGCCGGCACGACCTTCTCGAATGCGAAGAGCCACGGCTCATCCCACGTGAACGGGACGAACGGGACGTTCGCTGCAAAGCCTCGACCTCGACCGATTCCGAAGTCCTGCGGAAAACCCGTGCCCGGGAAGAGCCATCGCCCCGACTCGTGCAGGCTGATCGTCAGCACGTCCGGGTCGGTCTCGAAGATGTCCTCCACCCCATCCCCATGGTGGACGTCGACGTCGACATACGCGACCCGATGGCCGCGCTCCCTGAACCACTGGCACGCGATCGCCGCGTCGTTGTACGTGCAAAAACCGGACGCTCGGTCGCGGTGAGCGTGATGCAGTCCTCCCGAGGGGCTGAACGCGTGAAGCGCTCCCCCACCTTCGATGGCTTCAGCCGCGACGAGCGTGGCGCCGGCGACGAGCG
The DNA here is from genome assembly GCA_035945895.1 of Candidatus Dormiibacterota bacterium. Lineage (GTDB taxonomy): Bacteria > Chloroflexota > Dormibacteria > Dormibacterales > Dormibacteraceae > 40CM-4-65-16. The sequence continues at coordinate 8,008 of DASYZS010000181.1, read as the reverse complement.
CCGTCCCCTCGTGGAGCTCGTTCGAGATCGGGTTGTCGGCGGAGGCGTAGCCGGCGGCATCGATCATCTCGAGCGGGACGCTGCGGCGCCGGATCGGGTCACTCAACGTCCGCACGAGGGCCACGTATTCCGGAGAGTGGACGAGCTCGAGCTCCTTGTCGGTCGCCATGCGCGGCGGCAGCAGGTGGCAGTACTCGATGAGGCCGGTGTCTTTGATGAGATCGACGGCCAGCTTCACACGGATCGGCTGGAGCGGATGCTCGTCGGAAAGGTGATGCTTCATCAGCGCGTCGCCGTAGACGAGCGCCACCTCACCGGACACGGCAACTTACGCTAGCGGTTCCGCGAATGGAGATTTACGAGTCCGTGCCGAACTTTTCGGAGGGCACCCGCAGGCACGTCATCGACGCGATCGGCGCTGCTGCGTCGCCCGCATTCGTCCTCGACTCCGACCCTGACCCCGATCACAACCGAGTCGTCGTTTCGCTCGCGGGCGCGAGGTCCCGCCTCGCGGACGGTCTCCGGGGTGCGATCGCGGCGGCCGTAGAACACATCGACCTGCGAGTGCACTACGGCGTCCATCCCCGGGTCGGGGCCGCCGACGTCGTTCCGATCGTCCCGCTCCTCGGGTCCTCGCTCGAGTCGTGCCGCGAGCTGGCGCGCGAGATCGCCGAGCACGTGTGGTCCGATCTGCACGTCCCGGTCTACTTCTACGGCCACGGCGAACACAAGACGCTCGCCGACATCCGCGCCGGGCGAGTGCCGCTCGACCTCGGCGGGCCTGCTCTCCACCCCACCGCGGGCGCCGTCAGCATCGGCGCGCGCGAGGCCCTCGTGGCCTTCAACGTCATCCTGTTCGACTACGACCTGGTCGCCGCAAGAGCACTGGCGGCGTCAATCCGCGAATCTCGGGCCGGACTTCGGGGCGTACAGGCTCTTGCCTTTGAACTTTCGGGGCACCGCGTGCAGCTCTCGATGAACCTGTTCCGGGTCGATGAGACCACACCGTCGGACGTCATCGCCGAGCTGGAACGCAGAGGCGTGGAGGTTGGGGCGCAACAAGTGGTTGGCCTGTCGCCCGTGATCGCGGCCAGCCCCGCCGCGGATGGGCGCCTCCTCGAGGGCAGGCTGGCCAGCGCGGCGGCGGGCGAAGGTTCAGCGCGATGTGAGAAGCGCGGCGGTGAGGAGATGAACGCACTTGCGATACGTCTTCGAATGGAGGCCGCCGAGCTTGCCGCTCTACCGGCCGACCAGGATGCGATGCTCGGAGGAGGCGAGCGCGCAGCGGCGCTGGTCCACGTCCTGCGGGCGGCAAAAGTTGCAGACCAGGAGATCGAGGGGTTGCTGAATGCGGCGGCGACCGGCTTTCGCCGGGCTATCTCACCCGCAACCCAGGCAGTCTATCGAGCACGGGTCGAGGCGCTGGACGCGCGGCTAGTCCAGGCCGATTGAATCCAGGGTCACCGTGGAAGCGCCGCCGTTGACTTCGATCTTGTAACCGTCTGACGCACCGCTGAATCCAGCCGACTCGTAATGCAGGTCACCGATTCCGTGACTGCTGTGGCCGTCGGCGTTGAGGCTCACGGCGCCACCGGAGACCGAGATCGACGCTTCAGTGCCGCTGACCCTGTGTACGTGCACAGTAAGAGCGCCTCCGTTGATCTCGACCGGCACGATACCTGCGGGCGGGCCGAGGGTCAGATCTTCCAGGCTCGCTCCGGTGTTGATCTCGATCCGCGACACCTTGAGCTGAAGGACGTTGATCGTGTCGTGGGATGACCCAGTGTTCTCACTGATCGTCCACGGGATCCCGGAGTTGAGCTGGATCGTGAGGCTGAAACGGCCCGCCTCCAGGCCGAAAGGAGAGTTGGAGCGCTGCGAGATCGAGAGCTCGCCCGTTGACGTGTCCAGCTTGACGTCCGGCTTCGGCCCCGGGTACGAGATGTGGGCGTGGTAGAGGTCGGCGCCGAGGTCCGAACTCGAGACGGTGATGCTGGCCGAGCCCGCGTCGACCTCGAGCGAGGCCTGCTTCAGCGCACCAAGCGAGGCCTTCACGTCCTCTTCGTGCGTCGCCAGCGGAGAGGGATTGACCGCGACATACGCGGTGGCGCCGATGATCGCCAGCACCACGATTGCCGCCGCCGCAACCTCGGCGCCCGCGCCGTGCAGGGTCCGGCGCACGATCACTTCGAGCCCAATGACGATCAAAATCAGCGGCCATAGGTTGATGAGGAGGATCAGCCGGTCCACCGGGATCGCACCGGTGTTGACCAGCAGCGCCACGACGCCGGCAAGGATGAGGACGGCCGGCCAGAAGTAGCTCCTGTAGCGCACGGCCTACGACGGTCGGGCGCGGCGGACTATCAGAAAGATCCCCAGCGCGATGAGCACCAGCGGCCAGAAGATGTCCCCCCTTAGCCACCAAAGCAGTCCGAGGTTGTAGAGCAGGAAGTACACACCGACCACGATGATTACGCCCGGCCAGAAATACGGGTGTCGCCAGAACTGGTTCACGGCGTGGTCAGTCTAGCCCGCGCTCGTTAAAGCGGGGCGACGACCTCGAACAGCTCGGGTCGCTCCTTCCGGGCGGCTTCCACGAGGTCAGCACCCGCGACCGTGGTCTGGATTGCGGGCGCGCCAAGCAGATAGCTGCGAGTCACGCGTCGCAGGTCTTCCGCGGTTACCTCGAGCAACCGTTGCTTGAAGCGCTCGCGAGCTTCGCGGGTCAGTCCGACCGCGCGATTGGTCGCCTCGCGCCTTCCTTTGATGTCGGGCGACTCGAGCGGATCGACATCTCCGCACGCGCCAAGGATCGCTTCCTTGAGTGGCTCAGCCTCGATCTCGCCATCCGTCACCCAACGGACCGCCTGGTCGAAGACGTCGTAGGTGCGAATGATGTTCGGGTCGCGGTAGGACCCGAAGTAAAAGGTCCCGCTGAAAATGCCCGCCGACGCGAAGCCTCCATAGGCGCCGCCCTTCTCACGCAGCTCGCGGTGGAGGAAGGTGTCACGCAGGTAGTTCGCCAGCACCAGCAGTGCGGGCGCGTCGGCATGCGTGTAACGCACCGTTTTGAAGAAGCGGACGTTGAACGCGACGGGCACCGGGGCGGTGCGTGCTTCGGGCGCCCGCTCGAGCGCCGGCGGACGTGGTCCCTCCTTGGCCGCGCCGTCCTGCGGCAGCGCCGTGACGAGTCCCGTCAGCAGCTCCTCGAGGGGACCGATCATCGACTCCTCGCAGGTAACGATGATGCGCAGCGCGTCGGCGCGGAACAGCAGCCGCCGGACTTCGGTCAGGTCCTTTATGACGTCGTCGAGCTCGTTCTCTTCCAGGTGCGCCAGGCGCCGCATCGTGTGCAGCATGCCGATGCCCTGAAGCCGGTCGTTGACTGCGCCCTCGGAGGTGATCTTCGAATGGGCGCGCAGGAGCGCGAACTGGAAACCCAGCCCGGCAAGCGAGCTCTCGAGGCGCGTGGCGATCTCGGCGATGATCTCCTTGAGGCGCCGCGGCTCGATCTCCAGGCGGGCGACGAGGTCGGTGAGCAGCTCGACGAATGGCGCGGCGTTGCGGTCGAGCGCCTTGCCCGACAGCACGAATGACTCGAGGTAGTCGTCGCGCTGCGCTACCGACTGCACTTGAGCAGCTGCGCCGATTCCGCCGGTGTGGGACGCGATGCGGGCCGCGATCTGGGCGTAGTCCTGGCCCGCAGCTCCGCTCTGGGTCAGGGCCCGGCCAAAAAGCGGCAGCAGGTCCTTCTGCTCTTGCGTGAGGGCGCCGAAGTCGCAACGGAGGTCGACATAGGTGATGCCACTGGTCGGCTGCGGGTAGAACTCGACGATCGCCCTCCGAACGTTTTCGTCGCGGCTCGGGACGTCTTCGAACTTCATCGGAATGTCGCTGAGCTCGAGGGTTGGCAGGATGGACAGGTCCTGCCTGGCATCCTGGTCGGCCTTGAGGCGGAGCGAGTCGTTGACGATTGTGTGTCGCTCTTCGTCGGTGAGGCGCGCTTCGATTACCTGCAGTCGCTCGCGCTCGGTCTTCCGCTGGCGTTCCTCCAGGTCCGCGTCCGGGACCACCGTGATGAGCGCGCGATGCGGGTTGTCGAGGAGCTCGGCCTCGATGAGGTTCTCGAAGAAGCGGCCCTCCTGTCGCGCGCGCTGCAGGTGCTCGAGGTCGGCATCAAAGTTCAGAGCGGCGTATGGATCGCCGCCGTAGAGATACGCCGGCTGCAGCGTGAAGAGCACGCGAAGCGCGTACGGGAAGCCGGCGTTGGACCGCTCGCGTTTCTCGAACTCGAGGCGATGGATCGCCGCGTCGACCTGCGACTCGTCGACTCCGTCCCTGGCGAGTGTTGTCAGGGTTTCCAGTACGACGTCCTGGACTTTCTGCGCGTCTTCGGCGTTGATGCCCTTCAGACCCGCGCCGAAGACCGACTCCTTGTAGTCGTCGTTGAATCCGCTGCCGTCGGCGAGCGCGCTGCCGAGGCCCGAGTCGATGAGCGCTTTCCTCAGCGGCGAGCCGGCGTTCGCGAGCAACACCTCGGCGAGTACCCTCATCGCCAGCAGGCGGAAAGAGTTGGACGTGGGAATCGTCACCCACGCCGTCAACGCTTCGGCCAGCTTTGTGGCGGTGCTTCCCGGCGGCGCCTGAAAGGCTTCGACGGCCGAGGTCGGCCGCGCGAAACGTTTGACGTCGGGAATCCCGGGGTTGACATCGATGCGCTGGAATCTCGACAGCGCGTTCTGCTCGATGAACTTCAACGTGTCCTCGAGCGATTGGTCGCCATACGTGTAGAACCGCGCGTTGCTCGGGTGGTAATGACGGGCGTGGAACTGGCGGAGGTAGTCCCATGTCAGATCCGGGATCGCTTCCGGATCGCCGCCCGAGATGTAGGAGTAGGGCAGGCCCGGGAATAGCGTCTTGCCCATCGCTTTCGCCACCGCGGCTCCCGGCGTCGCCAGCGCGCCCTTCATCTCGTTGAACACGACGCCCTTGTATCTCAGGCCGCTCTTCGGATCGGCGGGGTCTTCGAACTCGAATCGGATTCCTTCCTGCTTGAACGAGTCCTCGGCGATGCGCGGGAAGAATGTCGCGTCGAGATAGACGTCAAGCAGGTTGCGGTAGTCCTTGGCGTTGCGGGTGCTGAACAGGTACATCGTCCAGTCGGCGCCGGTGAGGGCGTTGATGAAGGTCGCGAGCGACCGGCGGGTCATGCTGAAGAACGGGTCCCTCACCGGGAATCGCTGTGATCCGGCGAGCACGACATGTTCGAGGATGTGGGCGACGCCGGTTGAGTTCGCCGGGGGCGTTGGGAAGAAAACCGCAAATCCATTGTTGTCGTCGGGACATTCAATGTGGATGTGCCGCGCGCCGGTGGGTTCGTGTGTGAGCTCGAGGTAAGTGCCCTCGAGCCGCTCGAGCGGCTCGCGCCGGGTGATCGAGTAGCCGGCGATCGTGCCCTCGGCGGTGGTTGCCATGTGAATGGTTGAGTCTAGGATTTGCTTGAGTGTCACCGCTTCCGCGTTCCGCAGCGAATTCGCGGCATCGGCGGCCGGAGCCAAGGAAAGGGTGGCGCGGCTAGGAGCGCATCAGTTGATGCGCGACGACGCGGCGCCGGGCCCCTTGACGCAGGCTTCGGCGCAGCCCGGCCGCCAAGGATGCGAAGGCGCGCGGAATCGCGGAGGCGGGACACTCTAATGTTCTCCGCAGCCGAGCTCGAGTTTCTGCGCTCGCAACGCATCGCTCGGCTCGCGACGGTAGGGCCATCGGGATGGCCACACGCCGTGCCGGTGATGTACACCATGAATGACGACGGCTCACTCGACTTCGATGTGGACGGAGTGAAGCTGCGGAATCTGTCGCACGAGTCCCGAGCGGCGATGGTCGTCGACGCGATGGGACCGCGTCGGGGGATCGCGATGCAGGGACGGGTCGAACTGATCGGCCCGGAGCGCGCGCGATTGCAGCCGGCGCGCAAGTTCGCCTGGGGCCTCTGAAGCAGACCGTCGCGCTCCTGGTCGTCTCGACCCTTGTTTTCGCGTGTTCGTCTGGCCAGGGATCGCGGTCACCGTCATCCCCGTCGGCCGCTCCGTCGCCGTCCTCGCCGATTTCCGCCGAGTGGACGGAATATCACCGCGACGCCGGACGGTCTGGGGTCGGGCCGTCAGAGCCTGCGCTGGGCACGCCGCAGCTCGCGTGGCGCGCGAGTGTCGATGGCGACGTGTACGCCTCGCCCCTGATCGTCAACGGGCACGTGATAGTGGCGACCGAGAACAACACGGTGTACTCGCTCGATCTGTTCACGGGGTCGATCGTGTGGTCGGTACACCTCGGGGATCCGGTCGACGCGTCTTCGCTGCCGTGTGGAGACATCAGGCCCGTGACCGGTATCACCGGCACGCCTGCGGCGGACGAAGCGTCCAACCGTCTTTACGTCAGCGCGTTTCTGCGGGGCGCGCATCACCTGTTGTTTGCGCTGAGCCTCACCGACGGCTCGATCAAGTGGCAGCGACAGCTTGATCCGGTCGGATCGAACCCGGTGGTTCAGCAGGAGCGAGGCGCACTGGCGATCGGCTCGGGTTTCGTGTACGTGCCGTTTGGCGGACTATTCGGCGATTGCGGCGGGTACCACGGTTACGTCGTTGGGGTCTCGCTGGATGGCGCGACCGCGAGCGCCTATCAGGTGCCAAGCACGAGCGGCGCCTCGATCTGGGCACCTCAGGGGCCGACGATCGGCGCGGACGGGACCGTCTACGTCGTGACCGGCAACGCCACCTCTGGAGGGACGGATTTCAGCAACGCGGTGATCGCGCTGTCGGCTGACCTGCGGAGCGTGCGCTGGCATTTCGCTCCGTCGAACTGGCAGTCACTCAATGCGCGGGACGTGGACCTCGGGTCGGTGGGCGCCGCGGTGCTGGACAACGGCCTGGTGGTGGCAATCGGCAAGGAGGGGGTCGCGTACGTGTTGAGCGGCGGAGCGCTTCGCGCCAGCCTGAAGGTGTGCTCCGGCGCTTGGGGCGGAACGTCGTGGAGCGCCTCGACGGTGTTCGTGCCATGCGCCGACGGCCTCTATGCGCTCCAGGTTGGCGATTCGTCCATCACTGTGGGGTGGCGCGCCCAGCCGCGACTGGCTTCGCCGATCATTTCCGCGGGCGTCGTGTGGGCCATCGAGCCTGGGTCGGCGACGTTGTTCGCGCTCGATGCCTCGAGCGGGCGCGTGCTCTACTCGCTGGGGCTCGGGTCAGCGATGCACTTCAGCACGCCGGCCGCTACAGATGGATTCATCGTGGCCCCGGCCGGACGGAACGTGGTTGCGCTGGCGGTGGTGAGCTAGCCCTGGATCTGGCGCAGCAGGTTGGCCATCTCGATGGCGGCCTCGGCTGCGTTCGCGCCCTGATTGTTCTTCGGACCGGATCGCGCGAGCGCCTGCTCCTTGTCGTCAGTGCACAGCAATCCGTACGCGACTGGCACGCCGGTGTCGAGCTGCACCTGCACCAGTCCTGAGGCTGACTGCATGGCGATGACTTCGAAATCGAAGGTCTCGTCTCGGATCACGCTTGCAAGGCACGCGATCGCGTCGTGTCCGCCCTTTTCCGCCAATGCCAGGGCTGTAACAGCGAGCTCGAACGCGCCCGGGACCCAGAAAACGTCAGGCTCCTCGACGCCGCGCTGCTTGAGGGCGTCGAGTGCGCCGCGCAGCAAGCGCCTGGTCACGTCTTCGTTGAAGCGCGCGACGACAACGGCGATGTTGAGACCGCTTCCGTCGAGATCGCGCTCCAGGGGATGCGACTCAGCGTTCATTACACAACCGAATTAGGTCTATGAGATTCTCCATTTTGCTTTCAGCGCTGGATCCACATTCTCGCTCGCTTCTTCAGTGAGCTGAAGAGTGAGTTATAGGTGAACAAGCCCTCGGGCTATTAGTACCGCTCAGCTCAAAGGATTGCTCCTCTTACACCTGCGGCCTATCAACCTGGTTGTCTACCAGGGCCCTTACCCGGTTAACCCGGTG
>DASYZS010000180.1:0-2167 GCA_035945895.1 Candidatus Dormiibacterota bacterium | reverse complement strand
CTACTGGGTCGTCCAGGCAGGGCTGAACCCATTGCAGCTCGTGCTGCTGGGCACGGCGCTCGAAGGAACACTGTTTGTCCTGCAGATTCCGACCGGAGCTTTCGCCGACTCGTTCGGCCGCCGCCCGGCGACTGTCATCGGCTATGCGCTCATGGGAGCCGGCCTCGGCCTTCAGGCGCTCACGCGCGACTTTGTGTCGCTGCTCGCGCTGCAGGTGCTCACAGGCGCCGCGTGGACCTTTCTGATCGGATCGATCGAGGCCTGGATTGCCGACCGGGCCGGAACCGATCACCTCGAGCGTGTGTTTCTCCGCGGCGGCCAGGCCGAGATGGTCGGCTTGATGGGCGGACTTGTGATGACCATCTTCCTGGCGCAAATCGACGCGCGCCTCTCGATCCTCACTGGCGGCTTGCTTCTCGTAGGGGTCAGCGGTATGGCCGCGGCATTGATGCAGGAATCACGTCCTGCAAGCCCGCGATTTCCTCGCTCCAGGTGGCACGAGCTGATGTCGGTCGCCTCAACCGGCCTTCTTCTCATCCGCCGATCGAGGGTGCTGATGATGCTGGTGATCGTCACCGTCATCCTGGGGGCTTCGAGCGAAGGCTGGGATCGTCTTTACGCAGCACACCTGATGCGCGACCTCGGCCTTGCCGCCGCGAGCCGGCTCACGCCGGCGGGATGGTTGGCCCTGATCGGCTTGGTTCAGTCCGCGGCGGGAGTGATCGTGTTCCAGCTCGCAGCGACCCGGATCAAAGGCACGCACCCGGGCGCGACGCTCGGCGCGATCTATCTGTCGCAGGCTGCGCTAATGCTCGGATTCGCCGTCCTGGGTTCGCTGCCGCTTGCAGTGGCCGCTTTCCTCACTTCCCAGGGTTTTCGGCGCCTGGGCGAACCGCTGGTCGACGCCTGGATTTCCCGGCAGACGCCGCCAGAGGTCCGGGCCACGGTGTTGTCGGTCGTCGGACAGGCCGACTCGCTCGGTCAGCTGGTGGCTGGGCCGGCGGTGGGAGCGATCGGCAGCGCCGTCTCGATCTCCGCCGCTCTGGGCGTTTCGGCGGCCCTCCTGCTCCCTGCGGCAGTGTTGGCCGCAGCCGCCGAACGCCTGGGCAAATCGTTTGGCCAGGCGCGCCAGAACGTGGTAACACTTGATCCGTGATAGCGATCCTGATCACGCTGGCGATCATCGCGGCGTTCGACGTGCTGGTCGCTTTGTTAGGAGCCGATTCCCGGCCGGGCTTCGGTGACGGCCGAACCGATGTCAAAGAACACTGGTCGACTGGACATCCGTTGGAGCCCTGGTACTGAGCTAGTAGGCGGGGATTGCCCTACCTGTCAGGACCAGCGACATGACCTCCGCACCAAGTCCCGCATAAGCGACGCACGAGCCCAGCACTCCCAGACCGATGCCCCACAGAGCAACTCTCGCTCCTGACAACTGACCGTTCGATGCATCGATCCGGCGACGCGCAGCAAGACCGCGCGCAATCGCCACCGGGCACAGTAGGAGGCCGAACGGCCAGAGCACCAGTCCGACGATGGCGAACGCCAGCGAATCGGTGGCCAGCCTCTCGTGGCCAGAGGCGATCACAGCACCATGCATAACGGCGATTCGACCCCAGATTGGTGCGTTTGTCGCCAAAAGCACCGATTTGCGGTCGTCGATCGGTGCGTTTGGATCCAAAAGCGGAATCGCCCCTAGGTCGTCCCGTCGCTGCGCGCCTCGAATCTTCTTGACAGCCGGTCGCTGTTGACGCATACTCTGCATGCATACTCAGTATGGATCGCAAGGAACTTGTCGCTTAAGTACGGGGTCCTGGGACTTCTCGCCGAGGAGCCCCTCCACGGATACGAGGTCAAGAACCGCTTTGAATCGATGCTCGGCGGCACCTGGGAAGTCAACATCGGGCAGATCTACACCACGCTCCAGCGCCTGGAGCGGGACGGCTGGGTTCGGCCGGTCGGATCGCGCGGCGACCGCGGAAAGCTCCTCTACGAGCTGTCGGACATCGGGCGCAAGGAGCTCGACGATTGGCTGGCAAAGGCCGACTCCGGGCCCCAACAGCTGCACGAAGACATCTACGTCAAGCTCCTGCTCGCCACGCGAGTGGCGAACGGCAGCCTGCCGGCGCTGCTCGCCCGGCAGAAGCGCGCATATCTGCAGCGGCTG
>DASYZS010000179.1:0-2688 GCA_035945895.1 Candidatus Dormiibacterota bacterium | reverse complement strand
TGGTCGGGGGCCCGGGATTTGAACCCGGGGCCTCACGGTCCCGAACCGTGCGCGCTGCCAAACTGCGCCAGCCCCCGACACAAGCGACACGACTCCCGACTCGCGCCGCCCCCTACGAACTCGGTGATTCTACCGGCCGGTCAGGTTTCCCAACTGCGCCCATCCGCCGGCCACGCCGCCGCCGTTGCCGGATGTACACGCTCAAGGTCAGCGCCCCAACGATCGCGACCCACACGAAGTAAAGAAAGCTGTGCGCCCGGAGCAGGTCGCCCAGCCTCGGCCCAAAGTTGATCCCGATGATCAGCACGATCCCTGCCCAGATCGCGGTCGAAACTGCCACAGATGGTGCGAAGACGCGATACGGGACCTGGAAGATGCCCGCGGCCACAGTAATAGGAATGCGGAAGCCCGGTATGTGGCGACCGAAAATGATCGCCAGCACGCCGTAGCGCCTGAACCATTGTTCCGCGCTCAACAGCCGCTGGTGGTTGAGATGGACGTACTCCGCGAACTCGCTTTCGGCCAGACGGCGACCGAACCTGCGAGAGATGAAAAAGAGATTCGTCGCGCCGAGGACGACGATCAGGATGAGTCCCAACCACGCCGTTATCCATGCCGCCAGACGGTGCGGTACGTGAACTCCCACGTACATGACGTACACGTCACCCGGCGCCGGTAGGGGGATTCCGGACTCCTCGAGGTAGAGCAGCACGTAGCCCGGTACGAATTGGTTCCGGTGAAAGAAGGCGCGGAAGATCCTCCCGCCACCCTGCACGGCCTCCGGCACGTCGTCGTAGAAGAACGCGATCAGAACGATCGCGGCCACCACGATGAGCGCAATCGCGCTGATCTGGAACGCCCTGCTGTACTGGCGAACGGGCATGCGGACGTTCCGGCTGCCCTTTGGAGATCCGCCCACCTTTACCCGGTACGAATTGTCTACCGAAGCAGCGGGTCGACCACGGTCTTAACAGCCATCAACGTGGCGGTGGCATCAGCCACGCGCGACCCGTCTTCGAAGTTCTCCACCAGGGCGGTCAGATAAACCAGCGTCCGCCGCACCTTGTCCACCTTGCCGAGGATACGGACGTGTTCACCCAGCTTCAAAGGCCGCCGGTACGAGACCTGAAGCCGGCCGGTCACGCCCGGATGACCGGCGTGCCACGCCGCCCAGCCAACCGCCTCGTCCAGCATCAGCGCGACGATGCCTCCATGGGCCATTCCGGCCCAGCTCTGATACCGCTCCTGCACCGTGTACTGCGCCACCGATCCGTCCAGACCCGGCTCGAACTTCAGTCGCAGGCCTTCGAGGTTGAGCTGTCCGCATCCAAAGCAGTGACCGTCGAAATGAACTTCCAAGAACGATCAGCCCCGACAGTTCCAATTGCCGGTGATGCGCTCGGCGCCGCGTTTACCGGACGTGGCATTGGTCAAAAATGCGTCCAACGTGCCCGATTGCTGGTCGCGCGTGATCGTGAACGTCACCTTGTCGGCTCCAAGACTCTGCGTCGGATCCGCATCTTGATTCAGCCAGGCCTGGGAGTTGTCCGGCGATTGCAACACGATCTTCACGTCCTTAGCCGAATATGTGCCCGGTCCGCGAAAATTTTCGATCACGATGCTGACCTGCCACGTGTTGCCGCTCGCATCGACTGTCGTGTAAAAGCTGTCCGACCACGTCTCCCCGTTGCGCGCTTTCGCGCCTGAGCAGAAAGTCTGCTGACCAGCCTGGTCAGGCAGGATCGCGGTGATGTGGCCCGGAAGATCACCGCTGAGCGTCAGGTTCTCGTTCCAGTTGCCTTGCGGGATCACGGGCGAAGGCGATGGACCTACCTTGGCGCTCGACTGGTTGCAGGCGGCGAGGACGAAGAGGGCGACGATGCCCACCAACCGGAGCATGTGATCGAATGTTAGCCGTGGAACGCGGCTCGCAGCACCTCACGCGCGCAATGCGTTCACTCGAAGCGATCTTCTTGATTGGAGTCGAAGGAGTCACCGAGATTTCGCTAGTGCGTCACGCCGATTGCTACAGCGACATGACTGCGCTCGTCGATCCTCCACTGAGCGCGCTCGGGCGCGAACAGGCGCGACGCCTGGCAGGGCGCGTCAAGAGCCGCGAACCGACCGCCGTTTACTCGAGCCCTCTGCGTCGCGCCACTGAAACGGCGCAGGCGATATCGGAGAGCTTCACTATCGATCAGCGGTTGGTCGAGATGACTCTCGAGATTTCCGACGACGGATCGCTCGAATTCAAGGAACCGCACGATTCGGCCGTGCAGAGAATGCGTGGCGTGGTCGATGACGTGGTACGCGCGCACGAAGGTGGTCACGTCATCCTCGTGACTCACGCCGCGTCCATCGTCGCGTGTCTCACTGACGTCATGCGCCTTGATGCAGGCCGTCTCCGCATCCTTCCCTACTACACGAGCATCAGCACCGTCCGCGCGCTCGGCGAACATCGGATGGTCGGTGCGCTCGGTGACATGGCGCACCTCGAGTGACCGAGCAGATCCGAACCGACCTCGAGCGCGCAATCGGCAAGCGCGTGCTCTCGATCGACCCAATCCCCGAAGGACACTCGGGCTTCACCTACTACGTCACGGCCGGTGACGGCGATTACGTCTTGCGCCTGCCCCCTCCGGGCGCGCGCATCGCTGCCACCGCGGACGTCATGCGCCAGGGCCGGAT
>DASYZS010000178.1:0-30742 GCA_035945895.1 Candidatus Dormiibacterota bacterium | reverse complement strand
CGGATCGTGATGGAGCAGCGAGGCGACCGATTCAGAGATCGCGTTGCGGATCACGTCGCGCGCGGGAGCGTTGGGCAGCAGCGGCTCGGGGGCAACCTCGGGCGGCTCGATGGCGCGCGGGCCGAGCGCCCGAATGTGCTTGGGGGTCGGATCGGGTGCGCCGGCGCCTGCGCTGCGAAGTCGCGTGACCAGCGGAGTGATGACGCCTTCCACACCGTCCTCGCCCGGCACCTCGACCTCGATCTCGCGGAACCGCGCGGCGACGCGCCTGCCGTCTCGCACCGACACCTCGTCGTCCACCACCTCCGCGACCCGAACACCCGCCGGATCGACCAGCCGCACGCGCCGGCGGACCGTGGAGAGTCGCGCCACGGGCACGAGCTCGGCCTTGCGCACGTAGGCCCGCACGACCTCGAGGACCGCGGCCGGAGGTTTCTTCGCTCCACCCTCGAAGCTCAGCTCGTCACGCTCCAGCACCGCGGTCGGTTTGCCGGGCACGGACGGAGGAGGCGGCAGCTTGAGAGTCCATCCTTCGCCCGCGCGGTGACGCAGCGACAGGCCCCAGCGCGCAAGGCGCAGGTCGGGCGTGTCGAAGTAGACCGTGTCCAGGCGAACCGTCTCCGACGGCCCCACGCCGACCCCCTCGATCACCCCCGCCAGGTCCGGGAGATGGAAGGCGGGGCCGGCCCCCAGCTTTACCTCACGCTCGAGCATTTACCCGCCTAGGCGTGGGGTACGCCGCTTAGCCCGTTGCCGTGCGCGCTCTCGAGCGCCATCTCCTTGAATCGATTGTGCGCGTTGACGCCACGCACAGTCGGGACCTTGCGCCACGCGGAGTCGGGGCCAAGCTCCCACGAGAGCACGTCGTCGGCGATGTACACGTCGAGGATCTGCTGCAGCCGCACGCGCAGCTTCGGGTCGGTCACCGGCACGACCGCCTCGACGCGACGGTCGAGGTTGCGCTGCATGAGGTCCGAAGACCCTAGGTAGTACTCGGGCCGCCCTCCGTTGCCGAACATGAAGACCCGCGAGTGCTCGAGAAACTGGCCGACGATCGATCGCACGCGGATCCGATCCGAAAGTCCGGGGACACCCGGTCGCAGGGCGCACATGCTGCGCACGATGAGGTCGATCTGCGCGCCGCGCTGCGAAGCGGAATACAGCGCCTCGATGATCTCCGGATCGATCAGGTTGTTGACCTTGATGATGAGGCGGCCACCGACCACGCCCTCGCGCTCGATCAGCTGCGTGATGCCGCTGCGAAGGTTGGTCGGCGCGACCATCAGCTTGCGGTAGCGGCTCTGCCGGCTGTAGCCCGTGAGCAGGTTGAAGAGCTCGGTGACGTCCGAGCCGAGGTCGGAATCCGACGACAGCAAGCTCACGTCCTCATAGATGCGCGCGGTGCTTGGGTTGTAGTTGCCGGTGCCGACGTGGAGGTAGTACTGGATGTGACCTCCCTCGCGCCTGACGATGAGCGTGACCTTGGCGTGCGTCTTGAGGCCGAGCAGCCCGTAGACGACGTGCACGTTCGCCTCTTCCAGCGCCCGTGCCCAGCCGATGTTCGCCTGCTCGTCTCCACGCGCCTTGATCTCCACCAGGGCAACGACCTGCTTGCCGCGCTCGGCGGCTCGAATCAACGCGCGAACTATCGGGCTGGCTGGACCGGAAGTGCGGTAGAGCGTCTGCTTGATGGCGAGCACGTCGGGGTCGCTCGACGCGTGGTCGATGAACGCTTCGACCGACGTCGCAAATGAGTCGTAGGGGTGATGCGCGAGCACGTCGCCCTGGCGCAGCACCGCGAACAGGTCCGGGACCTCGGCCGCGATGCCGCGCAACCGCGGCTGCGTGGTCGGCGTCCACACCTCTGATTTCAGGTCGGGACGGTCGAGCTGCGCCATCACGAGCAGGCTCCCCATGTCGAGCAGCGCGTCGACCTGGTAGATGTCCGCGGGCTGGAGCTCGAGCTCACGCGTGAGGAGCTCGAGCACCTCGGCCGACATCGCGGGATCGACCTCGAGACGCACCACGCGTGCGTGGCGCCGGCGGCGGCGCAGCTCGGTCTGGATCGCGGCCAGCAGGTCCTCGGCATCGCTGTCGACGTCGTCCAGGTCGCCATCGCGCGTGACCCGGAACGGGCTCTGCGACACGATGTCCATGCCCGGGAACAACGCAGTGAGGTGCAGCGCGATCACGTCCTCGAGGGGCATGTAGCGCTCACCCTCATCGAGCGCGATGAAGCGCGGCAGCACCGGCGGCACCTTCACGCGAGCGAAGCGCTGCTGCTTGCGCAGCGGATCGCGCACCATCACCGCGAGGTTGAGCGACAGGTGCGAGATGTATGGGAAGGGATGGCCAGGGTCGACGGCCAGCGGAGTCAGGACCGGGAAGATCTGCTCGCGAAACACGGTGTGGAGCTGGGTCAGGTCTTTTTTGCTGACGTCGCCCGCGCGCACGATCGTGATCCCCGAACCCGCCAGCGCCGGTCCCAGGTCGCGCGTGTAGATCCCGACCTGGCGCCGCACCAGCCCTTCGACGCGGGTGCGGATGGCTTTGAGCTGGTCGAGTGGCGACATCCCGTCCGGCGCCGCGACGGCGACCGCGGCGAGCACCTGCTCCTTTAAGCCGGCGACGCGAACCTGGAAAAAGTCGTCGAGATTCTGGCTGAAGATGGCAAGGAAACGCACCCGCTCCAGCAGGGGCAGCTTCGGGTCCTCGGCCATCGCCAGGACCCGTTCATCGAAGTCGAGCCGGGACAGCTCGCGGTTGATGAATCGGGCGCTGGGAGGTGCCAGGACGGGCGCAATTTCCGGCTCGGGGTGGGCTCCGACCGCCACGAAAGAACTGTAACGGCTGGCACCTCGACCCAGGTTAGGGTCAGGTTAAGCGGCCACCCACGCGGCCGAGTTCGGCGGCAGCTGGACGAACTCTCCCTTTATCGCGACGAGCGGAGCACTTCCCAGCAGTAGCTTGCCCCGAATCCGTAGCCTGGCGGTCCGGCTGGAGAAGTTGCACGCCACGGTCAGCGGGCCGCGCCGGTAGGCGAGGACCCCGGCGGGGACGCGCAGCCATTCGAACCTTGCGGGCAGCCTCGCCGCCAGCCGCCGGCGCGTCGCCAGGGCGCGTCGGTATTGGCCGAGAGTCGACTCGCTCCACCCGCCCTGGGCATCGATCGCCCTCCGGTCCCACCCGGGCGGCATCGGCAGCCACGGCGCCGCCTTCGAAAAGCCTGCGTTGGGCTCTCCTCTCACCCACGGCAGCGGCACGCGGCACCCGTCTCGCCCCTTGTTCCGCCCACCTGAGTGGAGGAACACAGGGTCTTGCCGCGCGCTGTCCGGAAGGTCCACCTCCTCCAGCCCCAGCTCCTCGCCCTGGTAGATGAACACCTGCCCCGGCAGCCCGAGGAGCAGGAACAGCGCGGCCACAGCACGCGCCCTGCCCAGCTCGCCTCCGCCGAGACGAGTGACCGGCCGGGTGACGTCGTGGTTGCCCATGGTCCAGGTGGGCTCGGCGCCGGGCGTCTTCAAGGCGTGGCGGCTCTCCTCGATCGATCGCCGCCACAGCGGCGCGCCCCAGTCCAGGTGAACGAGCGCAAAGGCCATGTGCAGCTGGTCCGGGACGATGTACTTCGAGTGCCGTTTGGGATCGAAGATCTCGCCCACGAGCACGCGCTCGGGTCGGTAGTCGTTGGCGATCTGCCGCCACCTCCGGTAAACGTCGTGCAGCTGCGGCTGGTCGACGATCGCGAAGTCGGAATCGAAGTGCGGCATGCCGGTCCGTGGGCTGATGAGGAACGGCCGATCGGCGAGGTCTTTGCGTTTGAAGAGCGCCGCGGCGACGTCGATGCGGAAACCGTCGGCGCCGCGGTCGAGCCAGAACTCGAGGATGCGTTCGAACTCCTCCGGCACCGCCGGGTTCCACCAGTTGAGGTCCGGCTGCTCGGGCGCGAACAGGTGCAGGTAGTGCTGCCGGCCGCGGGGCTCCGGCGACCACGCCGGTCCGCCGAACGATGACGTCCAGTTGTTGGGCGGAGCGCCATCAGGCTTGGGGTCGGCGAAGTGATAGCGGTCGCGAAACTCGTTGTCGGGGCTTGACGTCGCGGCCTTGAACCAGGCGTGCTGGTCGGACGTGTGGTTGGGCACCAGGTCCACCAGCACCTTGAGGCGAAGCTCATGCGCCCGTTTCAGCAAGCGGTCGAAGTCATCGAGGGTGCCGTATTCGGGGTTGACGTCGCGGTAGTCGGCCACGTCGTAGCCGTGGTCTTTCTGGGGCGAGGGGTAAAACGGGGTCAGCCAGATCGCGTCGGCGCCGAGGTCACTGATGTACCCGAGCCTGGAGGTGATGCCCGGCAGGTCGCCGATGCCGTCGTCGTTGGAGTCGGCAAAGCTCCGGACGTAGATCTGGTAGAAGACCGCGCTCCGCCACCAGGGCTGGGCCACGAAGCTAACTATCGAGTACGCACCGTGTCGCTGGGGCCGGCGCGCGGCCCCAGCGCTCAGGCCGGAGCTTTCAGGCTCCCAGGGCCGCCACCACGTTCGAGAAAACGTTCGCGATCTGCTGGCCCATGGTCAAGAGAATCACGATGACGACGATCGAAACCAGGACCAGGATCAGCGCGTACTCCACCATGCCCTGGCCTCGTTGGCCGTGGGAGGTCAGCCAACTCATGTTCCTTTCTTCCTCCTTTCGCGCGCCGCGGCGCGGACGTTGTGAACGGTAACCCAGTACAACGTTCCACTTCAGCTTTCATTAAGCCCGTTCTCAGCAATGTTTGTAATGAAACTCATAAGCGTGACTAATATGTGGCGTGCGACATCCGAGTTTCACGCTCGAGCAGCTCCGCTCCTTCGTGGCGGTGGCCGAGAGGGAGCACGTCTCGGAGGCGGCTGCTTCTCTCTACCTGACCCAGGGTGCGGTCACGCAGCAGGTGAGGCACTTCGAACGGGCGCTCGGGCTCCAGCTCTTCGAGCGCGACGGGCGCCGGATCCGACTCACCGACGCGGGGCGCTCGCTGGCCGACGCTTGCCGCGGAGCCTTGCGCTCGCTCGAAGTCGTCGAAGATTCGGCGCTTGGGCTGCGTCACCTCCAGGCGGGGTCCCTGGAGCTGGGCGCGAGCCCGACCTGCGCCACCTACTACGTGCCCGCCTACCTGGCCCAGTTTGCGCGCCGGCATCCCGGGATCAAGCTCGCGATGTCGGTCGAGCCATCGGCGGACTTGAACCAGCGCGTGATGGTTGGGACCCTCGACTGCGCTGTCATCGAGGGCGAGCCCGATCGGCGCCTCGTTGCATTCGAGATGGCGCGGGATGAGCTGATCCTGGTCGCCCATCGAGACCATCCCCTCGCTCGGTTGCGCCGCGTGACCCAGGCCGACCTGGTGCGCCATCTGTACCTCGGCCGCGGACCGCAGTGGTCCGCGGAGAACCACGTGCGCCAGATGATGGGCGGCGCCTACGAACGCGTGGAAGCGTTGAACCTCGGGCATCCGGAGTACGTTCGTGCCGCGGTCCTGGCCGGCCTTGGCTTCTGCGCCCTCCCGAGACGCGCGCTGGCGGCGGACCTTGCAAATGGCGACGTCAAGCGTCTTCCCGTCCCGGCTGTAGAGCGCCCAATCTCTGCGATCCGGCGCGCGTCACGCGGAGGTCCGGCGATGGAAGCCTTCTGGGAGATGGTGACGGGCCGCGTTCTTTCGACATCCGCGAAAATCTCCGCCGATGGGCACTGATCCTCAAGCGGTGATCGAAACCCGCGGCCTGCGCCGCGTGTTCAAGTCGCGCCGGCGCGAGGTCGTCGCCGTGGCGGGCGTCGACCTCCGCGTGCAGCCCGGCGAGATCTTCGGCTTCCTGGGTCCCAACGGTGCGGGCAAGACCACGACGCTGCGCATGCTCGCCACGCTTCTGCCACCCAGCGGTGGTTCCGCCCGCGTCGCGGGGTGCGAGTTGGCGACTCAACCCGCATTAATCCGCGAGCGCATCGGCTACGTCGGCCAGGCCGGCGGCGCCGACCGCGAGATCACCGGCCGCACCGAGCTCATCTTCCAGGGCCGGCTGTACGGAATGTCCGTCGAGGCGGCACGGCGACGTGCTGCGGAGCTGATCGACATGCTCGAGCTCGAAGGCGCGGCCGACCGCAAGGTTTCCACCTACTCGGGTGGACAGAAGCGGCGGCTCGACATCGGGCTGGGACTCGTGCACGATCCGCAGCTCCTTTTCCTCGACGAGCCGACGACGGGACTCGACCCGCAGAGCCGCGCGCGGGTGTGGGACGAGGTGCGCAGCATGCACGACCGCGGCGTGACCGTGTTCCTGACCACCCACTACCTCGACGAGGCAGACGCGCTGTGCGATCGCGTCGCAATCATCGACTACGGGAAGATCGTCGCCGAGGGCACGCCCGAGGAGCTGAAGCGCGCCGTGGCCGGAGACGTCGTGACGCTCACCGTCGGGGGAGAGCGGCAGCGCGCTTTCGACCTGATCAAGGACCAGGCCTTCGTACGCGAGGCCAAGCTCGACCACGACTCCATGCAGCTGTACGTCGACAGGGGCGAGGTGGCCATGCCATTGATCCTCCGCCTGCTCGAAGACGCGAACATGCAGCTCCTTACGGTGGAGCTGCACCGCCCGAGCCTCGATGACGTTTTCCTGCGGCAGACCGGCCGGTCGCTCCGGGAGTCGGCCGCGTGAAGGTCCTGCGCGATACGTGGCTGGTCTTCGGTCGCTACTTCGGCATCTTCATCAACAACCCGGTTTGGGTTGCGGTCGGCGTGCTCCAGCCCGTCCTTTATCTCGTGCTGTTCGCGCCCCTGCTCAAGCCGCTCGCATCGATACGTGGATTCCCGCCGGGCGGCGCCTACAACGTATTCGTGCCCGGGCTTCTCGTCCAGCTCGGCATGTTCGGCGCCGCAGGCGTGGGCTTCAGCCTGATCTCCGAGCTACGCATGGGCGTGATCGAGCGCCTTCGAGTCACGCCCGTCAGCCGCGTCGCGCTCCTGTTCGGCCGAGCGCTCCGCGACATGTTTTCGATCGTGGTCCAGTCCCTCATCCTGATCCTCATCTCGCTGCCCTTCGGCCTGAGCATTCATCCGCTAGGCGTCGTCGTGGTGCTGCTTCTCATCGGCCTGATCGGGCTCCTGACCGCGTCGATCGCCTACGCCGTGGCGCTCGCGGTGAAGAGCGAGGACAGCTACGCGCCCATCGTCTTCACGGCGACGCTGCCGATCCTGCTGCTGTCCGGCGTCCTGCTGCCGATGTCGATCGCGCCGCAGTGGCTGCAGGACATCGCCGCCGTCAACCCTCTCCTCTACGCAGTCGACGCGGCGCGCCACATCTTTCTCGGCAACCTCGGCGACCCGAGCGTGGCGAAGGGTGTGATCGTCCTGGCGGTGCTGTGCACGGCCGCGGTGGTCGTCGGCGCCCGGCAGTTCGGTCGGGCCATCGCCTGACGGCTCCAGATTGACCCGTGACCAAATAGTCACATAAAATCGGGCTCTAACAGTGGAGTCCGTGTTCAGGGCGCTGGCAGACCAGAGCCGGCGCAAGCTGCTCGACAGCCTGTTTCAGCGCGACGGTCAGACTCTGACCGAGCTTGCGGACAGCCTGCCGCACATGACTCGCTTCGGGGTCATGAAGCACCTGCATGTGCTCGAGGACGCCGGCCTCATCACGACTCGCCGCGACGGCCGCGAAAAGCTCCACTACCTGAACGCGGTTCCCATCCGGCTGATCCACGACCGGTGGATCGGCAAGTACCGCAAGGCCCGCGCCGCGGCGCTGGCCGAGCTGAAGCTCGACCTGGAGGAAGAGATGAGGTCTGTTGATTCACGGCCCGCGCAGGTCTATGCGGTTTTCATCCGCGCCCCACGAGAGAAGGTGTGGGAAGCGATCACGAAACCTGAGTTCACGCGCAAGTACTTCTTCGGCAGCCAGCCCACCCGACCGTGGAAGGTCGGCGAGACCCAGGTCTTCACGGAGCACGGCACCGACAGGCTTCTCGTAGAGGGTGAGATCATCGAGTACGACCGGCCGCGCCGGCTCGTCCTCAGCTGGCTCGTGCATTACGACAAGGAGCTGACCCCCGAGGGTCCGAGCCGCGTCACCTGGGAGCTCGAAGAGACCGACGGGATAACCAGGCTCACCGCGATCCACGACGACTTCCCCAGCGGCAGCAAGGTCTACGACAACGTCGCCGGCGGGTGGCCCTACATCCTCAGTGGTTTGAAGACGCTCGTCGAGACCGGGTCACCACTGAAGCCCGAGAAGGCCGCGGTCTGATCTATCGCAGACTGTCCTAGTCGATGAATCGACTGCCCACCGGCACTGTGACGTTCCTGTTCACCGACGTCGAATCGTCGACGCGCCTGCTGCGCGAACAACCCGCTGCCTATCCGCAGCTCCTGGCCGGCCATCGCCAGGCGCTGCGCGAAGTATTCCAACGGCACGGCGGCGTCGAGGTCGATGCGCAGGGCGACGCTCTCTTCACGGCCTTCTCGCGCGCATCGGATGCGGTCGCCGCGGCGGAGGAAGGACAACGTGCTCTCGTTGACGGGCCTGTGCATGTCCGCATGGGCCTCCACACAGGAGAGCCGGTCGTGACCGCCGAGGGTTACGTCGGAATCGACGTGCATCGGGCCGCGCGCATCGCCGCGGCGGGGCGTGGCGGGCAGGTCCTCATGTCACAGTCGACCCGGGACCTCGCGGGACGCGATGACGTGCGCGACCTAGGCGTGCGCCGCCTGAAGGACCTGTCCGCGCCCGAGAAGATCTACCAGCTCGGCGATGGCGAGTTCCCACCCCTTCGCACACTGTTCGCGACGAACCTGCCTGTACCGCTCACGCCGTTCATCGGCCGCGAGCTCGAGGTGTCGGAGGCAGGCGCGCTGCTCCGCCGCGACGGGGTGCGGCTCGTAACGCTGACAGGGGCGGGCGGGAGCGGTAAGACGCGCCTCGCCCTGCAGGTCGCCGGAGATGCCGCCGACCGCTACCCGGACGGCATCTGGTGGGTGCCGCTGGTCGCGATATCAGAGGCGGCGGACGTGATGCCGGCTATCGGGACCGCGCTCGGCGGGGGCTCTGCGGCCGAGGCCATCGGCAACCGTCGCATGCTGCTCCTCCTCGACAACTTCGAGCAGGTTGTGGAGGCGGCCCCTGATGTTGCCGGCCTCCTCGGGACCTGCCCGCACCTCGACGTTGTCGTGACCAGCCGCGAGCGCCTCCGCGTCCGGGGAGAGCATATGTACCCGGTCCCGGTGCTCGCCAGAAACGAGGCGCGGGAGCTGTTCCTGGCCCGGGCCCGCGCGATCGAGCCTGCTTTCGAAGCCGGTGACCGTCTCGATGAACTTTGCCTCCGACTCGACGACCTGCCGCTCGCGATCGAGCTGGCGGCCGCGCGGGTCTCGTTGCTGAGCACCGATCAGCTTTTCGAACGTTTGGGCAAGCGCCTCGACCTCGTCTCGGGCGAGCGCGACGCCGACACCCGCCACCGAACCTTGCGGACGACGATCCAGTGGTCGTACGACCTGCTGACGCCGGATGAGCGGCGCCTGTTCGCGGCGCTCTCGGTCTTCCGCGGTGGATGGACTCTCGAAGCTGCGGAACGAGTGGCGGACGCGGATCTCGAGGTGCTGCAGTCGCTCATCGACAAGAGCCTGGTGCGGCGATCGGAATCGGGTCGGTACACGATGCTGGAAACGATCCGCGAATTCGTGACGGACCAGCTCCGAGCCGACGACCGCGACCCCGTTCTGTCCCGGTTGCTGGACTACCTCCTCGAGCTCTTCGCGACCGCGAACCTGGCTGAGGACACACCAGGTGCGCCGCGCACGGATATCGCGCAGGTCGAGCGTCCGAACCTCGACGTTGCGCTTTCGTGGGCCGCCGCGTCGGGCCACGCCGTCGACGGCCTGCGCTTGTTGATACAGACCGAGATGTACTGGATCACCAACGACCCCGCCGGTGTCCGTGGCCGCCTGGACCGCCTGATCGAGAGCGCCGGCGACAACCTCGAGCCGGTCTTGAGAGGTCACACCTTCAGGCTTCGCGCCGCCTCTTTCGACCTCAATAACAGCTACGACCTTTCCGAGCCCGTGTACCGGCAGGCCCTGGCTGCCTACGAAGCCGCAGGCGATGCTGGGCACGTCGCACAGATGAAGAGTCGCCTCGCTTCCACGGTGCTGCGACAAGGACGCATCGATCTCGGAGTGCAGATGGCCAGGGAGTCGCTGGAGGAGGCTCGTCGCCAGAACAATGTCGACGACGAGGGATTCGCGCTGTGGGTCTTGGCTGAAGCCGCTTTCCAGCAGGGCGATGTATCGCGCGGAGCCCAGCTTGCGCACGAGAGCGCTGCGCTCTCGAGACAGGTGGGATACATGTGGTTCACCGGTGTCACGTTGTTGGGCACGGCGGAGCGCCTGATCGCGGCGGGACGCGTCGATGAAGCGGAGCGCGACTACACCGCTGCAGCCGAGATCATCGAAGCGGTCAGCGACCATATGAACATCCCCTACGCATTCGCGGCGGGGGCCGCGATCGCGTCACTGCGCCGCGACGCCGTGCGCGCCGGGATGCTGTGGGGAGCGCTCGAGTCCATCGCTCAGCGCGAGCCACGTTCCACAACCCAGGACGCGATACGGGAATATCAGCCCTACGTCGAACGGGTCCATGGCCCAGAGTTCGACTCCGGGCTGGCTCGCGGACGCACCCTGTCACTCGAAGAGGCGTTTCGCTACGCGATCACCAACCACATCTGACTCAACCGTCGGCGATTGCTGGCTATCCGCCAAGTCCCGATCAGTTGGAATCGATGAGAGGAGACAAGCCGGCCAGGACACGCTCGAGGCCAAAGGCGTAGGCGTGATCGGGGCTGTACGCGCTGCCGTGGGCAGCTCCTGCCGCTGACCCGACGCGCACGGCGATGGGGTAGGCAGACTCGTCGAGCACACGGGCGAACAGGCGACCGCTAGTCGTCCACCATTCGCTGTCGTCCATGGCGGTGGAGCGCTCAGCTGCGCGAGCGTCAGCCGCCGCACGCGCCCAGGCTTGCACGAAGCTAAGCAAGTAAGTGAGCGAGGCGTCCATCAGGACGTCGTCGAGGCCCAGGCCTTCGAACGCTGCTAGTTCGTGCTCATATTTGGCCATCATTCCCGGGCCGAGGGGCGGCCGAATGGTTGAGATGGTGGCCGCCCAGGGATGGGTCTCCAACAACGCCTTGTTCTCCTCGGCGATCGAGGCCAACCGCAGCCGCCACGGCTGGCCCGAGGTGTTGAGCCTGGGCATAGCTGCGTAGACGGCGTCGAGCATCAGGTCGAGCAGCTCGGCCTTACCCGGCACGTATGTGTATAGGGTCATGGGCACCACCCCAAGCGCCTTAGCCACCCGGCGCATCGTCACTGCTTCGAGGCTGTCGGCGTCCGCCACCTGAATCGCCGCCACCACGACGGCGTCGATGCTGAGACCTGGGCGAGGGCCTTGCCGCGGAACCACCGCACGGTCACGCCACAGCAGAGCCAAGGTACGCGCAGGATCACCGCCGCTCGTCCGTTCGCTAGCCATCAGAATCCCTGTACTGCGTACATTATACTTAGTACACTGTTCGCTGATCTTTTCAGTTGGCCGGGAGGGCCCATGCGAAACACTTCTTCCGCGATCGATGACAACCTGGCACTCGTCCGCAACATGGAGGAAGACCTCTTCAATCATCGAGACCCAAGCGCCGTTGATCGATACGTATCACCGGACTACACGCTTCGCACGGCCGGAGCCGGAGCGCCTTCAGGACGAGAGGCGGTCAGGACCTATATTGCCGCGTACCTGGCTGGATTCCCGGACCTCTGCATCTCGATTGACCAGTTGTTGGCGGTTGGAGACAAAGTGATTGGCGTGTTCACTTTCACGGGAACGCACCATGGCGATCTGTTTGGCGTCACCCCCTCCGGTAGGAGCATCTCGGTCAGGCAGATTGCGATCTATCGGGTGGAGGATGGTCAAGTGGTTGATGAGTGGGAAATTTCTGACCAGCTGGGGCTGATGCAACAAATCGGCGTCCACGCCGGATAACGGATGTCGGGGGCCCGGGACAGTATTTGAACCGACAAATTGAGTTCGAGGGGAGCGTTCTCGATCTCGTTAAGGCCCACTTGGCGCTCGCTTCAGCTGCCCAACATCCCAACGTGAAGCTGAGCGCCCCGCTGCCTACTCGGGCTTGTCCGCCCAGAGATGAGCCATAGCCACGCGTCGAGTTCGCCTGCCAGATTCGACAAGCGGCCTCATGTGCGCCTCAAACCGTTGCATCTCGTCCGTGGCCAACGCCTGGCGCATCAAGTCTCCAAAGCTCGGCGCAAGCGGATTTCCCGAAGCAGCCAGAAGACTGTCCCAGGTCCGCGGCCTGTGCTCTTCAACTATCTGCCGTTCCAGATCCAGGTGTATTTGCGTGAATCCCACTTGCTCCGCCATGTCGAGCAGGTCGCGATCGTCGAAGTCAAGCATCGCCGCCTGCGCTCCGAGGGTCTGCTGGGCGGCCGCCTTTATCTTGTCCGCCAGATCGCGGATCTCGGTGACATCTAAGCCAACCAGCTCATTCGGAGGCTCTGGGTACATCAGGCGATTGATCGGTTCCAGGATCGAGATTCTGCCGGTCGGCTTGAGCACGCGATAGAACTCCGCCAAGGCTCTCCGCTTTTCGGTGACGTAGATAAGTACCGACCGAGTCGTCACCACATCAACAGACGCGTCTTCGATTGCACCGAGGTCGTCAGCCCCAGCAACAACGAACTGACACCGATCCCCGATCTCGAGCTGACGGGCCAACTCGAGGCAATGGTCGAGCAAATCCTTGGAGATATCACTGAAAATCACGCGTCCGGCGGCACCGACCAATTCCACTGCCGCGAAGGCGATCAGACCGTCGCCCGTCCCAACATCGAGCAGCACATCACCTGGTCGTGCCCGCGCTTTGTCGAGGACGCGCGCCCGAAAGTTCTCGAGCTCCGGGAGCATCGCCCTTCGCAAGTTGGGGTCCCCGCCGTGCCGCCGCTCAAGCAGCCATTGGGCCCAGCGATCGTGGACCTCCCCCTCCCGATGGACGGTGTTCTGGCTCATCGTTCCCACCTTAGTCCAGTGCGACACCGCAGCCTTTCGCCGGCCTCGTATTAACGGCCGGTTCAAATAATGGAATTTTGGTCGGGGAGGCGGGACACTATTTGAACTCCGGACCTGAACTCGCGGTGCGCCTCCTATACCTGTTGAATGACCACCCGATCGATGCGTAACGCCGTACGCCACTCGCGGATCACGGTGCTAGCGCTCACCGGCGTGAGGTGCGCTCGGTGTAATGTCGATCACGGGTCGGGCTGGCCCAGCCATTGCGAGTTCGTGACGGCATTTCCAGCGTTCGGCCGGATCGATTCCGGGCAGCGTTTCCCCATCCTTGATGAAATCGCCCCTGTCGAATGTCTGGCGCGCCAGTTGAAACAACCACGAGGCCACTTCGCTCGCGTCCAGCTCGCGGAAGAGACATTGGGCGTCGACCAATCCGAGCTCGGTTAGGCCCTTGGTGTCCATCAATCGGTTGCCCTTGCGATTTGTGACCTCGTAGAGCCTCACGTTGCAGTAGAAGCTGAGCCGTCGGTCCAAGCTCTTCGGCTCGACGATACTGTCGGCGGCCTCCCAATGAATGGCAGCTGGATTCGTCTCCTCGACAACTGCTTGCAGCACGCTGGTAATCAGTTCGTACCGTCCCTTGTAAGGAAGAGCTGAGCCAAACAGGTCGCTCACGAGCAACTTGTACTGGCAACGCGCCACTGCTTCTTCAGCCTGCGGCCAGTTGTAGGTCTGCTCGAGTGCCGACGCGAAATTTGCTGGACTGATTGGCTTCGACCATCGAACAATGTTCGTGACGCTAGGAATGGTTCTGTCGGCCATAGCGACGAGGTGATCTGGATGGGCTAACCCAACGACCTCATCGGACTTGCTGAACAGGTCGACACGTCCGATGCCTTGTAAGCGGGAGAGAATCGCGTCACCGTCGAGGATCGGCCTCCGCTCAAAGAGCAAGCCGAATCCATAGGAATCGACCGGGGGGGAAGCGAGGCTAGGCTTCATTGCACGTGCGCCTTGCATTAAATCTTGAACGAAGTGCATAGCCCCAACCGTGGCTCTCGGTGCTCCGGTGTAGAGGAACGATCTAGCGTTTACCTAGGGCCGGTCGAGCGTCCTGGAGAACAGTTCAAATAAGGACCGTTTGGTCGGGGAGGCGGGATTTGAACCCGCGACCACTTGACCCCCAGTCAAGTGCGCTACCGGGCTGCGCTACTCCCCGATGGAGGAGTAATCGTACTCACGGCCGGTTGGCGTAAGCCACGAGGCTGCGATGCGTGGCCGAGAATCCTGCCTCGCGCAGCGCCGCCTTCAGCGGCGAATCCATCACCGAGATCCCATCGACCTTCTGCAGCTCGACCCGGCCCGCGTTGGTCGCGACTGCGATGAGCGCCTCGAGGTGAGCGGCCTGCACGTCGCCGTTGGTCAGCAACGCCCGCCCGCCGCGCTCCAGGTAAAGGACGAGGCGGCCATCATCGATCACGCAGTACGCGCCCGCCGCGCGGCTCATCCGCCCATCCGATTGCGGCCAGTCGAGCATCGTGCCAAACGCGTTCGCCGGGTCGGTCGCGGCGAGAGCGACGATCCCGGCGCCTGACTCGCGCAGCGAGCGGAGCCGATCCACCGCCCCCGGAAGGGCGAACTGCGACCCGCCCAGCCCTTCGATGAAGTAGCCGCGACGAATGCGTCCAGACTCCTCCATCGCCCGTAAAACTGGATAGAGGCTCGCGAAACCGCCGGGCCAGCCCTCGCCCACGACCGCCTCACGCGTGAGCACTCCGTGTCGCTGCAGCAGCACTCCGGCCTCCGCGTGCAGTCGCTCGGTCGCGTTGGCCCCGGCGCCGACGAGGTCGCCGACCAGAGACCACCGGCCGGTGGCTCGGGGCTGCGTGAGACGCGGCAATCGCGGGCGGTTGGACGGGCGCCGGGAGAGGGGACCGAGCATACGGAGCGGCGCGAAGGTGTCGTTGGTCACCTCGCCCGACCAGACCAGGTCCCACAAGGCGTCCAGCACGACCTCCTCATCGCCGCCGCCGCCCGCGTTGTAAATGTCGCGGAAGAAGCTCGCGCCCCGCGAGCGGAGATGCGTGTGGATCTTTTCGTGCAGCTCGGACTGAGGTGGATCGATCGGCGCCGGCGCGAGGCGGGGGGCGTCGCCGCGTAGGTAGATGGCCACACGGCCGTCGCTCGTCCCCAACGAGCCTCGCCCGACCCACACGACCTCCCCCATGGAGATCAACTCGTCGAGCAGGCGGGGTGCGTAGTTCGCGACCCGAGACGCGATGACGTCGCGCTCGATCACGGTTGCGGGCAGAGCAAGTCCCTGGAGCTGGAACACGACCTCCATCAACCGGTCCATGCCGCTCGCCTTGACACCGATCCCGTGCCACGCGGGCAGGAAGCGCGCGAGTGCTTCCGGCGGCACAGACTCGACCTCGCGCCGCAGCGCGGCGAGCGACCGGCGTCGCAGCATCCTCAGCACGTCGGGGTGGCAGTACTCGCGGCCCTCGGCCGCTCGGCGGAACTCGCCCGCGACCACGTCCCCGCGCGCGGCGAGCCGCGAGAGGGCGGACTCGACCGCCGGCGCCGGCAGGGCCCATCGCCTTGCGGGGTCCGCGGTCACGAACGGCACGTGGGTGCGCGCGTAGCGGCGCAGCAGCGATTCGAGTGGATTCGCACCGGCGTCGAGGAAGACCTCCGGCAGGCCGATGGGCAGGCTTGCACCCAGCGACTCGCGGTAGCGGCCGGCATCCTCGGCCGCGATCCACCGCGATTCGCCCGCGACCCGCACTGCCACGGCTCGCCGCTCGCGCTCGAGATCGCGCAACCACTCGGCTGCGATCCCCCGAGACGAGGCTTCCCCGTCGCTGAGGTCGCCCAGCCGGACCAGCAGGTCGTGCGCCTCGTCCGCGTCGCGCGGGAAGCGTTCCGGAAGCAAGCCTTGCAGCTCGAGCTCGGCGGCCGCGATCGCGTCGGGGTCCAGAAGCTCGCGGAGGTCTTCGCTGCCGAGCAGCTCGGCGAGGAGGTCGCGGTCGAGCGTCAAGGCCTGGGCGCGCCGCTCGGCCAGCGGCTGGTCCCCTTCGTACATGTACTCCGCCACGTAGGAGAAGAGGAGCGACGACGCGAACGGCGACGCGCGCTCGGTGTCCACGGCGACGACGCGGATCTCGCGCGAGCGGATCGAGCGCAGGAGCGCGGTGAGCGCGGGCATGTCGAATTGGTCGCTCATCACCTCGCGCCACGTCTCGGCGAGGATCGGAAAGTCGGGGTACTGGCCCGCCACCTGCAGCAGGCCCGCGCTCCGCATGCGCTGCTGCCACAGCGGCGTGCGCTGGCCCGGCCGGCGCTTGGGCAGCAGCAGCGAGCGCGCCGCGTTGTCGCGGAAACGCGCGGCGAACAGCGCAGACGCGGGCAGCTGAGCTGAGACAAGCGCCTGCACCTCCTCCGGGTCGAGGATCAGCTCGTCGAGGCTGGGCGCCGACTCGACCTCCGGCAGGTGCATCGCGATCCCGTCGTCCGTCCACAGTGAGCGGGCGTCGACGCCGAGCTTCTCGTGCAGGTGCGCCTCCAGCGCAAGCGCGAGCGGCGCGTGGACCCGGCCTCCGAATGGAGTGTGAACGCACACGCGCCAGTCGCCGACCTCGTCGCGGAACCTCTCGACCACAATCGTGCGGTCATCGGGCACCGCCCCCGTCGCGGCGGCCTGGTCGTCGAGATAGTTGAGCAGGTTCTTGACGGCGAGGTCGTCGAAGCCCGCGCGGTCGCGCAAACGCCGGGCCGCATCGTCCCGCGGCATTGCGCGCAGCTCACGAACCATCTTGCCCAGGGCCGCTCCCAGCTCCACGGGCCGGCTCGGTGCGTCCGCCTTCCAGAACGCGATCTTTCCCGGCTCGCCGGGAGCCGGCGTGACCACGACCTGCGAGGGCGTGATGTCGACGATCCGCCAGGTCGACGCTCCCAGGATGAAGGTCTCGCCGACGCGCGTCTCGTAGACCATCTCTTCGTCGAGCTCGCCGACCCGCCTGCCGTCGTCGACGAGGTTGACTGAAAACAGGCCGCGATCGGGAATCGTTCCCGGGTTCGTCACGGCGAGGCGCTGCGCCCCGGCACGTCCCCTCAACTTGCCCGCGACGCGGTCCCAGACGATCCTCGGCCGCAGCTCGACGAACTGGTCCGATGGGTAGCGGCCGCTGAGCATGTCGAGCACGGACTCGAACGCGCGAGGCCCGAGGTCGCTGTACGGGTACGCGCGGCGCACGACGCGCCCGAGATCTTCCACCCCCCACTCGTCGAGCGCGCACATCGCCACGATGTGCTGCGCGAGAACGTCGAGCGGTTTGCGCGGAACGACCGTCGACTCGATGCGCCCCTCGAGCATGCCTTCGACAACCGCAGCCGACTCGAGCAGGTCACCGCGGAACTTCGGGATGACGACTCCGCGCGAGATCTCTCCCACCGAGTGACCCGCGCGGCCGATGCGCTGGATGCCCGCGGCAACGCTCGGTGGCGCCTCGATCTGCAGCACGAGGTCGACCGCACCCATGTCGATGCCGAGCTCGAGCGTCGAAGTGGCGATCAGTCCGCGAAGCCGCCCCGCCTTCAGCTCGTCCTCGATCAACAGCCTCTGCTCGCGGGCAATCGAGCCGTGGTGCGCGCGCACGAGGTCTTCTTCCGCCAGCTCGTTGATGCGCGCCGCGATGCGCTCCGCCAGGCGGCGCGAGTTGACGAACACGATCGTGGACCGGTGCTGCTTGATGAGCTCTAGCAGCCGTGGATAGATCGCCGGCCAGATGCTGTTCGCGCCCTTCGCGCTGTC
Source organism: Candidatus Dormiibacterota bacterium (assembly GCA_035945895.1). Classification (GTDB taxonomy): domain Bacteria; phylum Chloroflexota; class Dormibacteria; order Dormibacterales; family Dormibacteraceae; genus 40CM-4-65-16. Next base: position 12,841 of record DASYZS010000178.1, on the reverse strand, counting down.
CTCGTCTTCAGTGGTCAGGCGGGTCATGTCCTCGACCGGCACCTCGACCGTGACCTCCATGGTCTTGAGGCGGCCTGCGTCGACGATCGCGACCTCACGATTCGATCCGCCGAGGAATCGGCCGACCTCCTCGAGCGGACGCTGCGTGGCGGACAGGCCGATGCGCTGCGGCTCGACGCGGGTGAGCTCGCACAGTCGCTCGAGGCTCAACGCGAGGTGGCTGCCCCGCTTCGTCGACGCGACCGAGTGGATCTCGTCGACGATGAGCCAGCGGACCGGCGCCAGGATCCTGCGCGCTGCGCTGGTCAGGATCAGGTAGAGCGACTCCGGCGTCGTGATCAGGATGTCGGGCGGATGGCGCTCCATCGAGCGGCGACCCTCCGCCGGAGTGTCACCGGTGCGGATCGCCACCGAGATGTCCGGGGGGGCAAGACCGGCTGCCTCGATCTGGTGCCGGATGCCGACGAGCGGCGACCGCAGGTTGCGGTCGACGTCATGGGCCAGGGCCTTTAGGGGCGATACATAAAGGACGCGACAGCGCTCGCCTTCGGCCGGCGTCGGCTCGGAGGCGAGGCGGTCGAGGCACCAGAGAAACGCTGCCAGCGTCTTGCCGCTGCCCGTAGGCGCGGCCATGAGTACGTGGCGACCCGCCGCCACCTCCTGCCAGCCACGTTCCTGCACCGTCGTCGGCTCGGCGAAAGAGGCGCGAAACCACTCGCGAACGGGCGCTGAGAAGAGGTCGAGTGCCTGCCCCACCCCAGACACGTTAGACGCATCCGGCGCTACAAACAAGTGTTCTTAACAGGCCGCGTGACACACTGCGCCAGGCGAGCGGCATGTATCCCTTCGAGCGGTTCACAGAGGACGCGAAGCGGTCGCTAACCCTTGCCCAGCGGGAAGCCGAGCGCTCAGGTCACTCGTACATCGGCACGGAGCACCTCCTGCTCGGCCTTCTTCAGCTTCCGGAGGGCGTTGCGCCCGAAGTGCTCCGGGAGCTCGGCATCGACCTCGACGCGGTGCGCGTAACGATCGCGACCGTGCTCGGGCGCAACGAGCGAATCCTCATCCAGCAGGTCATTCCGACGTCGCGCGTCAAGAAGGTGATCGAGATCAGCTTCGAACAGGCGCGGCGGATGGGCGAGAACTACGTCGACAGCGGTCACCTGTTGATGGCGCTCGTGATCGAGGGTGAGGGGGTCGCGGCGCACGTGCTCGAAGACCTGGGTGCCAATCGCGAACAGGTCGTGGCCGCCGTCGAGCGGAGACAGCGCCTCGAACGCAGCGTCTATCGAACGCAGCCTGCGATGCCGCCCATAGAGGAGGCGCGCACCGTGGCCGGTTTCAAGCCCGTACCACCTCCGTTGTCCGACGCCGAGACGCTGCAGCGCTTGCTCAAGAGACCAGGCATCGCCTCGACGTTGAAAAAGCGCGGGCTCGACGTCGACATGCTGGCGCGACAGCTCGCGAACCCACCCGACCACGTGATAAGACTTCGCTCCCGGCTGGTCATGGCGAGAAGCAATCTCGCCGACGCCGTCGGCATGCAGGATTACGAGCACGCGGCGAAGCTGCAGAAGCACATCGACAAGCTCCATCGCCGGCTCCAGGAGTCCGAGGAGGCCTGGCTCAAGACTCTCGGGGTCTGATGGCTTACGACACAGGCGCCTGGCAGAACTTCTACGTGATGACCGGCGGCGCCGCCGCCGCGCTTGCCGGCCTGCTCTTTGTCGCCATGTCACTGCACGCCAAGCGGATCATGGACAACAGTTTCTTCAGCAGTCGCGCCATAGGCACACTGACGTCGCTGACCTCACAGCTGCTCATCTCCGGCGCGGTGCTCCTTCCAGGCCAGCCGCTGTGGCTGCTCGGCGCGGAAATCGAGGCTGCCGCTCTGTTCTTCGTCGCGCTCCTGGTTTTCCAGTTCTCGACACGCGGCCGTGACGCTCCCGCCATCGCGGAATCGTGGACGAATCGAACCATGGAAAGAGTCGGCGGCACCCTCTGGCTCGTTTGCTTCAACGCCGCCGGCATCAGCCTGCTGGTCCGCGCCGGCGGCGGGCTCTATCTGTTGGCGATCGTGATGTTCTTCATGTTTGCGTGGAACATCTACATCGCCTGGATCCTGATCACCGAAGTGTCAGAGTGAAGGCGACGGCCAGGAGGGCACGAGCTGCACCAGGCTCGCCGAGAGCCAGGTCAGGCGATTCGTCAGCAGCAGCACGCCCATGACGAGGAGCACGCCCGCGGACGCGATGTCGATCGCCCGCCGGTGCTGGTTGACGAAGGCGATGAGAGGCCGGGTGCCCTCGAACGCGAACGCCAGGATGAGAAACGGAACGCCCAGGCCCAGGCAGTAGGCGACCATCAAGCTGAGCCCCTGCGCTGTCGTGCCGACCGTGACAGCGGAGCTCAGCACCGCGCTCAAGGTCACGCCGATACACGGCGTCCATCCGCTGGCGAAGCCCATACCGAGCACGAAGCCGCCCGTGGCCCCACCTCCCGTAGGCGCGACCTTCATCACGCGGTACTCGGTCGACAGGATCGGGATGCGGATTACACCCGCGACCTGCAGGGCCATCACGATCACGAAAACGCCGGCGACGATTGGCACGTAGGGGCGGATCGGCTGCACCGCCAGCGAGAACACATAGAAGAAAAGGATGAAGATCAGGGACAGGCCCGCCACGAAAGCGGCCCCGGCCACCGCGATCGAGTCGGCTCCGGCGCGTCGCGCACCCAGATACGCGAGGTAGGCCGGCACCAGGGGCAGCACGCAGGGCGAGACAAACGAGGCAAGGCCCGCAAGGAACGCAATCGCGGGGTTGAGGCCGCCTAACAATCGGTTCGCGCCAGCTGGGCGATGGCGTCGGCGACCTGTCCCCAGACGCGTCTCGGAACGTCGTGCCCCATGCCCGGGATCTCGATGTATCGCGCGCCGGGGATCGCTGCCGCGACGCGACGGCCGTTCTCGACCGGGACGAGGATGTCCGCCTCGCCATGCACGACGAGGGCCGGCACCCGCAGCGATCTGAGCCGTGGGATTCGACTGGGCGCCGCTCCGATCGCCTGCAGCTGGCGAACAAACCCCGCCGGGTGATAGGCGCGGTCGACCGCCCGCTCTACCCTGGGCCGCTCCCAATCATCCTCATAAGGATCGTCAGGCCCCAGCAACGTCTTCTTGGACAGCAGGCCCAGGTCGATGCGCTCGCCGCGTGTCTTCGGCGCAGGCGATAGCAGCAGCGCCATCGCTTCCTGAGTCGGCTGGACTGCGTCCTCACCGTTCGGTCCGGAGATGAGCGACGTCAGGCTGAGAACGCGGTCGGGATGGTTGAGGGCGATCAGCTGGGCGATGAAGCCTCCCATCGAGGCGCCGACGACATGTGCCGCGGGAATGCCGAGCGCGTCGAGGAGTCCGACAGCGTCCTCGGCCATGTCGTCGAGGTTGTACCCCTCCCCGCCGTCCATCCAGGTCGTCAGCCCGACGTCCCGATTGTCGAATCGGATCACATGAAACCCGCGATCGACCAGCAGTGAGCAGAACTCTACGTCCCAGCCCACGAGCTGCATGCCCAGGCCACTGATCAGCAACAAGGGCGCGCTTCCTGCATCGCCTAACGTCTCGTACTCGACCTCGATCCCGTTCGTCTTGGCGCGCGGCATCGGACCCATGCTACTAATCCCCTGGTGACGCGACCGCTACCTGCACGCTCCGAGGTGGACAGGTCGTTCACCTGGAACGCCGAGAGTGTTTTCCCAGACCAGGCCGGCTGGGAGCAGGCGGTCAACACCGTACTGGCCTGGCTGCCGGACCTCGAGGAGTTCAAGGGTCACCTCGGCGACTCCCCGGATTCCCTGGCCGACTGGTTCGACGCCAACGAGCGCGCCCGCCGGCTCATGGCCAAGGTGATCGTGTACAGCACGATGTCGTACTCGGTGGACGTGGCCGACCAGGCCGCCGCCGTTCGGGTCGACCGCTCCCGCTCGGTCGCCGCGCAGCTGGGCGCCGCGGCCGCATTCGCGGTCCCGGAGATGCTCGGCATCGGCCTCCCCAAGCTGCGCGAGTGGGTCAAGACCTCCCCGCGCCTGGCGAACCTCGGCCACTACTTCGACGTCCTGGAGAGGCTGGAGAAGCGGATCCGGAGCACGGAGGTCGAGGAGCTGCTCAGCCAGGTCGTCGACCCGCTCGCCACCGCGCTCTCCGTCCACAGCGTCCTCGCCAACACCGACCTGAAGTTCGCGCCCGCGGTCGGCAAGGACGGCGAGCTGCACGAGGTGGCTCAGGGCACGATCGCCAACCTGCTCACCAACCCCGACCGCGATGTCCGGCGCACCGCTTTCGAGAGCTACGCGGACGAGCACCTCAGGATGAGGCACGCGATGGCGACGAGCATCTCCGGCGCCGTCAAGCGCGACCTGTTCTTCGCGCGCGCGCGCGGGCACGCGTCCTCTTTAGAGGCTGCGCTGGAGCCGAGCCACATTCCGACAGAGGTCTTCCACAACGTCGTCAAGACGTTCCGCGACAACGTGTCGACCTGGCATCGCTACTGGCGGATTCGGCGCCAGGCACTCGGCCTCGAGGTGCTGAAGCCGTACGACCTGCGGGCGCAGCTGAGCTCACACACGATGACCGTGCGGTTCGAAGAGGCCGTCGACTGGATCTCCGAAGGGGTGGCACCCCTGGGCGAGGAGTACGTCGCGACCATGCGCAAAGGCGCTCTGCACGAACGCTGGGTCGATGTCTATCCGAACAAAGGCAAACGCATGGGCGCCTTCTCCACCGGCTCGATGGACACCATGCCCTTCATCTTCATGAGCTACAACGACGACATCTTTTCCATGAGCACGCTCGCGCATGAGCTCGGGCACTCGATGCACTCCCACCTCGCGTGGCACGCTCAACCCTACGTCTACGCGAACTACGGATTGTTCCAGGCCGAGGTCGCTTCCAACATGCACCAGGCGCTGACCCGACGCCATCTACTGGCTACCAGGACCGAGCCTGCGTTTCAGATCGCGGTCATCGAAGAGGCCATGTCCAACTTCTACCGCTACTTCTTCATCATGCCGTCGCTCGCACGGCTCGAGCTCGCGATGCACGAGCACGTGGAGCGCGGCGGCGCAATCACGTCGGAGTACCTGAACAACCTGATGGCGGAATTGCTGCTCGAGGTCTACGGCTCCGAGGTCGACGTCAGCGATCGCGACCGCGACCGCATCGGCTCGACGTGGGCGCAATTCCACACCCACCTGTACAGCAACTTCTACGTGTACCAGTACGCGACCGGGATCGCGGCGGCCGACCACCTCGTGCAGCGCGTGGCCGCGGGCGATCGCAAGGCGGTGGAGTCCTACCTCGCGTTTTTGAGGAGCGCCAGCTCGATGTATCCGCTCGACGGACTGCGGATGGCCGGGGTGGACATGACCTCGCCCGAGCCGGTCGAGGCGGCGTTTGCGACTCTTGCGTCGATGGTCGACCGCCTGGAGAGCCTGACCCGAAGCCCGGACTAGCTGCGGAACGCGACGCAGCACCACGCGGGCTGCGGTTCCAGCACGGCTTTGACACCTTTGACGTCGGCGCCGGCGATCAGGCCCTGCATGAACGCGAGGTTCAACCCACACGTGAGGTCGCGGTTCTCCAACGCCATCTGGTGGTAAGGGCAGTTGCGCAGACGGACGACGCCGCCCGCATCGACCATCGGCTCGAACCCTTCCTCGACCAGGCGGTGCAGCACGCCGTTCATGCTCTGGGGCTCGATCGATGCGCCGATCTTCGCACCGAACTCGCGAGCTCCTGGCTCGAGCTCGCGGAGCGCGGCGCCGTGGTGCGCGCGGCGCACCGCCGAGGTCAACAGCCGCGCCATCAGCTCGTGGTTGCGAGCGGGGACTGCAACGCCGGCCCTCTTCGTCGATCTGCGATAGAGCTTGCTCGTCCTCCCCGCCCCTGGCCCGCTTCGCTGGCCGAGACGACGGAAGGTGACGTCCAGCCATCCATCTCGTGCGAGGCGGTCGAGATGGAACGCCGCCACCCGACGGCTGACCCCTACCGCCTGGGCCGCGTCGTTGCGGCTGACCTCGCCGCCGGATCCCGCGACGTAAAAGAAGATGGCGGAGCGGACAGGGTCGTCGAGGGAAGCGATGGAGGCAACGTCCCCGGCCAGGAGCTTGCTGATCCTCCTGAACGGATTCCTGAAAGTCACTTGTTTGACCGTACTACACTCGGTTTCTAAGATTCGACAACAACGCTTTTAGAGGAGATCGCGAGATGACGACAACCTCTTCCGCCCTGTCCCTCAAGCTCGCGCTGCGCCGCCTGTGGTCCGACCACGTGATCTGGACGCGCGAGTACGTGGTGGCCGCCGTGGCCGGTACTCCTGACGCGTCGGCGGCTGCGACCCGCCTGCTCAAGAACCAGGAGGACATCGGCAACGCGGTCGTGCCTGTCTACGGTGCGGCGGCCGGAGCGGCGCTGACCGACCTGCTGAAGCAGCACATCCTCATTGCGGTGGACCTGATCAACGCTGCGAAATCCGGCGACAACGCAGCGTTCGCGACGCACGACAAGCGCTGGACTGACAACGCGGATGAGATTGCCGGCCTGCTCAGCGGCGCCAATCCCAAGAACTGGCCCAAGGCGGACGTGACCGACCTTCTGATGCAGCACCTGAACCTGACCAAGAACGAGGTCGTGGCACGGTTGAAGTCGGATTGGGACGGTGACGTGGGTGCCTTCGACCTGATCTACACCGAGATTCTCACCATGTCCGACGTGCTCGCGGACGGGATCGTCAAGCAGTTTCCGGACAAGTTCGCGGCGTGACAGCGCTCATCGACCGGGCCGGCAACGACGTTGCGCTCGAGACGCTGGCGGGCGACGTAGCCACCGTGGTCGTGTTCGTCGCCAACGGGTGCCCGACCGCGCGTGCCTACGTGGACCGGCTCGTCGCACTGCACGACACGTGGGCGCCAAGTGGAGTGAGCGTGGTCGCGGTCAACTCGAACAACTCCTCCCTCTCGCCGCCGGACACACCGGCCGAGATGGCGAAGAGCAAATTCCCCTTCCCCTACCTCAAGGATGAGGGGGGTTCAGTCGCGCGCAAGTTCGATGCCAGGTGCACCCCGCACGCATTCTTGCTGGACCGTGAGATGTCGGTCGTTTACAGCGGGCGCATCGACGACTCAAGGCTGGGGGACCGCATCACCGCCCGCGACCTCAACGACGCGATCTCCGCGCTCGTGGCGGGCCGGCCTGTGCCTCTGTCGCACACGGAGCCGTTCGGATGCAGCATCGTCTGGTAGCTAGAGCTCGATCCTCATCACGTCCGAGTCCCGGATCCTGAAGCCGAGCCGCTCATAGAGGCGATGCGCGGCTTTGCGTGCCTCGCCGCGGCCGGACTGGAGCTCGGCCACCTGCGCGCCGCGCTCGCGACCGACGTCCAGAGCGGCCTTGACCAGCGCCTCGCCGACACCCTTGCCCCGCGCTGACGCATCGACCACGACCTCGTCGAGCCGCGCTTTGATCCAGAAGGGCGTCGTATAGACGATGACGGTGGTCGTCCCGACGATCTCGTCGCCGTCCCTGGCGACGAGCAGCGTGACCGCGGGATCCGCGATGAGCCGGCGCAGCCGCTCCTCGTCCGGCACGTCCAGGGTCGGGTTGAGCTGCGGCAGGAGCCGGGCGAGCGCCGCCTCGACCTCGGGGGTCACCTCAGCTACGCGCTCGACGCCGATCACGGTCCGAGGTTAAAGCAGGCGCAGGAGCGCGGCCGTGGCCGCGGCCACCATGACGACGACCAGGAAGGGCGCACGCAGAAGCACCGCAACGATCGCCGCGAGGAGCGCCGCCGCGCGCACGTCGAGCACGAGCGTGCGGCCGGTCGCAAACGTGTTGGTCGCAATCAGCGCGGCGAGCAGCGCGATGGGGATCAGCGGCACCGTCCGCTGCACCCGGGCATCGGTGAGCCAGCGCTGGGGCAGCGAGAGGCCGGCGAGCTTCAGCCCATAACACGCCACTGACGCCACGAGGACACCGGCCCAGATCATCGGAGCACCCCATAAAGCGCAACCATCAGCGCGACGATCAGCAGGGGCACGCCCGTGGGCACCAACGGAAGGACCAGGATCGCGACTGTGGCGGCCGCGATGGCGATCGCCAGCGGCTCTCGGGCGCGCAGCCGCGGCGCGAGCAGCGCCAGGAAGGCTGCGGGCGGCGCCGCGTCGAGGCCGAACGTCTTGGGGTTGGACACAGCGTGCGCCACGAGGGCTCCGACCAAAGTTCCGGTGTTCCACAGCGTGAAAAGTGCGACGCCGGTCGACCAGAACGCGAAACGGTTGAGCCGAGGCTCGTCACGCGCGATCGCCATTGCGGTGGTCTCGTCGATGATGAACTGCGCGGACAGGATTCGTCGCCATCCCCGGACGTCGAGGAGTGAAGACAGGCGCAGTCCGTACAGCGCGTTGCGCGAGCCGAGCAGCACCGCCGCCGCCACTCCCGCCCAAACACCACCGCCCGCGCCGACCACGCCGACGAGCGCGAACTGCGACGCGCCCGTGAACATCAGGATCGATAGGGCACACGTCTGGAGCAGCGACAGCCCGGCCGCCGTAGAGATGGCCCCGAACGAGATGGCGTACGCACCGCTCGCTACCGCAATGCCGAGGGCGTCGCGGACTATGCCGCGACGCGGATCACTGGACCTTGTTGCCGTTCGCCCCGACGACGAACCAGGCGGCGCCGAAGTTGTTGACCCCCTGTCCGGTTGCATCCCCCGGAGTGTGATCGGTCACGACGTAGTACAGGGGATGGCCGGCGTAGGTCACCTCGGTCGTTCCGTCGGTGCGTTTCGTGGTGCCAAGCAGCGAGGCTTTGGCTCCACTCCCGGCTTGCGGCGTTCCGCTCGTCAGCAGAGGCGGCCAGAACGACGCGCAGGCGCCGTAGCACGTCGAGGTCGAGCTCGTGTCTTTCTCGAAGAGATAGAGCGTGCGTCCACTGCCGTCGGCCAGAATCTGCCCGAGCTTGGCGTTGTTGGCCACCGCGACAGTCGCCACCGAGGTTGCCTGCGACCCCGAGGATGTCGATGGCGAGCCCGAGCCACCACAAGCCGCCGCAACGAGAAGCGCGATGCCGAGAATCGTCCTGCGCATGTGACGGAAACGGATACGAGTCGGGGTTACTTGGGTCTAATCGGGATTGCGCCAAGCACGGGTGAGCATGAGGACTCTCAGAGCTAAGCTCCCGTCCGTGGGTGAAGGCGGGCGTCGTGGCAGCCAGCAGCCGTCTTGGCTGCGATGGGCCACCAGGTTTGCAAACCGGTATTGGAACCTCTACCCGGCACCTGTTCGCAAAGTCCTCAAGATCGATGCGGAGCTCCACCTCTGGATGGTCGGAATCGCAGCGCTGATCCTCGCCGCAGCGTTCCTTTTTGGTCTCTGGCAACACTCCTAGGCGAGTGCCGGCGAAGCCCTCCCCGTAGCATTCGGCCGTGTCGTTTGCCCGCGCGTACTTCCTGGTCGCCGGATTGGTGCTCGCTTGCTCGGGCCTAGCTGTACTGATCAACTTCCGCGGGCTTGCAAGGCACTGGGAAAACCGCGTCAATGAGCTGAGCGCTCAAGTGAACCGCATCGCGCATTTGCCCTGGCCGCCGAACCCGTACCTTGGCCCCACGTTTCGACCTGCTGCCGGGGTTTTTGCCCTTCTGCTTGGCGCCGCGATGGCAACCCTGGCCCTCACCGGCGCGATCCGCTAGGCAGACTCCGCCAACCGGTTCTCTAGGCCGGCGGCCCGGACCATTTTGCGTGGAGTCCTTTACTCGGGAGTTACATACGCCGCGGTCAGGCCGCCGTCCACCAGGAAGGTCGCGCCGTTGACGTACGACGACTCGTCGCTGGCCAGGAACAACGCGGCGTTGGCGATCTCCCGAGCTTTGGCCAGGCGCCCCATCGGCAAGTGGACGCGCCGGCGCTGATAGGCCCCCGGGTCTTCGTTGAAGATCCGCATCAAGAGCGGCGTCTCGACCGGGCCGGGGCACAGCGCGTTCACTCGCACACCGTCCCGCGCGAACTGCACCGCCAGCTCGCGGCTCATCGAGAGCACCGCCCCCTTCGAGGCCGTGTAGGCGATCTGCGACGTCGCGGCGCCGACCAGGGCGACGAACGACGCAACGTTGATCACCGACCCGCCACCCGCCTTCAGCAGGTAGGGGATGCCGTACTTGCAGCAGAGATAGACACCCTTCGCGTTCACCGCCTGCACGCGGTCCCACGCCGCCGGTTCGGTGGTCAGGATCGAGTCGTCGTCCGGAGGCATGATGCCCGCGTTGTTGTAGAGGACGTTGACGAGGCCGTACCGCCGTTCGGTCTCCGCGTACATCGCCTGCACGCTCTTCGCATCGGAGACGTCCGCTTGAAAGAAAAAGGCTTCGCGACACTCCGAGGCAGTCTCGTCTCCCGGCTCGCGGCTCACATCTGCCACACACACCCGCGCGCCTTCGGATGAGAAGAGCAGCGCCGCCTCGCGCCCGATGCCGGACGCCGCGCCGGTGATCACGGCGACCTTCCCTTCCAATCGCCCCACCGGAGCTACAGCCCTAGCGCGACTGGTTCGACTGCCGGCCGCGCGCCCGTGCGACAAAGCGCTCGAAGAGCTTGCGTGCCCACGGCAGGTCTGCGGTCAACTCCTCCGGATGACACTGCACCGCAACGATAAGCCCGTCGTCCGACTCGAGGCCCTCGACGGTCCCATCGCCTCCCTTCGCGGTCTGATGCAAGCCAGGGGCAAGGCGGCGAACGGCCTGGTGATGGAAGCTGTTGACCCGTATCGTCTTTTCGCCGGCAGCGTGGCCAAGCTCAGAGCGAGGATCAACCTCGATGGTATGCGCGAGGTGGCTGCGCCCATGGTCGCGCACGTCGTGCTCGTCGAGATGCTGAACGAGCGATCCACCCATGGCGACGTTGATCACCTGCTGTCCCCGGCAGATACCAAGCACCGGCAGCTCCCTGTCGCGGGCCTGCTTAAACAGCTCGAGCTCCGTTTCGTCCAGGTCGCGGTCGATGGGCCCGATCTTTGCTTCCTTCTTCTCTCCGTAGAACGCAGGATCGACGTCCCAGCCCCCCGGCAGGAGCAGGCCGTCCAGGTCCGGCAGCGACCGTGTGCCGGAAGGAAGCTCGACGGCATCGGCGCCCGCCGCCTCCACCGCGCGCACGTACGTCTGGTAGTACTTCTCGCCGCGTTTCGCGCTGACGGTGATCCCGATCCGGGGCCGGTCGGTTGGCATTGCCGGCGAATCTACCGGCGCCGTGAAGGCGTTGTCAACAAACGTCCGGCCGGCGCGCGCGCACCGACGCTTTGGCGGATTCGAGCTCGCGCAGGAGCGCCGTCCACCGCTTGTGCCCGAGCGCCGACACCACAGTCCTCTGAGCGCGTTCCCACTGCGGGAGCGCCGCGGCCGCCAGGCGCTTCCCTTGAGGAGTGAGAGCGATCCGCCGCGGCTCGATCAGCCCGCGCCGGCGCAGGAGCTGAAGATTCCGCGTCATCGTCGTCCGCTCCATCGCCAGGACCTCGGCCAGGCCGGTGACGGTTTCGCCGGCACCGATCTCGATCGCCATCAGAAGGTTCAGCTGGGTGGCGCGGAGCCCTGAGGAGCGAAGCTCATCGTCGAAGTACGCGGTGATGACCCTAGACGCCTGGCGGAGATTCATCACGGCGCACGCCATGACCGCCTCCCTATAGCGGTTCAGGACACGAGCTTCGGCGAGGCCCTTGTCGGATCTCATCGTCGCGATCCTATCTTGCCAAATCGATCGGAACCGTGTATATACACGCCATGACCCGGACGCGGCTCAGCCTCTTCTACCTGGCAACCTACCTGCTCGGTGCCGGCATCGCCCTTGTGGCGGCACCATCCCTCACGCTGACACTCCTGTTCAGCAACGGCCACTACGGCGACGTCATGCCACGGCTGCTTGGGATCGTCCTGTTCGCTCTCGGCGTCGTGATCGTGCAGATCATCCGCAACAGAGTCGAGTCTCTTTACACCACGACGCTGGTGGTCCGGGCGGCGATAGTGGTCGTGCTCGCGGGGCTCTTCGTTTACTCCCGCGATCCACTCTTCATCTCCCTGATCGTCGTCGTCGGGATCGGGATGCTGTTGACGGGTTCGAGCTACCTCAGCGAGCGCAACCGGGTTTACGCCTCGACCGCACGAGCGTAACGCGCCGGCTCGGCCGCGAACGCCGCGTGGCAGCCGTCTGAACAGAACCAGTAGGTGTTGCCTTCGTGCTCGAGCCGGTGCTGGCTGGTGAGCGGATCGACCGTCATGCCGCAGATCGGGTCGGTGACGAACGTGACCTGGGGGATCTCCCCGACCGGTTTCGGGGGCCGGCTCCTGCGCGCGGCGACGATCTCGGCGAGCGCCAGCAATGCGATCTCTTCCTGCGTCCCGCCGCGAACCTTGCCGGCCGGCGTCCGCACACGCGCGATCGTCTGCTCGTCGAGGCCGCTGCGGAGAACCGACTGACGCACCGCCGCAGCGCGCCGAGTGCTGGCGATGAGGCTGACCTGGAGCTCGGGATGCGCAAGGGCTGCCTCGAGCGCGGCCTCGTCGTAGTGACCCATCGTGGCGACGACGGCGTAAGCCTCGCCCGGCGGGACATGGAGCGCCGCGAGCTCTGCCTGGCCCACGGCGCGTGCCCGAAATCCCGTGAGCGCGGCGAGCCGGACCAGCGTCGTCGCCGCCGGCCCGTCACCGAAGACAAGCAGGAGCGGTTTGGGAAGGCGGGGCTCGATGAAGATGTCGAGCGACCCGCCGCTCGGACAGGTCGTGGCGATCATCAGCTCGCCTTGCTT
>DASYZS010000177.1:0-5207 GCA_035945895.1 Candidatus Dormiibacterota bacterium | reverse complement strand
TGCCGCGAAGCGGTGGCCGACGGTGCCAGGGAGGTCGTCCTGCTCGGCCAGAACGTGGACGACTATCGCGATCCGGACGGTCGGGGCGGTCTCGCGAGCCTCGTCGCGCAGGTCGAGAGAATTCCCGGCTTGAAGCGCCTTCGCTTTATGACCTCACACCCGCAGGACCTAGAGCCAGAGCTGCTGGAGGTGATGGCGGCGAGCGACGTCGTGTGCCGGGAGCTGCAGCTGCCCGTGCAGTCGGGGGATGACACGGTTCTGAAGCGCATGGCCCGCGGCTACCAGACAAGGCACTATCGAGCGATCATCGACAACGCCCGACGGTTGATGCCGGACCTTGGCCTCGTGACTGACGTGATCGTCGGTTTCCCCGGCGAAACCGAGGCCGCTTATCTCAACACGCGCGCGCTGGTCGAAGAGATCGAGTTCGACGTCGTGCACATCGCGATGTACTCCTCGCGCCCGGGGACCCATGCCGCAAATCGCATGCCCGATGACGTGCCTCACGAGGAGAAGCTGCGCCGTCTCAATGACCTGCTGGCCCTCTCCCGCGAGATCGCCGCCCGGAAGACCAAGCGGTGGATCGGACGTGATGTCGAGGTTCTGATCGAAGGCCGCGATGAGCTGAATCGACCGTATGGAAGGATCCGCCAGGGCAAGCGCACAGTGGTGATGAGCAACGCCGTCGCGGCGGGCGACGTCGTCAACGTTCGCGTGCTGCAGGCCAACGCGGCACAGCTCGTGGGGCTGCCGGCGGCGTGAACCCGCCCGCCACCCCGGTCATGAGGCAGTACCGGGAGGCGAAGGAGAAGCACCCCGACGGAATCCTCCTCTTCCGCCTCGGCGATTTCTACGAGATCTTCTTCGACGACGCCAAAGTGGCTGCGCCGATCATGGGCGTGCAGCTGACATCGCGACCGCTCGGCAAAGCGGGTCGCGCTCCAATGTGCGGTGTGCCGCATCACGCATGGCAGTCGTACGTTGGCAAGCTACTGCGCGCCGGACACAAGGTCGTGATCTGCGATCAGCTCGAAGCTCCGGGCAAGAACAAGATCGTGCGTCGCGACGTCACGCGTGTCCTGACTCCCGGCACTGTGGTCGAAGACGCGTACCTCGAACCGGCTCGGCCCAACTACCTCGTGGCCGCCTGGACGCGCGGCCTCGAGTCCGGCATCGCGGCCTGTGAAGTCTCGACCGGGGAGCTGCTGCTGTGCCAGCTGCCCAAAGACCGCCTCCCGTCGGAGCTCGAGCGATTGGGTCCCGCTGAGCTCCTCGCTCCGCCCGACGTCGAGGAGTACCGGTTCGACCCCGTGCGCGGCCAGCAGCGCCTCAAGGACATGCTCGGCATCGCCTATCCGGCTTCAGTCGGCGCCGCTGACGCTCCGCTCGCGGTCGGCGCCGCGGGCGTCGTTCTCGACTATCTGAAACACAACGGCAACCGGATCGCGCCCGGTGCGTTCACGGTCCGGACCTACTCGCCGGAGGCGACGATGCCCCTAGACGCGGCGACCGTCCGGAACCTCGAGCTGCCGGCTCTTGTCACCCTGGTCGATCGCACTTCGACGCCGATGGGCGCTCGTCAGCTGCGCGCGTGGTTGGGCGCGCCACTCCGCGAGGTCGAGTCGATCGAGCTCCGCCTGGCGGCGGTCGACGAGCTGACATCATCGGCCGCCCTCCGCGACCGCTTCGCAACGGCCTTCAAGCCGGTGGGTGACCTCGAGCGGCTGGCCGCCCGGGCGGGGCAGGGTCACGCCACCGCGCGCGAGCTGGTGGCGCTGCGCCGCTCCCTGGAAGCCGTTCCGGCCGTGCAGGACGCGCTGGGCGCGTGCGAGGCGCTCGTGATTCGGGAGCTGGCGGGCCAGGTCGGATCGTCTCCAGACCTCGCGGCGACGTTGGCGCGAGCGCTGGTCGACGACCCGCCGCTGGGCGCACGGGACGGCGGCGCGATCAGGCCAGGGTTCGACGTCGACCTCGACTCCATCTCCGACGCCTCGCGTGGAGCCCGAGAGTGGATCGCCAGGCTCGAGTCCGCGGAGCGCCGCCGGACTGGGATCAAGTCATTGAAGGTCGGGTTCAACAAAGTCTTCGGCTACTACATCGAGGTCAGCCACGCCAACACGACTCGACTTCCGGACGACTACGTGCGCAAGCAAACCCTGACCGGCGGCGAGCGTTACATCACACCGGAGCTCAAAGCGAAAGAGGCGATCGTGCTGTCTGCGCAGGAGCGCATTGCAGCGCGCGAGCTCGAGCTTCTTCAGGAGCTGTGCCGGACCGTCGCCGACTCAGGGCCTGCGCTTCGGGCGACGGCGCAGGGGATCGGAATGGTGGATGCGCTGGTCAGCCTGGCCTCCGCGGCTGCGGACCTCGGGTGGGGCCGTCCCGTCGTGAACGCTGGAACGCGATTGAGCATCAAGTCGGGCCGGCACCCGCTGGTCGAGCACAGCCTGCCTGCCGGAGTTTTCGTCGCAAACGACATCGAGCTGGACGCGAACGGAGCGCAGATCGTGATCTTGACCGGGCCCAACATGGCCGGGAAGTCGACCTACCTGCGCCAGGCCGCCCTGATCGTCCTGCTCGCTCAATGCGGCAGCTTCGTGCCCGCGGAAAGCGCCGCGATCGGACTCGTCGACCGCGTCTTCACAAGAGTCGGTGCTCACGACGACATCAGCGCTGGGATGTCGACGTTCATGGTCGAGATGACCGAGACCGCGTACATCCTCAACCACGCCACGCGCGCCTCGCTCGTCATCCTGGACGAGGTGGGGAGGGGGACATCGACCTACGACGGCGTCTCGATCGCCCAGGCGGTCGTCGAGCATCTGCACGATGCGCCCAAGCTGGGATGCCGCACGCTGTTCGCCACGCACTACCACGAGCTCACAGCCCTCGCGGAACGGTTGCCCCGCGTGCGGAACGAGCGCGTGGAGGTGCTCGAGGAGGGCGAGACGATTCGCTTCTTGCATCGAGTCGTTCCGGGCGGAGCCGATCGCTCCTACGGCATCCACGTCGCGGCCGTTGCGGGCCTGCCCTCTGGCGTGATCGCGCGCGCGCGACAGGTGCTCAGCGACCTCGAGCAGCAGCGGCCTTTGGAGCCGCCCGAGGTGCAGCTCGGCCTACCCATGGAAATGACGCCCGACGCGATCCGCAAGGAGCTCGAATCCATCGATCCCGAATCCCTCAGTCCGCTCGAAGCGCTGCAGAAGCTCTATCAGCTTCGCGCCAAGCTGACCACGCAGTGATCCAGCTGCTTCCACCCGGTGTGGCGGATGCCATCGCGGCGGGCGAGGTGATCGAGCGCCCGGCGTCCGTGGTCAAAGAGCTGATCGAGAATGCGCTCGACGCGGGCGCGCGCCGGATCAACATCGACGTGCGCGGCGCAGGCAAGACTTCGATCCGCATCAGCGACGATGGTTCCGGCATCCCTGCCGCGGAGCTTGCGTTTGCGTTTCTGCGCCACACCACGAGCAAGCTGATTTCGCTTGCGGACCTGTCGGTGATCGCGTCGTTCGGGTTTCGCGGTGAAGCCCTTGCGAGCATCGCGGCCGTCGCCGACGTCGAGTGCTCGAGCGACGGCGCGCGCCTCCGAATCCGCGCCGGCGAGCTGATTGAGCAAGGCGCCGGTCCACTGTTGCCAGGCGTCTCGGTCGAGGTGCGCGATCTCTTTGCAAACGTCCCAGCGCGCCTCAAGTTCTTGAAGAGCGACGCGACGGAAGTTGCGGCCGTCAAGGACGTCGTCAGCGCGTTTGCGCTGCTCCATCCAGATGTCCGATTTCATCTCACCGTCGACAGCAGGGCGGCCGTCACGACCACCGGTGACGGCGATCGGCGTCGCGCCATCTCTTCCGTGTACGGCGCGCCTGTGGCCGAAGAGATGCTGGAGATGACCGGCGCTCCGCCCGTGTCCGGCATGGTGAGCCAGCCACGCCTCAGCCGCGGCAGCCGCGACGGCATCGTGCTCGCGGTCAACGGGCGGCCGATCTCGGCCCGCTCGCTGCTCTACGCGCTCGAGGAGTGCTACCAGGGCCGGCTCGAACGTGGACGTCACCCTGTGGCGGTCATCGACCTCGCAATTGATCCCGAGCTCGTTGACGTCAACGTCCATCCGGCCAAGAAAGAGGTGCGATTCCGCGATGAAGGATCCATCTTCGCGGGCCTGCAGCGCGCCGTTCGCTCGGCACTCGATGGCAGCGACCCGTTTCGCTTCCGGCCGATGGAAGCCGGCGGCGTCATGCCCTCGGTCGGGATGCTCGCTCCAATAACCGTGCACGACGCTCGTGCGGCGGTCGCCGTCGCGGAGCCGAACGGACATCCCGCGGTCGGCGTGCTGCGGCCGCTCGGCCAGGCCGGACCCGGCTACCTGGTCGCCGAGGGCCCACACGGGCTTGTACTCGTGGATCAGCACGCGGCCCACGAGCGGGTGCTCTACAACCGCCTGCTTGATCGCTTGCGCAGCGGCCGGGGCGCCAGCCAGCCCCTCCTCATCCCGCAGGCGGTGGACCTCGAGCCCGCCCTCATCGCGGCAGCAGTCGACCACCGCGAGGAGCTGGCCGGCCTCGGACTCGAGTTCGAGGAGTTCGGTCCGCGCAGCCTTCGGATCACGGCCGTGCCGCTCGAGCTGCCCGCCGGACGTGCGACCGCGGCGATCGAGGAAACGCTTGCCGCCCTCGCCGAGAAGCGCGATGACGGCGCCATCACCAAGGCAGCCGCCGCGCTGGCTTGCCACTCGGCCGTGAAATTCGGAGACGTGCTCGATATCGCCGAACAGCGTCGGCTGCTCGCAGACCTGGAGTCCACCGAAGAGTCGATCACGTGCCCGCACGGTCGCCCGACGCGCCTGCTCGTGGAATGGCAGGAGCTGACGCGGCACTTCCGGCGCAATTACTGAAAGACCGCGTACCGGTCATCGTCGGGCCGACCGGCATCGGCAAGTCACAAATCGCGTTCGAGCTTGCGCTTCGCCTCGATGGTGAGATCGTGGTGGCGGATTCGCGCCAGGTCTATCAGCGACTCGACATCGCGACTAACAAGCCGAGCCCTGAACATCGCCGCCTGGTCCGTTACCACATGATCGATTTCGTCGATCCGGCGACGTCGTTCAACGCTGCCGAGTACGTCGAAGGCGCCCGCGGCGCCATCGCAGGGATCATCGCGCGCGGAAGACTGCCGATCGTCGAGGGCGGAACGATGCTCTACGTCGACGCGCT
>DASYZS010000176.1:0-11102 GCA_035945895.1 Candidatus Dormiibacterota bacterium | reverse complement strand
CCTGGAGCGACCACGCGCACCAGCTCATCGAGCGCGGTCACCCAACCCGGGATCAGGTGCAGCACATGCGATGCGATTGCGGACGTGAAGGTGCGGTCTGCAAACGGAAGGCGCGTCGCGTCGGCGAGGGCCACCTCGATGTTCGCTGGGGCTTTCTCGACATACCGGCGCAGCATCTCGGCCGATATGTCCACCCCGACGACGTTGATGCCGCTCTCGATCAAGGGCAGCGCAATCCGACCAGTGCCGACGCCGATCTCCAGGCATCGGCCGTCCCTCGGAAGCTCGGCCACCAACATGGGCACGAGCCTCTGCATCAGGTCATCCGGCAGCGATCGGGTCTGGTCGTAGTAATCGGCGGCCCGGTCGAACGAAACCGAACCGCTCAAATCGCGCGGCCGGCCCCTTCCCAGTAACGCTCACGCAGCTTGCGCTTCGGGAGCTTGCCCGCGGCATCGCGCGGCAGCTCGTCGACGAAGTCGATCGTCCGCGGCTTCTTGTAACTCGCGAGACGCTCGTCGCAGAACGCGATCAACTCGTCAGCGCTGGCGTTGGCACCGGGCTTCAGCTGCACGATCGCCTTAACCGACTCACCGAACTCATCGTCGGGCACGCCGATGACGCCTGCGTCAAGTACCGAGGGATGGGCGATCAGGACCGCCTCGACCTCCGCGGGGTAGACGTTCATGCCGCCGGAGATGATCATGTCGATCTTGCGGTCGCAGATGAAGTAATAACCATCTTCGTCGCGATATGCGATGTCGCCGACGGAGAAATAGCCGTCGCGCATGCTCTTGCTGGTGGCGTCGGGTTTGTTGAAATACTCCGCCAGCCTTTCGTTATGGACCCAGAACTCGCCTGGCTCGCCCACATCCGCTTCCGTCCCGTCTTCGCGCAGCAGACGAATCTCCTGGCCCGGTATCGCCGTTCCCGACGATCCGGGTTTGCGAAGCTGGTCTTTCGGGCGGAGCACGGTGTTGAAGCCAGTCTCGGTCGCGCCGTAAGCCTCCCACAGCACTTCACCGAGAACGGCGTGGGCTCGGACCTTCAGCGCATAAGGACACGGCGCGGCGCTGAGGATGATGGCGCGCAGGGAAGACACGTCGCGTGGCCTTTCCTCCTGCGCGTCGACCAGTCGCGAAAGCAGCGTCGGCGCCATGAACGTCGTGGTCACTCGATGCCGTTCGATGAGATCGAGCGCTTCGCCCGCCTCGAACTTTTTCTGCACGACGATGGTCGAGCCGAGCAGCTGATGTAGTACCACGAAGATCCCCGGACCGCTGTGATAGACCGGCCCGCACAGCAGGTGCACGTCCGACTGGCTCAGGTCGAACTCCGAGATCAGTTCGAAGAGATATTCGACGCCGACGCCATGTGGTCGCCATGCGCCCTTGGGCGCGCCGGTCGTACCTGACGTGTAGATCATCGTCGCCCCCAGCGCCCCACCTTCACCCGGCGGCAGGTGCGGCGATGCGTGGTCTCGAAGTTCGCCGTAGTCCTTCCATCCGTCAAGCGGTTCGCCGTCGATGGCGAGGAACGGGACGTCGTGCTCGACCGAAGAGCGGGCCTCCTCGAGGACGGCGACGTGGTAGTGGTCCGCCGCGACGACGCGCGCGCCGGAGTCGTTGACGACATAAGCGGCTTCGGCGCCGCGCAGCCGGTAGCTGATCGGCACGAAGATCGCACCCACCTTGCGCAGCCCATTGGCGACCTCGAAGTACTCGATGGAGTTGAACGACATCACCGCCGCGCGGTCGTCTTCGCGAAGGCCGAGCCGCTTGAACACGTTGGCCGCCTGATTGGCGCGCCCGTTCAGGGTCGCGAAGTCGACGACCCGGTCACCCAGGATCACGGCCGGCTTGTCCGGCTGGTTCTCGGCGTGACGCGCCAACGAGTCGAAGTTCATCAACCCACGTTGATGCTAGGAGCGCGACGGAGTCGGCGACGGGGTCGGTTTCGCCGAACACAGCTCGTCGTTCGCCAGGCCGACCGTTGAGGCCACCGGCGGAATGCTGCCCGTCACCACGACGCGGTACCGGTAGCAGCCTCCCAGCAGCGCCCACGTGTCGGCTGCCGCCCAGTGGTGCAGCACCACGCTTGCGCCAATGCCCGGGTATTTCGCCAGGACACCGGGCGTGGCGTCGGTGATCGCGGAGACGGGAGATGGCTTCGACGAATCGAACGGCCAGACGTAGATCCTGGTGAAGGGCCGGTTGGCCGGCGTGTCGGCGGCTGCTGGCAGTCTCGTGGCACTCAGGAGTCCATCCACGATCGCCTGCGGTCCGGCGCTGGCCTTCACGCCGGCGAAAGTCTCGTTGTCGATGGGTGCCGACCAGGAGATCCCAACGACGCTCGAGCCGCTGAGATAGGTCTTGACCGGCGCGGTCCCGTCGGCGGAGTGCGCGCCGTACACCTCGATCTCACCGTTGACTGCAATCGCCAGCTGACTGCTGTCGGGGGTCCAGGCGAGCCCGTCGGGATGCGAGAGCTTGGAGTTCACGCGGCGCGGGGCAATTCCCTGGCTCGGAGTGGATGTCGCGGAGGTGGTCGGGCTCGTTGTCTCGATCGGTACGGCGCTGTTGATGGGCTCGATCAGCGCGCCGTGATCAGGCAACGCGACGGCGGCCATTGTGCCGTCGGCGCTGATCGCGACCGGGCCGTCATCCGGGCCAAGCGCCAGGGGAAACGGATTCAGCACATTGGCGTCGGCGTTCAGCCAGTACCACGAGCCGGTGCCGAACTGCCGGACCGCGATCAGGCCGGACGAGCCGGGAACTATTCCCTCGGTGAAGAACGCGGGCTGGGCGGGCGGACGGGCCAGGATCTTCATCGCGAGCGTGGGCTGCATGAGATCGATGCCATCGACCTCGTACGTCGTGCAGCAGCCGACCGTCAGCGCCAGGTAGCGCGAGTTGGCCGCGAGGCCGAAGGGTCCTTCGCTCGCCGAGTCCTGGGATGCCGCGATCGGTTCGATGGTGCCGACGAATGGATCGACGCGAAATAGCCAGTCATAAGGGATGACGCCCGGCGCACTGTTCCGCGACTCCGCGGGCCGATCGTCATGCACCGTGAAATAAAGGACGGGGTGCGTGAGGTTGGGCGCCGGCGCCCACACCGGCCCGGCGACACGAAACGCGCCAGCGGTCATCGCCGCCACGATCGTCGCTTTCCCGCTCGACGGATCCAGCACGCCCACGCCCTGGTCGGAGACGTACGCGATGAGTCCGCTCGTAAGCCGGCCCGCAAGCGGCGATGGAGATTTGGATGGCGGACCCGCGGTGCCGCCGGTGCAGGCGGCGAGGGTCAAGACCGCGGCCAGGGTGGCAAGGGCGGGCAAGCGTGTCAGCATCGGGGGCAGCCGATGTTACCCAACGACCCTGGGAGCGTTTTCGCTACTGAGATGCGGTTACTCGTGCTCATCGCCGTCTTCATCGCCGCGTGCGGGTCGGTCGGCCTCGGCGCGAGCCCGAGCCCGACGCCTTCCAACAACCCGATGCACTTCGACGTCACGGCGACCGAGAAGGACCACGCGGTCTCCATGCACTCCGGCCAGCAGCTCGAGGTCGTGCTCCACGGCGGCACTCAGATCCGATATCAGCAGGTCAAGTCGAGCGACCCATCGATCCTCGAACCGACGGTCGATCCAGCCGCGACCGCGGCGCTTGGAGTCACGCTCGCCGCATTCAAGGCAGACAGATCGGGTCAGGCAACGGTTACGGCTGTGGGCGCGCCGATTTGCGCGGCCAACCAGGCGTGTCCGATGTACGCGATTCTCTACAAGCTGACGGTGACGGTTACGCCTTAGCCGGCATCACCGCCGCGCTCAGGTGCGCGGCGATCGCGTCGAGCTGAGCGCGCGGAGTCGGCCGTTCGTAGGTGGAAGGAAACGTCAGGCCGAAACCATCCTTCGGGTAGCGGGGGATCACGTGAACGTGGAAGTGCGGCACGTCCTGAAACGCGGTTTCGCCGTCCATCACAAGGAGGTTGATCCCACTCGCGCCGAGAATCTGCCGCGCCGCCCCCGCCAGCTTCCGCGCGACGCGAAACGCGCGCATGGCGGCCGGCTCACTCGCGTCGGTCATCAGCACCGCGTGCTCGCGGGTCACGACAAGCATGTGGCCCTGGGTGATCGGCTGGATGTCCATGAACGCGACCACGGTGTCGTCCTGGTACACCCAGCTCGCTGGCGCGGTGCCCCGGATGATCTCGCAGAACACGCACGGGTCGCTCATCGGCCCATGAGCTTAACCATGTGCTCAGGAATCCGAGTCGGTTTGCGCCTCGACTTCAACGGGTTGGGCTTCTGGGGCTGCGGCGGCGGGCTCGGCCGGTTCGGCCCCGTTCTGGGACATGGCCACCTCGCCGTTCGTGACCTCGACGGGCAATCTCGGACCGCGCCGGCGCCGGCGCCCGCGGCGGTCGCCCCGGTGCGGCCGGGACAGGCGCTGGACCTGGGAGCGGATCCCCACCCGCTGGCAGGCCGTGACCACCGCCCCCACCCCTGCCACCAGGCCCTCTTCCTTGCAGTGCTCGAACAGCGGACCGAAGAGCTCCGGCGCGCCGCCGATGACCGTCTTGGAGTCACCGACGATGACCAGCAGCTTCTTGGCGCGCGAGATCGCGACGTTGACCCGGTTCGGGTCGTTGAGGAACCCGATCGCTGCGCGCTCGTTGGAGCGCACGAGGGAAAGGATCACGCCGTCGGACTCTCGGCCCTCGAACGCATCGACCGACTCGATGTCGTCGGGCGGCACGATCCCCTTCAGGGCTCCCTGCAGCCGGTTGACCTGCGAGTTGTACATGGCGATCACCGCGAGCTTCGCCTTGCGCACGCGGCGGCGAATGATCGAGGTGATGTCCTTGCAGAGCGCAACCTCGAATTCGTTCGCGACCGACCTCTGCGCGTCTCGGTACTCGTCCTGCGCGCCCGTATCGACCCAGACGAGCTCGCGATCGAACGGCCACGGCAGCGGCATCCGCGGATGCGGGGCCTCGTGGATGAGCTTGCCTTCGTAGAAGAGATCGGACACGACGCGGCCGATCGGCTCCCGCATGCGGTACTGGCGCGGCAGCAGGATGCGCGATCCCGCCGGCACCTTGTCCCAGATCCAGCCGTAGAAGCTGTCGTCGCGCACCATCTCGTCGAGCGGGGTCGAGATCTTGAACGTCGACGCGGCCTCTTCCATGACCGGCGGCAGCTGGTTGAGGTCGCCGATCATCACCCAGCGCTTGGCCAGTGGCATCACCGCAAGCGCCTCGTTTGCGCGCACCTTGTTGGCCTCGTCGAGGATGAGCCAGTCGAACACCTTGAAGCGAAGGCGGGAATCGATGGTCAGGCGGTTCACGGTGCCCGCGACCAGGTTGTAGGGCTCGAGGTCGTCGCCCTCGACAAGCGTGGGCCGCAGACGGCGGGGCACCTTGCCTGGCTCGGCGATCCGCGCCTGGCGGACGTGCGAAAAGCCGAGCAGCCGCTCCTGGCCCGTGTCGACAGCGTCGTTGGAATGTGAGCTGAGCAGGATCGACGAGTTGGGGTTGCGCCCGAGGATGCGCCGGATCGACTCGACGATGGCCGTCGTCTTTCCGGTGCCGGGCGGTCCCTGGATCAGGTAGAGCTGGCCCGGGCGCATTCCCATCACGCGGGCCACCGCCTCCGCCTGCTCCTCGTTTGGGTCCGGCAGGTGATGCGCGCGTTTGCCGTCAAGCGCCACCCGCGGCGGCGTGCCGAGCCACCCGGGATCGACGAGCTCGGCGGCCAGGGAGCCTGTGCGCGGGCTCGCGATCTGCAGCTGCCGGATGCAGGATCGTTGGGCCTCGAACATCTCCACGCTGGCCGTTGGCAGCACGATGCCTTCGTCGGGCAGCGGGTCGTAGCGGCGGAAGCTGACCCACAGGTTTGAACCCTGGATCCGGTCGAGCGACATTCCGCGGTACTCGGGAAATCCGGCCGACCGCACCGTGAGGGAGTCGATGCCTCGATAAATCCGGCCATCAGCGTCGTCGACCAGGTGGAGGATGGCCCGGACGTACTCGCCGCCGCGCATGTCCTCGCCGCAATTCGGGCAGTGAATGCCGTTGGAGGTGGGCACCTCCGTCTCGCACTTTGGACACTCGATCCACTGCTCCGTCGCCTCGTACCGCCGGACGGCGGCCTCGGCGAGCTTCTCGCGGTAGTCGCGCAGGTGCTCGATGAACCGCATCGTCGAATCGAGAAGGGGGTGGGCCTTGGCCTGTTCGCGCAAGGCCACGGCCGTGAAGCCCTCCAGCTCGCCGTCCCACTCCACAACGATGTGGAGCTCCTGGAATCGGAGCCGGAGGCGGTTCTTCTCCATCTCATACGCACCCTCGAGCTCCTGCCAGTCGGTGATCTCGAGGGCCAGCCCCATGGGGGTGCGTCCCAGCTTGCCCGTCAGCAGCGTGCTGCTCACCTGGCCGATGAACTCCAGCGGCTTTTCCGGCTTGACGACGGTGTAGGTGCCGTCGATCAGCTTCTGCTCCTGGAGCACCTGGCGCAGCAGCTCGGCGCCACCGTGTGCCTCCAGGGCAAGGACTTTCGCCGCCGCGGGCGTGCCCGGGCGGACGCGGATGCCAAGGCGGCCGGCCTGGATCTCCTCGCCGGGGATGTCCGGGTTCCAGAGAGGCAGGACGTCGCCAAGCAGAGGCGTGCTCATGCCGGGCGAGCCTTGCAGGTGGTGCGGGCTAGACGATTGATTGGGATCAAGTCAGTTACAAAGAGGGGTCCCTCGGCGGGACCTAGCACCCCAACGGGCACGGCCTACGTTACCACACCCTGTGCAGGGTTCAAGATCGAAGCCCGGCGGGCGGTGGCCTACCCTAGCGGGTCAGTTCGCCGGCCAGGCGCTCCAGACCTGACAGGTGGGCGTGATCGTGCCTCAGCGCGATCTCGAGATACCCGTCCACCGTCACCCGCCCGTAGTGCTCGTGGTGACCCGCAAGCTGCGTCCGCTGAGCCTCGTCCAGGGTCCTCACGAAGCCGAGCAGCAGCGTCCTGGTCGCTAGCCACTCGTCCAGGGCGTCCTCGAGGTGAATTCCGCTGAAGTCGGTGTCGTCGTTCGTGAACAGCCCGAAGGCCGGGCTTTCACCGGCGGCAATGGCGTGGATGCGCGGCACGTAGCAGTCCCGCTCGCTCGCCGCGAGGTGCGCAGCGATGTCGCGCAGGTCCCAGGCGCCCACGCGCGCCGATGGATCTTCAGACGAGACCCGCAGCATCGCGATCACGAGCTTCTGGCTGTTGTCTAGGTCGTCGAGGATGCGCTCGTTCACGCAGAATCCTGCAGTTTAGACGGCATCGAAGATCGCCCGCCGGACCTCCGGCTCGAGCGGGTTGGCGATCGCACAAGTCAGGCCGGCGCGTATCGCGAGCGTGAGGAAGGTTGCGTTCACAGACGCCCGGTTGGGCAGTCCGAAGGACACGTTGGAGGCGCCGCACGTCATGTTGTTGCCCAGCTCGTCGCGGATCAGCCTCATCGTCTCGAGCGTGATCTCAATGCTGCTTGGGTCCGCCCCGATCGGCATGGCGATGGGATCGATGACCACGTCTTGCACAGGGATGCCGTAGTTGGTCGCCGCCGCCACCATCCGCTTCGCAAGGGCCAGCCGCCCGCGCGGCTCAGGGGAGATCCCGTTCTCATCCGTCGTCATCCCGATCACCGCCGCGCCGTACCTTTTGACCAGCGGCAGGATCCGCTCCATGCGCTCCGTCTCGGCGTCGACCGAGTTGACGAGCGCCTTGCCTTCACAGACCCGGAGCCCGGCCTCGAGGGCTTCGATGCTCGACGAGTCGATGCACAGCGGTGCATCCGTCACCCCCCTCACCGCCTTGATCGTCGCGACCAGCAGCTCAGTCTCGTCGGCGCCGGGGATTCCGGCGTTGACATCGATGACCGATGCCCCTGCCTGGACTTGCAGCAGTGCGTCGGTGCGGACGCGATCCATCACGCCGGCTTTCATCTCAGCGGTGAGGACGCTCCGTCCGGTCGGGTTGATCCGCTCGCCGATGATCACGAAAGGCCGCTGGGGCGAGATCACGACCTCACGCGTGGGCGAAGAGAGGCGAGTCTCCACCGATCTAACCTAGTTCCTGAGCTGAATGGAATCCATCGCCGCGGCAACCGGTGTCGGAGCGGTGGAGATCGCGGTCACCGACCCCGATCGCGCAACGCGTTTCTATCGCGACTACGTCGGCCTGGCGCAGCTCCCGTCAGACGGCGGGACCATCCGGATGGGTGTTCCGGGACGCGAGCTCGTGGTGCTGCATCCGAACGCGGAGCGGCCCGTGGT
Source organism: Candidatus Dormiibacterota bacterium (assembly GCA_035945895.1). Classification (GTDB taxonomy): domain Bacteria; phylum Chloroflexota; class Dormibacteria; order Dormibacterales; family Dormibacteraceae; genus 40CM-4-65-16. The sequence continues at coordinate 2,804 of DASYZS010000176.1, read as the reverse complement.
TCCGCGCACGTCCGGCCTGTATCACCTCGCCATCCTCCTCCCCGACCGGCGCGAGCTGGCCCGTGTCATCGGCCGGCTTGCGCGGCTTAAGTGGGACCAATACCCTACCGACCACGTAATGACCAAGGCCAACTACCTGTGGGACCCAGACGGGAATAGGAGGATAAAGTAGTATGGTCAACCATGAGCACCAGACCGATCATCAACCACCGGGATCTTCAGCGCGGCGACCTCGTCGACCTCTATCTCCGCATTTCGCGTGACCCCGAGGATCTGAAGCTCGGCGTCGACCGACAGGAGCGCGAGTGCCGGGACCTGTGCAAGCGTCGCGGCTGGAAGGTGGCGGCGGTCCACACCGACGACGACCGCAGCGCGTACAGCGGGAAGAAGCGCGAGGGCTACGAGACCCTTCTGCGGCGTATCCGCACAGGTCAGGTCCGGGGCCTGGTCTGCTGGCACCCTGACCGGCTGCACCGCAACATGGACGAGCTCGCAGACTTCATCGACCTAATCAACGCGAGCGGCGCCGGCGTGGCGACCGTCCAGGGCGGCGACTACGACCTCACGACCGCATCGGGTCGCATGACCGCGCGCATCGTCGGGTCCGTGGCGCAGCACGAGTCGGAGCACAAGTCGGAGCGGATCCGGTCGAAGATGCTGGAGCTCCAGCGCGCGGGGAAGTTCACGGGCGGCGGTCGTCGTCCCTACGGCTTCGAGTACGTCAAGACCAGCGACGGCCTGCACATAGACCGCCTGGTCGTGCGCGAGGACGAGGCCGCGATCATCCGCGAGATCGTGCGTCGCTTCGTCGGCGGCGAGTCCCTGCTCTCAGTGATCCGCGACCTGAACAAGCGCGGCGTGAATTCCTCGACAGGAAGCGAGTTGGGCCTCGGGTCCGTCTCGTACATGCTCAGGTCGATGAGGCTCGCCGGCCTGCGCGAGGTCGAGGGCAAGCCGGTCTCCGCGCCCTGGTCAGCGATTATCACGCCGCGAGAGTTCCGGCAGGTCCAGACGCTGCTCGCGCACAACAGGGGCGGGACTCGCACGAAGCGGGCGTACCTCCTGACCGGAGGCCTCGTCGTCTGCGGCGTCTGCGGGAAGCCGATGATCGGCCGTCCTGTCGGCGGCAAGAACGGACAGCCAGGCATTCCGACCTACGGCTGCGACAAGGGACGAGGCGATCACCGATGCGGATCCGTGTGGGTCCGGGCCGAAGTCGTTGACGACGCGGTTCGCGATGCGGTCATCGCGGTCGTCGATGGTCAGGGACTCGCGCGCCGTCTCGAAGGTAGCGGCGCAGATCCGGTGCTGGACGAGATCGAGCGTCAGGAGAAGCGCATCCGCGAGGTCGAGGAGGACTACGCAACCGGCGTGTCGAAGAAGGACGAGTACCGACGCGTTCGCAGGATCGCGGAGTCGCGGCTCGAGGAGCTGCGCAAGAGCTACACGCCGAAGCCGACCCTGGACTACGGACGCGAGAATCCTCTCGGCGTCGCGTGGCCTGAGCTCCCGCTCGGCCGCAAGCGCGCGGTCCTGGACGTCGTGATGAAGGCGGTGCGAATCATGCCGGTCGGTCGCGGCGCGACCTCGAACGCCGACCGCGTGAAGATCGACTGGAAGCTCTGATGCTTTACAGGCCCGACTCTTTCCGGTATAAGGGCTAACTGAACAGGCGTTCGGGCAGGTCCCGACGAGACTTTCCGGGCAGGACCCGGCCTCGAATCAGCGCGGCAGGTTCGACCTTCGGGCTCCAGGAGAGCCGAGGACAACTAGTCCGGGGTTCAGCGGGAGCCGCAGTATGCAACTCACTACACGTCGTAGCCGAGCGTCCTCACGCGGCCTGATCGGAGGCCTGACCCGAGCCGAACGCGTCCAGCGCGGACGTATCGGCATCGCCAAGCTGAACGGCGGCAATGTGCGTCTCGCACGGGCGAGGTTCGACGAGCTGCGGGCCATGCGCTCGCTCAGTGAATCCGCGGAGAAACTCATCGCCGCACGAGTCGAGCAGGGCCTCAGTCCGGTTATCGATGATCCCGACGTCCTCGACACGATCGCATCGCTGATCGACGGCGCGATCCCGTCGACCACTATCAGGAAAACGAACGCGACCAGCAGGTCAGGCCGGTCGCGTAACGAGGAGGCTCGAACCGTTGCAGCGGCGCGAGGCCTCTGATCGACATCGTAGCCCCTGGGAGCCGCGCGTCGGTCACGAGTCCGGCAGGACGGGCTTCGTGAAGTTGCCAGACGATCTCGCTCTCGCGATTGTCGGGGCGCAACTGTCCAGCTACGTCAGCGCCGCGGTCCTGCTCGCTGTCTTCTGGCGGCACCAGCGCACGTGGAGAGGCTTCGAGCCGGTCGCGATCACCGTCACCGAGCTGTGCGACGTGACCGGCTACCGGCGGTCGTGGATCTACGAGGCCCTGCGCGAGCTGAAGGACCGACGCATTGTCACGGTCCGGCAGGGCGGAGGTCGTGGTCATCCGTCCGCGTATCAGGTCGCGGATCACCGCTCGTGGATACCCCCGAAACAGTCCACAGGGAGCGGACACATTAGTAAGGAAAGCGTCCACGCAGTAGCGGACGGTTTCGCCCCGGAAACAGTCCACTCGCCAAGTTCACGAAGCGCGCCCCCCTTATCTATCCCCCCAGGAGAGATACGGAATGGAGAGGTTGAAGAGGTAGAGCGGCCGCGAGGTCTGGAGAGAAAACAGCACGCCTCGGTTGCAGGCAACGCCAGGAGCTTCTTCACCCAACAACAGGAGCCGGAGCGTGGCTGAGCGACTGGAGGAACTGTCGCCGGAACA
>DASYZS010000175.1:0-6678 GCA_035945895.1 Candidatus Dormiibacterota bacterium | reverse complement strand
GCGCCGCGCCTTGATCCTGGTGATGTCCTCGAGTGTGTCGATCACGCGATTGACCGTGACCCGGCTTCCGCCTCCGAGGTTGATGACCTGGCCGATGACGTCGGCGGACGTGGCCTTCACGGTTGCATCTATTGCATCGGAGATGTACGTGAAATCTCGCGTCTGCTCGCCGTCGCCAAGGATCTCGATGTCGCGGTCGCGGGCGAGCGCCACCATGAACCGGTCGAACGCCATGTCTGGTCTCTGGCGAGGTCCGTAGACCGTGAAGTAGCGCAGCGAGGTCACGGGAAGGCCGAAATTGCGCATGTAGACGAACGCAAGGTGCTCGGCCGCGAGCTTGGTCATGCCGTACGGTGAGATCGGGCGCGGCAGCGCGGATTCCTTGGTCGGGAACATCTCGGCGCTGCCGTAAACGGACGAGCTCGAGGCGAACACAAATCGTTCCAGCTGGATGTCGCGAAGCGCTTCCAGCAGCTTTTGCGTCGCGAGGATGTTGTCGTGCACGTACCGGTCGAAGTGCGGCCCCCAGCTAGGTCTCACGCCAGGCTGACCCGCGAGATGGAAAACGACGGCGGCGCCGCGAAGGACGCTCTTGACGTCTCCATCGGCGATGTCGACCTCTTCCAACGTGAAGTTCTTGTGAGAAGAGGCCACCTGCAGATTCCGCTGTTTGCGCTCGCGGTCGTAGTAATCGCTGAAGCTGTCGATGCCCACAACTTCGTGACCGTCGGCGAGCATCCGCTCGCAGAGATGTGAGCCGATGAACCCGGCCGCGCCGGTGACGACTACCTTGCCGGGCTGGGGCATGACGACAAAGACTACCTATCGTGTGTTTGGTGTCGCGGTTCGAAGAGTTCGGAGTGACGGTGCATCAATTCCCCGAAGGAACGCGCACGGCCCAGGATGCCGCAAGTGCCATCGGCTGCGAGGTAGGCCAGATCGTCAAGTCGCTCGTGTTCGTGGCCGCAGGTAGACCGGTAGTCGCGTTGGTGAGTGGAGCGAACCGCCTCGACGAACGCAGGCTGGGTGAGGCCGCGGGCGAACCGGTGACGAAGGCCGACGCCGCCACCGCGCGCGCAGCGACAGGCTACGCAATCGGCGGCGTGCCGCCGTTCGGGCACGCGACCGACGTGCCCGTCTACATGGACCGCGACCTTCTGGGCTTCGACGTGGTGTGGGCCGCGGCCGGCCGGCCAGACTCGGTGTTCGAGATTCGGCCCGAGCGTTTGCGGGAATTGAGTAATGCGACGGTGTTGGACCTGAAATGAGCTCCCTTTTGATTTTCTGTCGCAGTTGCGGCAAGCAGGTCACCAGCTCACAGACCCGAGACGGACTCTGCCTCGACTGCCAGGTGCGTCGCTCGGTCGCCGACCTGCGCGAGGAGCACGCGCGCCTGTGGCGCAAGCGCGAGCGCTATCGCGGGCGGAACGCCAACGTCGATCAGATCGGCAAGCAGATCGCCCGCACAGAGGACCGAATGGCCCAACGCATCCACGAGCTCGTGCCCAACGATCGCGAGGCGGTCGAGCATTTGCGACGCGAGCTGGAAGCGGCGCGGGGCGAGCGGTACACGATAAAAGGTGTCTGATTCCCTACAGGCGTTCCAGCACCTCTACGTCCACATCCCGTTCTGCAAACACAAATGCGGCTACTGCGACTTCAACGCGTACGCGGGGATGGATCGCCTCATTCCCGACTACGTCGAAGCCCTGCAGCGCGAGCTGATCTTCGCGCGCGAGCGATTTCCGTTCCAGCAGCTGGAGACCGTCTATCTCGGCGGCGGGACGCCGAGCCTGCTGCCGGCTGATCTTGCGGCTCGCCTCCTCGACTTCATCCGGCGCAACTTCGACGTCGCCCCAGACGCCGAGGTGACCCTCGAAGCGAATCCCGGCAGCACCGACGAGGCCCGGCTGCAGGCGTGGCTGGGGGGCGGCGTTAACCGGCTCAGCCTGGGCGTGCAGGGGTTTGACCGGCGGGCGCTTGCGGTGCTGGAGCGAAAGACGGACGCCGCGCAAGCCACGCACGCGTTTGCAATCGCCCGCGAGGCAGGCTTCGCCAACGTCAGCATCGACCTGATCTACGCGGTGCCCTACCAGAGCCTCGCCACCTGGCTCGACACGCTGCGCCAGGCCATCGCCCTTGGACCGGATCACGTCTCGACCTACTGCCTGTCGTTTGAGGAGGGGACGCTCCTGTACCGGCGTCGCACAGAAGGGCGCGTGCCGGAGGTTGACTCCGACCTCCAGTGGGACCAGCTCGATGCCGCATGCGCTGAGCTCGAGGCGGCCGGCTATCACCGCTACGAGGTCTCGAACTGGGCGCGCGGTGGAGGTTTCGCGTCGCGGCACAACCAGGCCTACTGGCGCTGCCGGCCGGTGTACGGCGTCGGGGCCGGCGCGCACTCCTACGCGACCGATGGTTCGAGGGCGTGGCGCTGGTGGAACGTCGCGCGACCGAAGGAATACATCGCGGCGGCGCCTCAGGTGAAGGCGGATGGGGAAGAGCTCGACGCCAGAGCGGCCGCGGCCGAGTCGTTGATGCTCGGATTGAGGACCGAGTCGGGCCTCATCCCTCCAGCTGGATTCGAGCCGGAGCTCGAACGACTCGAGCGCGACGGGTTGGTGCTGCGGACCGACGGTCGGGTGGTCCCAACCCGTCGAGGCTTAGACCTCCACAACCAGATCGCACTCGCGGTACTGTAGTTGGCACTCTCGGTCCGAGAGTGCTGAAAGGATGGAGAACCGAAAACAGTCGATCCTGCGGGCAGTCGTCCACGAGTTCACGACTAGCGCCGTCCCGGTCGGCTCCCAGGCGCTGCAGAGCCGCTACTTCGTCAACCTGTCCTCGGCGACGATCCGCAGCGAGCTCGCCGAGCTGACCGACCTCGGCTACCTGACCCAGCCGCACACTTCGGCGGGGCGCATGCCGACCGACTCCGGTTACCGCTACTTCGTCGACTTCCTGATGGATCTCGAGCCGATCCCGGACCGCGTCCGGAACTTCATCTCCGACGAGATGCGCGGCGCCCCCGCGGACGTGCAAGGGATGGTCGAGCGGGTGGCGATGACGGTCGCATCGGTGACGCAGAACGCGTCGGTCGCGAGCGCGCCGCAGGGCTCGCTGGCGCGGATCAAGCATGTCGACCTCGTGTCGCTCGAGCCCAAGGAAGTCCTGCTCATCGTCTTGCTCGAAGGCAACCTCCTGCGGCAGCAGGTCGTCAACGTGACCGAGGAGGCGACCCAGGCCCAGCTCACGAAGCTCGCGGCGAGGCTCAACTCGACCCTGTCGGCCAGGTCGAGTGACGAGGCCCGGCGCGGCTACCAGGAGGCGCCGCTCGGTCTCGAAAAGGAGCTCCTCGGTCGCGTCGTGACGGTGCTCGACCTTTATGAGAAGGGCTCGGAGAGTCTTGTGGTGCACGACGGCGTGCGCAACCTCCTGCGCCAACCGGAGTTCGCCGAATCCTCGCGTCTGACCCAGGTGCTCGAGGTCCTCGAGGAGACGCGCTACCTCACCGTGCTGCTCCGCCAGCTCATCGGCGATTCGGACCTGCAGATCGTCATCGGGTCGGAGAACGCATCGAGCCGCCTCCAGGGCTGCGCCGTCGTGCTGACCACTTATGGTCCATCCGACCGGTTGAAGGGAGTGCTCGGGGTGATAGGACCGACACGTATGGCCTACCCCCAGGTCGTGGCCAGGCTCCAGGCCGTCGCGCGGGGCGCGAGCGACCGCATGTCGGAACTGGGAGTTTGATCTCGAGGCAATTCGCGGTATCTAGAGTTCGATGACCACTCGAAAGCATTCCCACGAGCCGCCCGAGGGCAAGGAGCCAGAGACGGACGCAGCTGTTGCCCTCTACCAGGGCAGGATCGCCGAGCTCGAATCCGAGCTGGCCGAGATGAAGGACCGATACCTTCGCCTGGCCGCGGACTTCGAGAACTACAAGAAGCGGACGCGCCAGGACCAGCTGGAAATCATCCAGCACGCCTCGGCGGAGCTCATCAGCCGGCTGCTGCCAGTGCTCGATGACCTGCAGAACGTCCTCGAGCACAAGCCTCGCGGGCTTGATCAGTCGTGGGTCAAGGGACTCGAGCTCAGCGTGCGCAAGCTGGAAGAGGCGCTCGGTACGCATGGCCTTCAGCCGATCGAAGCCGTCGGGTCGCGATTTGATCCGAAGATGCATGAGGCGGTCGGCCATGAGGAGTCGACAGAGCACCCCGAAGACACCGTCGTCTCCGAGCTGCGGCGCGGTTACCGCATCCGCGATCGGGTCGTACGGCCGGCGCTGGTGAAAGTGGCTCGGCGCCCCGAGCTTCCATCCGAAACCGATAACGAATAACCGCGCGTGGCTGTAAAGCGCGACTACTACGAGGTTCTCGGAGTCGGACGCCAGGCTTCGGCCGAGGATCTGAAGCGGGCGTTTCGCAAGATCGCAATGGACTCGCACCCGGACCGGAACCCCGACGACGCCGTTGCGCATGAACGATTCAAGGAGGCGAGCGAGGCGTATTCGGTCCTTTCCGACCCCGACCGTCGCCGCAGCTACGACCTCTTCGGGCATTCCGCGGTGGGAAGTGGTCCTGCCGTCGACTTTTCCGATATGCCCTTCGCCGACATCTTCGACACGTTCTTTGGTGGCGGATTTGGCGCCCGCTCCCGACGCCAGCGCTCGAACCGCGGCGACGACCTCCGCTATGACCTGACCATCGCGTTCGACGAGTCATTCACGGGCGTCGAGAGACAGATCGAGGTCGCGCGCCTGGTCTCGTGCGAGCGGTGCTCTGGCAGCGGCGCCGAGCCGGGGACGGGCCAGGAAATGTGTCCGGGATGCGGCGGCGCCGGCCAGATCCGGCGAGCGGCGCAGTCGTTCTTCGGCCAGGTCGTGACGACCGTCACGTGCCCGACGTGCGGTGGCGCGGGGCGGATCCTCAAGAACCCATGCCTCGAGTGCCGCGGCCAAGGGCGAGTCCAGAAGAGCAAGCGTCTGGCGGTCAAGATCCCGCCCGGCGTCGACACCGGTTCGCAGATCCGCATCAGCGGTGAAGGCGAAGCCGGCGTGCGTGGAGGCCCGCCGGGCGATCTATATGTCGCCATCCGCGTCAGGCCTCACGCGGAGCTGTCGCGCCACGACCAGGACATCGTCTACGAGCTGCGGGTGAACATGGTGCAGGCGGCGCTCGGCGACCGGATCGAGATCCCCACGCTCGAGGGCGCGGTCGAGATCGCGATCCCGCCGGGCACTCAGAACGGCCAGTCGTTTCGCCTCGCCGGTCGCGGCATGCCCGACGTGCGCGGCGGAAGGCGAGGAGACCAGTACGTGGTGGTCCAGATCGTGATCCCCAAGGACCTCAACCCCGAGCAGAAGGCGCTGCTGCGCAAGGTCGGCGGACTGACCGGCAAACCGGAAAAGGTGTCGAAAGGATTTTTCGAGAAACTCCGTGACGCAATAAGCCTCGATTAACGCCGCAGCAAGTACACTTCGGCGCACATTTCGTGCGTTTCGCAGTCGTGAGAGGAGGGTGGCCCACAGCCTTCGCGGCTGTTTTGCTTTTAGCCGCGGCGTGCTCGCCACAGTGCGGCAAGCCAAGCGGCACGGCCTCCACCAGCCCGACGCCTTCCGCCAGTGCGTCTCCCTCGACGTCGGCCCTACCGACCGCTCCGCTCCAGGCATCTAGCCCTCCGTTTCATGGGGGCGAGGTTGGCGTCGCCTACGGGGCCGTGGCGCTGGCGGCGACTGGTGGAAGAGCGCCGTACAGCTGGGGCGTCTTCAGCGGCGCTTTGCCTGCGGGTATGACGTTGGGCAACGACGGTTCCGTCTCCGGCACTCCGACCACGGCGGGCAACTTCTCATTCACGATCCAGGTCAAGGACGCCGGTGACAGCACCGCGAGCATTCCCGTAACCATCGGGATCGCGCCGGCACTTACCGCGGGCCTGATCGCCCCTTGCGCGCAGTACTGCAACGTGGAGCTGGGCTGCGATAGCACCTGCGGAGCTTTCGGGCAGCAGGACGGTGGAGTCGGGCCGTTCACGTACTCGCTGACCGGGGGTCAGCTCCCCGCAGGCACCGCACTCAACGGGCTTTCGCTGAAGGGCACCTTCGGCGGATCGTCTGGCTGGCTGCAGTTCACCGTCCAGGTCAGTGACGCGCTCGGGGGATCGGCGTCGATCGCACCGAAGTTCTGGATGTACCCGCACATCTCGCTGACCGGAGGGACGATTCCACCGAGCGGCGGCACGACCTGTTGGTGGACTGGATACGACCCGGTGAACGCTCCCGGATGTCGGGCGACATTCCCGTACTCGGGCGGGACGCCCAACTCGGGAGCGATCGCCGTGTCGACTGCCTGGGTGAGCTACACATGCAACTACGCACCGGCGTGTACGACTCCGCCGCCTGCGCCAACGATCACGGTCGGGGGCGGCGTGGTCACGGTCACAGTCCCGCGTGGGTACTCCCTCAGTACGAGCGGGTACAAGGGCACCCTATCCATCACGCTGACCAACCAGGACGCGTGCTCAGGCGGCCCGACCAGATGTTCGGCCTCGGCCAACGTGACCATCACGCAAGCCAGCGGCTAGCCGGTTAAGGCATAACTTCAGGGCTTGCGATGTTGTTGTTTGGTTCAGTAGCTTTGAAATGTATATAGAAGGCATACAGTGTCCAAAACCATCGATCTA
>DASYZS010000174.1:0-12647 GCA_035945895.1 Candidatus Dormiibacterota bacterium | reverse complement strand
CGGACGACCGCGCGCGTTGGTTCATCACCCTCGCCTCCCCGGAATTTCAGCTCAAGTAGGTGCACGCAAGATGACCAGAGAGATCGGCATCAACCAGCTCAAGCGCCGCGACTTCCTCAAGGCCGGCCTCGTCTTCGGAGCGGGCGCCGCGGGTCTCGCCGCGGGCTACGCAGCGGTGCCGGACGCCTTCGCGCGCGCGGTCTACGCCGCGAAGCGAGAGGGGATGACCAACGACAACATCCTCGTGATGATCCAGCTCGCCGGCGGCAACGACGGCCTGCGCACGCTGGTGCCGCTGGCCGACCCCGCGCTTCACGACCTGCGACCCAAGCTCGCTGGACCGATGGTTTCCCAGGCGCTTCCCCTGAATGCTCAATACGGGCTCAACCACAACCTCTCCGGCATCAAGGGCCTGTGGGACAAGGGCAAGGTCGCCATCGTCCAGGGCGTCGGCTACCCGAACCCGACGTTCTCCCACTTCGAGTCGATCCGTATCTGGGAGACGGGCGACCCGACGCGACGCCAGGTCGACGGGTGGCTCGGCCGCACCCTCGCCACCAGCTATGACTCCAACGGTCACCCTCTCACCGGTTGTGCGTGCGGGGCGACGGACGCGCCTGGCGCGCTGCGCGACCTGCAGGCGACCCTGACCGTGATCCAGGACCAGAAGAAGTTCGGGTTCACCGGTGGCACCGAGGTCGAGGCCGCGGTGGGCGCGCTGTACAAGGGCACGCCAGGCATCTACGGCGCTCTGTTCGACACGGCGATCGCGACCGCGACCGACACGATCTCGACCTTGCGCACGTCGGCTTCGAGCTACCAGCCCATGGCGGATTACTCGGACAAGGTCAGGCTCGTCTACTCGTCCAAGAACCAGCTCGCCGCGGCCCTGCAGCTGGCGGCCGAGCTGATCGTGACGGGCACCGGCGTGAAGCTGCTCCACGTCACGCTCGGCGGCTTCGACACGCACTACACAGAGCTCAATCGCCACGACGATCTGATGGGTTACCTCGACTCGGCCGTCTCGGCGTTCTACCAGGACCTCTCGGCGCATGGCATGGCGGACAAGGTCCTGATCGCCACGTGGTCGGAGTTCGGGCGCCGGCCGCGAGAGAACGCCAGCGGCGGCACGGACCACGGCGCCGCTGCGCCGCTCCTGATCATCGGGGACCCGGTGACGGGCGGCCTGTACGGCGGCGAGCCGAGCCTGACCAGCCTCGATGCCACCGGCAACCTCAAATACGCAGTCGATTTCCGTTCCGTTTATCAGGAGATACTGAGTGGGCACCTTGGTGCAGACGCGGGCAAGATTCTCGGCTCGACGTTCGACCGCGTTTCATTCCTCAAGGCGCCGGTCGCCGTCTGACGCCGTGCGGCTGTTCCTGCTGAAGGCAGTCGCGACGGCGCTGACGGTCGGCGCGACTGTGGTGTCGTCCGTGTTCGTCACGTCGCACCTGAAGAATCCAGCGGCGCCGCTGCAGCCTTCGGTTTTGAATGCGTCGAACACATCGGTGGGCGGATTGACCGTCGGGCCGTCGGTTCAGCCAACGAATGAAGCTGCAGTGACATCGACGTATGCGTCCTGAGATCAAATCGCATCAATTCGACGCGATGGGGACCACATGCAGCCTGTTCGCCGAAAAAGCCGATCTGCTCGACGCGGAGCTATGGGTGCGGCGCATGAGCGAACGTCTGACGAGGTTCTCAGCCGAGAGTGAGCTGTCCCATCTGAACGCCTGCGCCGGTGCGTGGTGCGAGGTCAGCGCGGACACCGAAGACGTGTTACGCGCAAGTCTGCGTGCCTACGAGATGAGCTTCGGTCTTGTGAACGCCGCGGTGCTCCCATCCATGGCTGCGATCGGATACACGCGTCCCCTGCGCGAGGGCCATTCGGTTGCGACACTCGAGGGCGCGCGGCCGCTGCCGCCGCTCCCAGACGTGCTCGAGGTGCGCGAAGGCGCGGCACGTGTCGCTCGCGGTTCGGGGATCGACCTGGGTGGGATCGCGAAGGGATGGATGGCCGACCGGCTCAGCGCGATGCTCGGGCCGAACTGCCTGGTCAATCTCGGCGGCGACCTGCGCGCGAGCGGCCCTGGCTGGCCAGTCGCAATCGCCGGTCAGACTCTGATGCTGCGCGACCAGGGCGCCGCCACCAGCAGCGTCCGCAAGCGGCGCTGGGGAGAGCTGCACCACCTCATCGATCCACGCACGGGGCTGCCGGCCCGCACGGGACTATCGGAAGTGTCGGTCGTAGCGTCGAGCGCATTCGAGGGCGAGGTCGTGGCCAAGACGGCGCTCCTGCTCGGGCCGTCGCTGGCCCCCGCCTACTGCGCCGCGGCTGCGTTGGCCTGGTGGTTGAGCGCGTGACCACGGATCAGTTCTTCTGGGTGCTGGCGCGCATCGCGGGCTTGAGCTCGTACGCGGCGCTGGCGATCGCGCTCGTCACAGGCATCGCGCTGCGCACAGCGATCCTCGACTGGCTTGGCAGCAACCGCCTCGTCAGGTCGCTCCACGAATACACGATCGTGCTCTGGGTTCCGCTCGCCGTGATCCATGTCGTCTCGCTGCTGCTCGACAACACAGCGCGCATCACGGTGCTCGACGTGTTCGTGCCGCTGCACTCCACGTACGGCACCCTCGCGATCGGCGTCGGCGCGCTTTCGCTTGACATTCTTCTCCTGGTGAGCGTTGCCGCCTATTTCAAACGCCACATGCGTAAGGACGTGTGGCTGTGGATCCATCGCCTCGGCTACGCGGCGTTCGCACTCGCCTTCCTGCACGCAGTCCTCAGCGGCACCGATTTCAGCGATCCGGCAGTCTCGGCCATCACGTGGGGCGCGGCCGCCGCGCTGCTCACGCTGGGTCTCGCGAGGGTGCTGGGAGGTCGCCTCCCAGCCTAGGCGACGACCCAGTGGCGCAGCTGCATCACGCGGCTGCGCAGCTGCTGCTCCGCCTCCATCGGCGTGTCGAGCTCTTTCCGCTCGCGGTGCCAGCGCTCCATCGCGAGGTCGAGCTGCGCGGTCTGAAGGCGGGAGACCTTCATGTAGCCGGGGAATCCGGCGCGGCTGAAGGCCTGCAGCCGCTGCTGCAACCGGTGCCAGGGACTCGCAAGGATGGGGACCTCTTCGGGGAGGATCGCGCCCTGTCCGCTGGCGGCCTCTTTGCGCAGCTGGTCGACCAGGTTCTGGCCTTCGTAACGGATGCCGAAGATCAGCAGCGCGATCAGGCCCGCCGTGAACGGACCGGTCATCACCAGGGTGCGAAGGTGAATCTCGACGATTCCGAACAACGTGTTGTCGACCGGGAAGAACGTCGCCCACGCGTCCCAGGAGAAGTGGCCGGCGATGGCGACGACGAAGCCGGCCACGATGGCAAAGATCTTCTGGCGAATGTTCGGCAGCTGGCGCGCGATGCCAACTCCCGCTCCGATGTATGCCGTATATGTGGCGTGGCCGAAGAACAGCCCGAGCACCTGGCGGCCGTACCACTGAATCGCGGCCGCGGGTCCGCCGTATCCCTCGGCGGCAAAGATTCCATACACGTTGGTCATGTAGCTGATCGACTCGAGGAAGTTGAAACCGAGACCGACCGCCGCCCCGTAGACGATCCCGTCGACGACGTCATCGAACTCGTTGCGCATGATCAGGAAGAGCAGCAGGACCGCCGCACCTTTCGCCAGCTCTTCCAGGATGCCTGCCATGAAAGCGAGCGAGGTGTCGAGGCCTGGTCCCGGCACCAGCGCGTGCTGCGCGGATGCCTCCCAGATCGTCTCGCCCCACACGACCAGGCTCGTAGCGACGATCGCGCCCCACGCCGCCGCGACCAGCACGAGGCGCCAAGGCTCTTTGTGATTGCGGTCCATCCGCCGAACCACGAACAGGCCGAATGCTGTGGTGGGGACGCAAGCCAACGCGCAGACCGCCGCGACTCCTGGTCCCGCCGACTGAGTGAAAAGGAAGACGTCGATGACGAGGAGCCAGAGCAGGACTCCAAGTCCGATGAGCACCGCCGCCCGGATCAGGTGGTTGCGCCGAACGGCCGGGTCGCGATTGAAAGCACGCACGAGCACGTATGTCCCGAGCGTGATCAGCGCGACAGCGAGCAGTCCATAAAGCGACGCGCGCGCAGGGACGGTGTCGAGGTAGACATAGTTGAGGATCGAGCTGGCGATGAGCGTGACCACTACCAGCGTCGCGATGGCGGCGGCCACGCCGTAGCGATTGGGACGAAGCTTGGACTGGGGGTCTGCGGCGATCACTAGCGGTCCACGACCTCGAAGCGGCGAGCCAGGACCTCGACCGGCACACCATCGTGGAACCGTTCGACCACAAAGGTGTACCTCCCTGGCAGGACGTAGTGGTAGCCCTCGGGCACAGCCACGGGGACGATGGAGGCGTTGACCAGGTCGGAGGCGGCGGCCGGACCGGCGTGCCCTTCGATCGACCCAAACGAGTCGTACCAACGCGCATCGACCAGGACGCTGCCGGGGATGGATGACCAGTCGACGACCGCAGCGAACTGCTCGTCCCGCGCAAACTCCGTCCGGTTCTGTCCGGAGGTTTTTCCGGTCGTTGGGTCGAACTTGAAGACGCCTGCGATGTGGGCGTGGATGCCGCTCGCCTCACCGGGCCTTTCGAAGTAGGCGAATTCGACCAGCCCGACGGCCAGGATGACGACCCCGACGGTGGCGAAGACCAGCAAAGTTCGGTAGAGGACCCTCAGCTGGTCGTAGGTGACTGGGCTCAAGCCCGCTCAGTCGAATGGATTTGCCCGCGCGTTGTCAAGAAAGAAGCAAAGGCTGCTCAGGCCGGGGCTGGTGCGGCGGAGAGGAGTTGAACCTCCACGACCTTGCGGTCACTAGCTCCTGAAACTAGCGCGTCTGCCATTCCGCCACCGCCGCGAACGAGGCGAAAGCTGAGTATACCCACGGCCTTGATCCTCGCCCGATCGGCGCGTTTTGATCAAAAAGCACGTGTCCGACACGGAATTAGGCGCGTTTTGCGCGAAACGAACGTATCGGCCTACGACGCGACGAACAGCGTGTTCCAGGCCGCCTCGACCAGCTCGGTCGTGAGCTGCGGCCGCACACCTCGCGCGGAGGAAACGTCCACCAACCGCTCCAGCAAGTCGCGCGGATGGTTGCCGCGCAGCGGCCGGCCGCCGTACATCGTGTGGATCATCTCCATGGCCGCGGGCTCGGGTGGGATCGTGAGCCGCTCCCGCTCCCGCTCGAAGATGCGCAGCCACATCTCCCATGTCGGGTCCGGCATCAAAACCTTGTATGAGAGCCGTCGCAGGTAGGCCTCGTCCAGAAGCTCGGCGGGTTTGAGGTTGGTGGAAAGTGCAAGCTGCGCCTGGAACGGCACCTCGACCTTGCGCCCCGTCGAGGTGAGGTTCAGGAAGTCGGTGTCCTGCTCCAACGGCACCAGCAACCGGTCGAGGATCTGCTTGGGCGAGACGCGCTGGCGACCCAGGTCATCGATGAGCAGCACGCCACCGTTGGCCTTTACCTGCAGCGGAGCGCCGTAGACCCGAGACCCCGCTTCCCAGGTCGGGTCGAACATCTCGAGCTGGAACTCACCGCCGACCTGCACCAGCGGCCGAGACACCCTGCGCCAGCGCTTGTCCGCGGGTTGGTTTTGCTCGAGCCGGTGCACCGCGGGGTCGAAGATCGTCATCACTTCTCCGCCACCGACATCCAGCGCGATCGGAATGACGATCGGTCCGCCCAGCAACGAAGGGATGCGCCGGGCCAGCGTCGTCTTCCCGTTGCCCGGTGCGCCGTAGATGAAGATGGACGAGCGAGAGTTGACCGCCGCGCGCACCGCTTCCATCACGCCGGGCGCAAGCTCGATGCCGGAGAGGGCCAGGCCGACCTTGACGAGGTCCAGCGTTCCCGGTTTGGCCGCCTCCGCCAGCACTGCCTTGTACTCGGCCATCGACACCGGGGCGGGTCCCATGTACCGAGTGCTCGCGTCCGCGATCTGATCGCTGTGGGCACGCCCCTGCCTGGTGATGCCGTACGCCATGCGCTCGGGCAGCGGCCGGCCTTGCCAGGGCCCTTGCTCGCCGGCGAGCCCGAGCGCGTCGAGGAAGTTCTGGCTGGTCAGCGATTTGAGCATGGGTTCGATCGCCGCGAACGGCAGGGCCAGGCTCTCGGCGAACTCAAAACCAGTCAGCCGCGTGGCGGTGGAGGCGAAGCGCAGCACCAGCCCCTCGATCAAGGTTCGGTTGATCTCCGGAGGAGGAGGGGGCTCGATCTGCGGGCTGGAGTGGCTGGCGGGGGTCGCCGACGGAACGGGTCGCGGCGCGTCCACGTGCTCGAGGATCGCGGCGAACAGCTTCTTGCCGAAACGCGCTCGGTCGGCGTGGTCGGGCGGTTCGCCCTCGCGCCGGCGGCTGATCCAGTCCGGCACCTCTTTGAAAACCACCGTGTTGCCGATCAGGAGCTGGACGTAGTCGGGCTCATCGGCCGCCACGCGCACGGCGATGCGGATGAGATAACCCTGTGACTTCAACGCCGCCCAGCTGCGCTCCCATGCGACGTTGTCACGGCCCGACCATGTCTGGCGGACGGTGCGGTCGCGAGCGATGGTCACGTCCTTGCGGTTCTGGTAGCGACGCCGGACGAGCTCGGTCACGTCCTTGTCCACGTCCTCGGCGACCAAGGCGGCAAGCGGTAGCGCGCGATCGTCCACCGCCGGCCGATTCTTGATCTCGAAGATCGTGTTCGCGGTCGGAGCAAGCGCCCGAATGACCGAAGCATGGCGCGGGCAGAATGGGGTCCGCTCGATGAACTGGATGTGGCGGCGGCACCACCAGCTGTTGCACTTGCGCCCCGTCATGTCGGTGTAGGCGCAGGCCCAGCCCCGCCGCTCGCCGCAATCGCTGTAGGTGCAGACCCCGGCGGGCTTGTGGCCGTCAGCGCGCGCGGGGAGAGGTTTCGGTTCGTCTGCCTCGGCTTCCTCGTCGTCGGCCGTTTCAGGGATCTCGGATACGACTTCGGCAGGCGGATGGGCAACGGCGGCCTTCTGCATGTAGTGGAAGGCCCCTGCGAACTCCTCGCACGACTGGAAGCGCTGCGAGTGGTCCTTGGCCGTCGCCTTCCAGATGATTTCCATGATCGGCGAGGGGATAGCGGTCGAGGCGCGCGGCCTGTCGAAGACCTGCGAGTGCAGGACCGCCGGCAGCTGGCCGGTGAAGGGTGGCTCGCCGTGCAGCAGCTCGTACAGGATCATGCCGAGCGAGTAGATGTCGGCCGAGGCGTCCACCGGGTCGCCCTTGACCTGCTCGGGCGCCATGTAAGCCGGAGTGCCGACCATGCTTCCGGTCGCGGTGAGACGGTGCTTGTCGTCGATGAGCTTGGAGATGCCAAAGTCGAGGATCTTGGTCTTGCCCCGGTTGGAGATCAGGATGTTGTCCGGCTTCAGGTCGCGGTGGACGACCTGGAAGTCGTGCGCGACGCCGACCGCCGACAGGAGCTGCTGGATGAGGTCGACGGAGACGTCGACCGAGAATCGGCCGTACTCGTCGAGCCAGGACCGCATCGAGCGCCCGTCGACCCACTCCATGACGATGAAAAGCACCGGGCCGTCCTCGTCGAAGTCGTAGACGCGGACGATACCCGGGTGGTTCAGGCCCGCGACGGTCGCGGCTTCGCGGTGGAAGCGCTGCCGGAACGCGGGGTCGCTCGAGTACTGCTCGGACAGGACCTTGATCGCGACCGGGATCTCCAGCCGAGGGTGGGTCGAGCGGTAGACGACACCCATGGCACCTCGCCCCAGCTCAGCCTCGATCGGGTACCGCCCCAGTTGTGTTGTGCTCACCTTCGCGTCTATGGGCATGTCAGTATGCCCGAGCGATACGCGCCCTCAGCTAGGGCTAGCTGAATACGCTCAAGGGCAGGTAGAAGGAGACCCCCCAGTTGGGTTGGTCGACGATCTGACTGATCCGAAGGTCGCCCGCCAGGCTGCACAGGATGTACGCGTCCTCGCGGCTCAATCCGTGGTCCGCCACCACCCAGGCGATGGTGTCGCGAACCGCGTTGCGGGCGTTCTCCATCAGGTCCGGGCCGAGGGCGCAGACCGCGTGGTAGCCGGCCGCGTCGCTGCGCGGCTGGAGAGGCTGGGCAGGCGTGAGGAAGTGGAAGCTCCAGGGGCGCAGTGCGCCGCCCTTGACCACTCCAAAGCGGAGTGAAAACGTCATCGGGCATTCGATCCCGGTAACGCACACCTCGCCGTCTCCCTGCGCCGCGTGGCAGTCGCCGGCGGAAAACAGCGCTCCCGCAACAAAAACCGGCAGGTAGAGCTTCGTGCCGGCGGTTAGATGACGCGTGTCGACGTTGCCCGCCCCTTTGGTGGGAGGCAGGACGTCGACCGGCCCCTTCTGGTCGGTCGCCACGCCCATGGTTCCGCAGAAGGGCGCGATGGGAATGTGCACGTCGTTCCGCAGCTCGGCCGCGGTCCGGTCGCCGAGGTCGAAGTAGCGCACGTAAGGCTCCGGGAAGTCGGACGCGAGCAGCCCAAGGCCGGGCAGGATTGCGCTCCAGCCCCACGCGCCTGGCTTCAGCTCCAGGATCTCGACTTCGAGCACGTCCCCAGGGTCGGCGCCTCGGACGTACACCGGCCCGCCCAGTGGATACAGCCGGTCGAAGTTGAGCTCGCTGAGCTTCGACGCCGGGTCGCCCTTCTGAAGCTGCCCGGCGGTGACCTCCTCGGTGTCGAAGTGGACGACGTCTCCGGGGTCGATCTCGACCGCCGGTGCCAGCGAGTTGTCCCACTTGAAGTGGAACTTGTCGCGCCCAATCCTGTGCTCCTTCACCCCCGCCCGAATGCTCACTTGCGCGCTCCCTCCTTGACGCTCTCCTTGATCGGGGCAGCGTCGGCCCGCAGCACCTTCTTGTCGAACTTTCCGACCGAGGTCTTCGGCACCTCGTCGATGAACCGCACCTCGTCGGGCAGCCACCACTTGGCAACCTTGTCGCG
Source organism: Candidatus Dormiibacterota bacterium (assembly GCA_035945895.1). Lineage (GTDB taxonomy): Bacteria > Chloroflexota > Dormibacteria > Dormibacterales > Dormibacteraceae > 40CM-4-65-16. The sequence goes on along the minus strand of DASYZS010000174.1, from coordinate 3,663 downwards.
GAGGAAGTCAATGACCTCCTCCTGCGTCACCTGCCCCTTGAACTCCGGCTTGGGGACGGCGTACACGACCGGCCTCTCGTCCCACTTGGGATGGGGAAGGCCGATCACCGCGGCCTCGAGGATCTTCGGGTGGGCCATCACGGCGTTCTCGAGCTCGACCGATGAGATCCACTCCCCGCCCGACTTGATGACGTCCTTGGTGCGGTCGACGATCTGGATGTAGCCGTCGGGCGTGACCTTGGCGACGTCACCCGTCCGGAACCATCCGTCCTCTGTGAGCTTGTCTGCGTCGTACCCGTTGTAATACCCGCGCGCAATCCATGGCCCGCGGACCTGGATCTCGCCGAACGCGACGCCGTCCCACGGAAGCTCCTCGCCGGTGGCAGGGTCGGTGATTCGCAGCTCAACTCCCGGCGCGACGCGACCCTGGGTGAGCCGCAGCCTCAGCTCGTCTTCGGGCTTGGTGCCGGCGGCTACGCGGGCGACGCTGCCGAGCGGCGAGGTCTCGGTCATGCCCCAGGCATGCAGCATGCGAAGCCCGAGCTCGTCCATGGTTTCCATCAGAGACCGCGGAATGGCCGAACCCCCGCACACCACCGTGTGCACCTTTGGAAGACGTTCGCCGGTCTGCGTGAGGTAGCCGGCGAGCGCGATCCACACCGTCGGTACGCCGGCCAGGTAGGTCACATTCTCCTGCTGCGCCAGCTCGACGATCGATTTCGCGTCAGCTGAGAAACGGCCGGCGAATACGGTCTTGGCACCCGCCATCCCGATCGCGTAGGGCAGCCCCCAGCTGTTGGCGTGGAACATCGGCACGACCGGGAGGATCGCGTCGCTCTCGCGCACCCCAAGGTTGTCGCCCTGGAGCACCCCCATCGTGTGGATGAACTGCGAACGGTGGGAGTAGACCACCCCCTTGGGGTTTCCAGTGGTGCCCGACGTGTAGCACATGGCCGCGGCCATCCGCTCCGAGAGCTTCGGCCACGGGTAGCTCTCGCTCTCGGCGGCGAGCAACGTCTCGTAGTCGAGGAGCTCCGGGAACCCTTCGACCGACGGTGGGTTGCCTTCGGCCATCAGGACGTAGGTTTTGACCGACGGGATCTTGCCTAGAAGCGGCTTCAGCAGAGGAAGAAGTGATTGGTCGACAAATAAAACCTTGTCTTCGGCGTCATTGACTATGAATTCGAGATGCTGGGGGAAGAGCCGCAGGTTCAGTGTGTGCAGGACCGCGCCCATGCAAGGGACGGCGTAGTACAGCTCGAGGTGCCGGTAGTTGTTCCAGGCGAGCGTCGCAACGCGGTCGCCGGGCTTGACGCCCAGCCGCTTGAGCGCTCCCGCGAGACGGTTGATGCGCGGCATCATCTCGCCATACGTGGTGCGGTGAACCCCATCGTCACGTTTGGTCACGACCTCTTTCTTCTGGTGCAGTCGCTCTATCCGCCACAGCACGTGCTGAAGGGTGAGCTCGTAGTCCTGCATCAAGCCTTCCACGGCCACCACCTCCACCTTTCTTTGCCCGGGACCGAGGGAATAACGGGTCGATGGTAGCCCTGGCGGGCGTAGGATGCACACCCGTGCCTGCCCCGGGTCGAGCCGACCTCCACATGCACACAACGTTCAGCGATGGATGGCCTTCGCCGCGCGAGCTGGTTGATCACGTGCGCGCAACAGGACTTGACCTGATCGCCGTGACTGACCACGACACGATCGAAGGCGCGATGCGCGCGGCCGACTACGCCGCCTCACGATCGAGGGTCGAGGTGGTCGTAGGCGAAGAGGTCTCGAGTCGCGACGGTCACATCGTCGGCCTGTTCCTGGAGCGGCGGATCCGGCCCGGCATGTCGGCGGCCGCGACCGTCAACGCGATCCACGACCAGGGAGGGCTCGCCATCGCCGTGCATCCTTTCTGGCGCACCCAGCGCCGAACTCGCGGCGGTCCGGTGCACGGCGTGGGATGGCTGGCGGCGGAGCTTGACTTCGATGCGATCGAGGTTGAAAACGCGACCCCCGGTTTCTACTTCTTCAACCAGCTTGCACGTCGTCTGAACCTCGGCCTGGGACGCGCCGAGGTGGGAGGTTCCGACGCGCACATCGTCGACGCGGTCGGTCGCGCCTACACCAAGTTTCCCGGCCGGACGGCGCTGGCGTTGCGCGACGCAATAGAAAAAGGAAAGACCTCGGCAGGCAGGCGACGCTACCGCGCCATGGGTTTGATGCGGTACGCAGCCTGGGGATTGAACCACGAGAGGTACGTCGCGGTAGTCTGACCTGCGTTCAGCGGCCGGGCCCGCTTAGCTCAGCGGACTAGAGCATCTGTCTTCGGAACAGAGGGTCGGGGGTTCGAATCCCTCAGCGGGCACCAATCGCGGCCGGCATTTGGGCATCCGAGCTGTCCTCAGCTTCGACCCCCTCGACTTCGGTGTCGAGGATGTCCTCGAGGAGGTGGTCCAGCTTCACAGCCTCGCCCTGGATCTCGGCTGCGATGCGATGAATGTCCTCGACCCCCAGGTGTTCAGCCTGCTGGATGGCGGCGGTCAATCGCCGGATTCCGTGCAGGCCTGCCTTGAACTCCCGATCGAGGGTCGCATGAGACTCCCGCAGCTCGCTGAGCATCGCAAGGAACTCACGGCGCTCGACGATCATGTTGACGGTCAGGAGCAAAGCAAGAGCCAGCGTCATCGCGGGCTGGAACAGGCCGGCGTCTTGATGCGTCAGCGCGGTGTAGAAGTCTCCGCCGGCCGCCGTCAGCAGGGTCATCCAGGGCAACGCCAGCTGCCAGAGATCAAGTGACGGCTCCTGCGTTGCGGTCTTCACCGTGCCGGTGGGATAAGCGGCGGCGAGCGCGATCAGAAGAAAGCCTGTGAACCACCCTGTGTTCAGGACGCTCCCGATGGCTCCGTACGCTCCTTGCGCCGTGAGGTACGCGAAGGCGCTGTCGGCCAGGGAGTACGAAGCGACACCGGCAAGCAGGAAAGCCATCCGGCCTTTCTGCTGTCCGGCGGCGCGACGGATGGCAAGGATGAGGACGGTTCCAATGAGGATGTCTCCGACCGGATAGGTGAGGGCGTAAGTCTTTGCGCCGAGGTCGCCCGTGGTGTTCCACACCAGCCGCAGCCCGAAGCCCCAGGCCGTCGAGGTCAATGCGATGGCGACGATCAGGCCGTCGAACCAGATGCGCCAGCTGGCGGAGGTGCCTCGGGCGTTACCCCAGAAGGCGCGAATGCCCGCGACGGCAAACGGGACAGCGGTCAAGAAACCCACGTCTGGCAGCCCCGGCTGGGGGACGGGCTGCCGCAGCACCACCTCGTAGATCGACCAGACGACCTGGCCCGCGGACCACAGACCGGTGGAGACGCTCATGAGCGCCCAGCCCAGGCGGTTCTTGCCTTCTGCCCGAGATGCGGCCCACGCACACGCGCCCGCGGCAATCGCCGCCGCCAGCGCCTCGCCGATGTCGTCGATGGCAATGACGGTTCTCTGCCCGAAGAACACGTACTTGAGCGTCAGTGCGTAGAACACCGAGGCGATCGCAACGAACGCGACTGCGATGGCGAAAATTCGGTGCCGTCGGTCCCACGAGTTCCAGATGCCCATGCGCGGATCGAGAGTTAAGCACCGTTCGACGCGGTTTGATCCGCGATAGCCGAAGAAGATGAATGTGCC
>DASYZS010000173.1:0-2134 GCA_035945895.1 Candidatus Dormiibacterota bacterium | reverse complement strand
AGCCGGTCGAGCGCCTGGCGCTCCAGCTGGCGCACGGTCTCCCGACTGGTTCCGAGCCGGCGCGCAACCTCGTCCAGCGGGCGCTGATGACCGTCGGTCAGGCCGAAGCGGAGCTGGATGACTCGACGCATGCGCCCGTCCAGCGTGCGCAAAACCTCGTCAACCTGGTCCTTGAGGTCGGCCTCGAGTGCAGCTGCCGCCGGCGACTCGGCCTGCTCGTCCTCGATGAGGTGCCCAAGTTCGGTGTCGCCCTCTTCGCCGATTGGCGTCTCGAGGGAGACGGTGTCGCGCGCTGTCTGGCGCAGCGTCTCGACCTCCAGCGCGGTCAGGCCCAGCTCCTCGCCGATCTCCTCGTCGCTCGGCTGGCGGCCGAGCGCGTCTCGCAGGCGGTCCGTAATCCGGACCAGCTTGTTGGTCTGGTCGCCGATATGGATGGGCAACCGGATCGTCCGCGCCTGGTCACCGATGGCGCGAAGCACCGCTTGCCGGATCCACCAGGTCGCGTAGGTCGAGAACTTGAAGCCGCGGCGGTAGTCGAACTTGGCCACCGCGCGCATGAGCCCGACGTTGCCCTCCTGGATGAGGTCGAGCAGGGGCATCCCGCGACCCTGGTACTTCTTGGCGATCGAAACCACGAGGCGCAGGTTCGCCTCCGTCATCCGGCGCCGCGCGGCATCGCTGCCTGCCTCGATCTGCTTGGCCAGCTCGACCTCCTGGTCCTTGGTCAGCAGGCTCCCGCGGCCGATCTCGCGGAGATACGCGCCGAGGGCATCGTCAGGATCGGCCTGGGTGGGTTCGGCTGGCGCGTGGGGACGCTCCCGCTCGAGGTCGGACAGGACGTCCGCGATCCCGGGAGAGCTGTCGTCGGCTTCGTCAAGCCAGAGTGAAGCGGAGCTTTCGAGTTGCATGCAGGTTTGTGATACCTCGGAAGGGGATTTTTGAAACCGGGAATTCAACCAGATCTGACCTCCACTAATTCCGCTGCGAAGTACGAAGATGCGGTCGTGGGTTGGGTCTCGTTCGAGGTCGGGACACGACGGCGGGCTGAGCTCGTCGACATAACCAAGCAGGTCGCCGAGGCGGTGGATAAGTCGGGCGTCAAGGAAGGCGTCTGCCTCGTTTTCGTGCCCCACACCACCGCGGGGGTGACGATCAACGAGGGCGCGGACCCCAACGTCGCGGCCGACATCGAGTCACACCTCGCCGAGATCGTCCCAAAGGAAGCCGCCTTCGAGCACGCCGAAGGCAACTCCGATTCCCACATCAAGACGGCGCTTGTCGGACCGTCATGCAGCGCCCCGGTGCGCGGCGGCAGGCTCGCGCTGGGCCGATGGCAGGCGGTGTTTCTTTGCGAGTGGGACGGTCCGCGCACCCGGACCGTCGAGGTCGCCGTCTCCCCGATCTAAGGCTTGCGGCTCCCGTCGGCCCGTGCGAACATTAGTTTGTGCTCGACGACGGGCTGGGTTTGAACACGGCCGACCCCACCACCCTGGTCGTCGACCTCAACTGCGCCTTCGCCTCGATCGAGCAGCAGCACGACCCGAGCCTGCGCGGCCGTGTGCTCGCCATCGCGGCCTACGCGACCGACGCGGCGACGATCGTCTCGTCATCGCGCGAGGCCCGGGACCTGGGCATCAAGACGGGGATGAAGGTCTTCGAGGCCAAGGCGATCTTCCCCGCCGTCATAGTCCGCGAGCCTGACCCGCCCAAGTACCGCGCCGCGTCGGACCGGATGGTCGAGATCATGGAGAGGCACAGTCCCGACGTGCGGCGAATGTCGATCGACGAGGCGTCCGTGAACCTTGCGGGTACGCCCAACCTCAACAAGCTCGGGCCCGAGGGCGTCGGTCGGGCCATCAAGGCGGCGATCCGGGAGGAGATCGGCGAGTGCGTGACCGCGTCGGTGGGCGTGTCGACGTCGATCTGGATGGCCAAGCAGGCGTCGAACCTCGACAAGCGCGACGGGCTCTCACGCATCGACCACACGAACCTGGTGTCCGTGTTCGAACGACTCCGCCTGACCGACCTCTCCGGCATCGCCGACGCCACCGCGCGAAGGTTGTCGCGGGCTGGGATCACGACCCCGATCCAGTTCCTGCGCGCCACCACGCCACGGCTGCGTTACGCCGGCATG
>DASYZS010000172.1:0-7873 GCA_035945895.1 Candidatus Dormiibacterota bacterium | reverse complement strand
GACCGACCGGTAGAATCAACCGGCTTCGACAGCAGTGGGCGGCTGGCGGAACTGGTAGACGCGCACGTTTGAGGGGCGTGTGGGGTAACCCATCCGGGTTCGAGTCCCGGGTCGCCCACCACGATTCGGCCTCCTTAGAGCTCTTTACGCATTACCCAGGACGGATGGTCGACCGCGCGCAGCGTGCCATCCGGCATCGGGTCTTCCCATGTCGCTGTGCTCTCGGCGATTCGTTTGTATCCGAGCCGCTCGTAAAGCCTGATGGCCCCCTCGTTGGTCTTCTCGACCATCAGCGTGGCATGACCCGCGCCGCGTTCACGAATCGCGCTTTCCGCCTGGGCCATGAGCGCGGTGCCCAATCCCTGGTCGCGAAACCCGGCGAGCACCATCAAGTGAGAGACGATGCCGGACAGGTCGATGAGCACGTGGCCGATGGGAAAGCGGCCATTCGCCAGCGCTACCAGCAACAAGCGGTCTCTCGACTCGAGCGCGGGCCGGAAGACATGGTCGACCTGGCCGCTCCACGTGGCCATCGCAGGCAAGTCGCGCGAGACTGCCGGGCGAATCTCTACGCCGACGTCGAGGTGGACGGTGCGCAGCCTCACCGAAGCATTGTCGTCGTTCAGGTTTTGCGCTTTCGGCTGCTGAAGCCGTGGTTGATTCAGTTGCCGAAATGGGATTAGGATCGCCGCTCTGGGTCGTTGCGTCCTCGGCAGGGTGTGTCTATCGGAAATGCCGTTGGGGATCCAATTGGAGGAGGTGTGATCGTTTGATAAGTCGACCTCGCGTATTTGCGATTGCGTCAGTCGCCGCATTGGCGGCGGGTCTGGCTACGGGAGTTGGCCAGTCGTCCGCCGGCGCTTCTACGCCAGTGGCGTTCACCTTTCAATCAACTAGCGCGCCATTTACGAATGCGGTCGTCTCCGCCGCCGCCCGAGGCCCCGTGGTTGCGTCAGCCTCTATCGAACAGACCGATCTGGCGCCGCATTGGGCAAAGGGCAACGGCCCGGCCTCGCTTGTCAACGCGACGGGCGGGGTGAGCGGATCCGGCTCGGCCTCCGTGTCGTCGACGACAAGCACGCCGAGCGCGAGCGCAAGCTTCATCGGTCAACAGTCGTCGGCCACGACGTGCTCGTACTTCGGGCATGGCTGCAACCCGCCGGACATGGCGCTTGCCGCCTCACCGAACTGGGTCCTTCAGGGTGTCAACACCCAATTCGAGGTCCTCGACACGAGTGGCCACGTCCAGGCCGGGTGGCCCGTGAGCGCGCAGAAGTTCTTCGGCGTGCCGGACGAAACCGCGCTCGATTCCGCCGGGCAGCCTTGCGACGCCGCCCACGGGAACCAGCCTTTCCTGAGCGACCCGCGCGCACTGTACGACCCGGCCGACGGCCGGTTCTGGGCGGCGGTGCTTCAGGTCGAAGGCGCGCAGGCATTTGGCGTCGCACTCAACTGCCCGTACAAGTCGGCCTACTTCGTCGCGGTCAGCCAGACAAGCGACCCGCGGGCCGGCTGGAACGTCTACCAGTTCAACATGGAGACCGACGTCAAGAACCCTGACGGCACAGTGCAGAAGTTCGCGGCCGACTACACGCAGCTCGGCATCAACAGCAAGGCCGTGTTCTTCTCGGGCAACATGTTCGGCGAGCAGGGCGGCTTCTTCGCCGAGCTCTTCGAGGCCAACAAGGCTCAGATGGAAACCGGCGGGACCGCTTTCACCGCCGACGGTTTCTTCAACCTCCGGGGCACGGGTCCCGGTACCACAGCCGCGACTGGTCCGTTCTTCGCGGACACAGTGAACCCCGCCCTCAACTTGGACGGCGGCAGCAGTGAGACCTTCGTCGACACCATGGACGGCCCCGATGTGAACACCGGCCACCTTTGCGGCTTCACCGGTGAGCGGTTTGCCGACAGCTGCAGCGGTCTGGTCGTCTGGACCATGACCGACCCGATTGGCCATGACAAAGGCGGCGCAGCGCCGGGCTTCAGCGGAACGCTCGTGCCCACCGCGCCGTTCCTCGTCAACGTTCCAGCGGACCAGCCATCATGCAACAACTGCATCGACGCAAACGACCTGCGGATCCCCGCGACCCCGGTCGTGCGCAACGGCGTGCTCTACGCGGCGTGGGGCACCTCGATAGACGCCGGCAACAGCAGACCGCGCCCTGACCAGGGAATCGAGTGGGCACAGGTCAATCTGAGCAACAACAGTTCCACGACGGGCTACTTCAGCTCGACCGACGAGGCTCTGATCTATCCGGCCGTGATGCCCGATGCACAGGGCAACGTGACCATGCTCTACGAACACATGAGCCACAAGGTTTTCCCCGAGGCGAGGTTCATCGTCAAGGGTGCCGGCGACGCCAACTTCAGCGGCGCAGGTCAGCTGCTGAAGGCCGGTGAGTCGTCGTACCGACCAACGCTCTGTGGCGGCAAGATCATCCCCGTCTGCCGCTGGGGTGACTTCGAAGCCACCTCGTTTGATGGAGCCGGCCACATCTGGTTTGCCGGCCAGTACGCCAACCAATTCATGGGTGTCGCCACACCGCCCGTGTTCGGGCGCAACTGGGGCACCTGGATCGGCGCGATCGCCGCGTCCTGATCAACACTCGGGGGCCGGCCGTGCCGGCCCCCGAACTTCGTCTCCTCAAGCTCGACATTTCGGGACATAATCGGCTCGGGAAGCGAGTCGGCTCTTCTGAATCGAGGAGTTGCGAGCCATGAAGCTCATGCGACGCGTTGCCCTGTCTCTTGGAATCGCCGCCAGCGTCGCCGCCGCGCTGACGATCGCAACCTTAGCTGCAGCCGGTGGATTCGGCGCCGGAGCCGGGACCTTCACGTTCTCGAACACGAGCGCATTCGTAAGCACGTTCAACCCCATTGACGGATCGAGCATCGATCTGAACGTCGACCAAACGACCTTCATCGTTCGGCAGCGCCCTACCGGTGAGCCGCAAACGCAGGAGATGACGACGCTTTCCATCAATCAGTTCATCCCCAACCCGAATCCACTCCTGCCACCGACCGTCAACACCATCTGCCTGGTCATCCCCGACTCTGACTTCACAGTCGGTCCGGACCTTCAATCGGCGACACTGGCAGTAGTCGATGCGAGCACCCAGTGCGGGTTCTTCAAAGTCCCCGTGAGCGGAGCTGTCATCGACGTCAAAGCCGGCGGTGGCGGCGGTGGCGGCGGTGGCTCCAGCATCCAGCTGCCGCTGAGTGCGACTGTGACCTGGACCGGAAACGGCGCCGTCGGGGTGTCGGATAGCAACGGGACGTTCCGCTGTCTGACCTTTGTCGCCATCACGCACGACCACGGCCAGCAGGCTATGTCCGCCTCGGTCACCGGCTCGATCACAGGCGCCGCGGGTTCGTTCTTTGTGGCGTTCTCCGGCGGGCGGAGCAGCGGCGTTTTCGGGGCGGTGGACACGACCACGAACATCCAGGACGTGGCGGGCCAGGGCATCCTCCCGGAGGCGTGCGGCGGCAAGGGCGGCGGGTAATCGGGGAGCACCCGTCAAACTAGGCGGGTGCCCGAAGGGGAGCATCTCGATCCCAAGACCCAGTTCCGACAGCTCTACGACCAGGAGTTCAACTCGGTGTTTCGGGCGATCCGCGCCGTGGTCCTCGACTCCGCCGCGGCTGAAGACCTGACCCAGGAGACATTCGTCCGCGCGTACCGCGCCCGGAACCGCTACACGCCGACCGCGCCTCCGGGCGCGTGGCTGCGAAGGATCGGCATCAACCTGGCAATCTCCCACCTTCGCCGGCAGAAGCTGGCGCGATTCCTGCCCGCCCGGCTGTACGTCGCGCCCGACCGCCGCGACTACGACCGCGCCGAGGCGCGCAACGTCGTTGATACGGCGCTGGCCCCGCTGAGTCCCAAGCTCCGAGCGGCGATCGTGCTGCATTACTACGAAGGTCTGACCCGCGAGGAGATCGCCGAGGTCCTCGGGGTCCCAGCCGGCACGGTGGCCTCGCGCATCGCCAAAGCAGTGGCGATCATGAGAAAAAACATGGCAAGCGACCAGCGAGGCGACGCGGCGCGTTCGAGAAGTGAAGGTGCCCTACGTGGAAGATAAAGCCACTCAGGGAGGGCAGAGCGCGCCCTCCGAAACAGAGGTCAGCCGGATGATCCGGGCAGAGGTCGAAACCTGGAAACCCCGGCGTGGCCCGGACTGGTCGGACTTGATGATTCGTCTTGCCGCGGCCGGGCCGTCGCCGTGGACGATCTATGCGAGCGCCAGCGCCGCCCTCGTAGTGATCCTGGTGGCCGCGTTCATCGTCGGCTCATGGCTCGAGATCGGGGCCCTCGCGCCGCAGCCGATCTCGACCCACGTCCACTAGGAATCAGCTGAGCAGATCGACCTCTTCGTAGCCGCCGCGCCGGCGTGCGGCGGCGACGACCGTCGTGGCCGCCGCGAGGTCCCAGATCGCCAGGCCGTGTGACTCGAACAGCGTGATGCCCGGCCGGTCTGGCCGCTCCCACTGTCCGGACACAACTGACGCCAGCTCCACCGCGTTGCTCCAATCGAACTTGCCCGCAGCCTGCGCCTGGATGAGGTCACCGCTCTCGAGCTGAGCCACGGCAAGCTGATCGACGACGACGGTCTGCGCCCGCTCCACGAGCTCGACCGGCACCTCGGTGCGGTTGCGAAAGTTCGATCCAACCGCCGCCACGAATGCATCCGGCTCCACCCAATCGGCCTCGATCACGGGCACGTGGCTGGTGGTGACCGTCACCACGAGGTTGGCGCCCCGCACCGCGGCCTCGGCCGTTTCGGCCGCGACCGTCGGGACGCCGAGCTGCTCCTCTTGCTCGGCCGCGAAGATGGCACGCTTCTCCGCGTCGCGGCTGAAAACTCTCAGCTCGGAGATGTCCATCGTCCTGGACAGAGCCAGTGCCTGGGTCGACGCCTGCCAGCCGGTGCCGATCAGCGCAACTTTGGCGGGGCCGGGGGCGCCCAGCGCTCGAGCGGCTACGGCCGTCGCCGCGCCGGTGCGGTAGGCGCCCATGAAGTCGGCCTCGACCAGCGCCTCGAGCGAGCCGTCGAGGCCAAAGAGCACGACGAGGAAGCGGACATGGCCGTCGGCGATGGTGTATGCCTTCAGCCCGCTGACCCGGCCGCCTGGGTAGCCGGCGAACATCACGTTCAGCAAGCCCCCGGGAAGAAACGCCCTGCGCCGGGGCTCGTTGTGCGCGTCGCCCTCGACGAGGTCCTTCATGGCCGACTCGACCGCTGAGATGACCTCGTCCATCTCGATCAGCTCCTGGACGTCGTTCTCACGCAGGATCAGGGCCATCCCCGTGACAATAACGACCTCACATGGGTTCAGCCCGCCCGCTCAACGTCGGCCTCATCGGCCTTGGCACCGTCGGCTCCCAGGTGGCCGAGCGCTTGCTGTCCTGGGGGCCGCAGCTGTCGCGGCGCGCCGGTGTGGACCTTTGCTTGAAACGAATCCTGGTGCGCGACCCCCAGAAGCGTCGGGCGATCGACGTCTCATCGGACCTGCTGACCACCGAGGCGGGGCGCATTCTCGAGGATCCTTCGATCGAGGTGCTGATCGAGGTTGCGGGCGGCGACGAGCCGATGCGCTCCTACATCGCGCAGGCGATCGAGAGCGGCAAGCACGTGATCACGGCCAACAAGGTCGTCATGGCCAAGCACGGACCGGAGATCCTGGACGAAGCCGCCGAAAAAAACGTCGACGTCTACTTCGAGGCCGCGGTCGGCGGTGGCATCCCTCTGATCAGCACTTTTCGCACCGATCTGCAGGCCAACCGCATCGAGCGCGTATCCGCTGTCATCAACGGCACGACCAACTACGTGCTCGGGCGGATGGCATTGGACGGACTTGCGATGCGCGATGCGGTGCGCGAGGCGCAGGATGCAGGCTACGCGGAAGCGGATCCCACCGACGATATAGGCGGATTCGACGCGACCTACAAACTCGCGATCCTCGCGTCGATCGCATATGAGATCAAGGTGCGTCCTGACGACATCTACCGCGAGGGGATCGAGGGTATCGAACCCGTCGACTTCCGGTACGCGCGCGAGCTCGGTTACGCAATCAAGCTCATCGCGCATACGCAGCGTCATCCGGGACGTGTTGAAGCCCGCGTGCACCCCGCCATGATTCCGCTCGACCATCCGCTTGCTCGCGTCGAGGGAGCGGAGAACGCCGTCTTCGTCCAGGGCGACCTGGTCGGTGAGGTTTTGCTCGTCGGCGAGGGTGCGGGCGGTCGCCCCACAGCCTCGGCGGTGGTGGGCGACCTGATCGACCTTGCGCGATCGATCCGCCGCGGCGTGCAGAGCCGTCCCTCCTTCAGCTTCGACGACCGCATCGGCGTCGTGCCTATTGGCGAGGTGAAGACCCGCGCCTACTACCGCATCCAGGCGGAGGACAAGCCGGGTGTCGTCGCGGCGGTGGGCCAGGTCTTTGCCGAAGAAGGAGTGAGCATCTCCAGCTTCATCCAGAAGGACGCGTTCTCGCATGACCAGACGGCGGAGCTGGTGGTCACCACGCATCCCGCGTCCGACGCCAGCCTGCAGAAGGCACGGGCGCGAATGGCGCGCCTGGAACCGATCCGCGCCGTGTCCTCGTTCCTTCGCGTCTTCTAAATAGGCGGATTCGCATATGGGCGTGATCGCGCGTTACCGCGAACACCTTCCCGTTGGCCCGCGCACGCCCGAAGTCGACCTTGACGAAGGGTCGACGCCGCTCGTGCCGAGCCGCAACATCGGCCGTGCACTGGGGCTCGAGCGTCTCTACTTCAAGTACGAGGGGCTCAACCCGACGGGCTCGTTCAAAGACCGCGGGATGGTCGTTGCCGTGGCGAAGGCTCTCGAAGGTGGGAGTCGAGTCTTGATGTGCGCCTCGACCGGCAACACATCTGCATCGATGGCCGCCTACGCGGCGCGCACGGGGTCGCGCGCCATCGTCGTCGTGCCGTCAGGCGAAATCGCGATGAACAAGCTGTCGCAGGCGTTGATGTACGGCGCGAAGGTGGTCGCGCTTAAAGGCAACTTCGACCACGCGCTGGAGACCGTTCGCGACGTGACCAGTCGCTACCCTGTCGCGCTGATGAACTCGGTCAACCCACACCGCATCCAGGGGCAGAAGACCGCGGCGTACGAGATCGTTGATGAGCTTGGTGACGCCCCTGATTACCTGCTGCTGCCGGTGGGCAACGCGGGCAACATCACGGCTTACTGGAGGGGATTTCGCGAGTACCACGCGGCCGGTCGAGCGACGCGACTGCCTCGGATGGTGGGTGCCCAGGCCGACGGCGCCGCGCCCATCGTCCAGGGCGCGCCCGTGCCCAATCCACGCACCGTCGCGTCGGCCATCCGCATCGGCAACCCAGCCTCCTGGGAGGGCGCAACGACCGCTCGGGACGAGTCAAGCGGCGTCATCGCGGCCGTGACCGACACCGAGATCCTGGCGGCGCAGGTTCGTCTGGCCAACAGCGAGGGCCTGTTTGCGGAGCCGGCATCAGCTGCGCCGCTCGCGCTCTTGTTCCGGCTGGTGCGCGAGGGCCGGATCCAGAAGGACGCCACGACTGTCGTCGTTCTGACCGGTTCGGGCCTCAAAGACCCCGATGCGGCGCTGAAAAACGTAGAACCGCCCATTGAGCTGGACGGAGACGCGCGCACACTCGCTAAGGTCTTGAAGCTGTGAGACTTCGCGTTAGTCCGGACTATCGCGCGTTGGGGGCGGCGAGGGCGTAAATGAGAGTCAAGGTTCCCGCGTCGATCGCCAACCTCGGCCCCGGCTTCGACTGCATGGCCATGGCCATCGACCTCTGGCTCGAGGTCGAGGCCAACGAGGCCGAGAAGCCGTCGTGGGACTACGAAGGCGAGGGCGC
>DASYZS010000171.1:0-18044 GCA_035945895.1 Candidatus Dormiibacterota bacterium | reverse complement strand
CGACGCCGACAGCTACTGGGACGACTTCCGGATGCTCGGCATGGCCCAGTACATCGATCAGATAGTCACCTCGGTCGATGCGGGTCACCTCAAACCGCATCCGGCGGTGTTCGAGATGGCCATGCGCTGGGCCGGGGTGCCGGCCGACCGCTGCGTCGTCATCGGGAACCGCGAAGAGAACGACATCGCGCCCGCCCTCGCGATCGGTATGCGCACGATTCTCGTGCACCCCGATGATCCGGCTCCTGCCGCGAGCAGGGCAGACGCGGTGGCGCCCGACCTCTGGGCGTGTGTCAGTGCACTGAGGAATATGCTCGTCCCGGAATGAAAAACGAGGTGCTCCGCGACGTCGAGCGCGTCGTGGTGTCACTCGATGTCAACGGCGAGGTGCGTGATCTTCTCGTCCCGGTGCACAAGACCCTGCTCGAGGTTTTGCGCGAAGACATGCAGCTCACGGGCACCAAGCACGGTTGCGAGCTGGGCGAGTGCGGAACCTGCACCGTGTTGATCGACGGCAAGCCGCACCTCAGCTGCCTGGCGCTGCCTGTGCAGATGGAAGGACGCGCGATCACGACGATCGAGGGCATCGCCGACGGCTCGCGGCTGCACCCCTTGCAGACGGCGTTCGCTGAGCTCGGGGCCGCGCAGTGCGGTTATTGCTCCCCCGGAATCCTTCTCACAGCGAAGTCCTTGCTCGAAGACAACGCGCGGCCGACGCGCGACGAGATCCGCGAGGCGCTGGCCGGCAACCTCTGCCGCTGCACGGGGTACATCAAGATCCTCGAGGCGGTCGAGCTGGCCGCGGAGCGCATGCGGTGAGAGTCGTCGGCAGGCCTCTCCCCAAGGTGGACGCGGCGGCCAAGGTCACAGGACAGGCTATGTACGCGGACGACATGCTGCCCGCGCGGACGCTGCACTGCAGGATCCTGCGCAGCCCGCACCCCCACGCGCGAATCGTCTCCATCGACACCTCCGCCGCGCGCCGGATTCCGGGCGTGCAGGCGGTGATCACCGGTTCCGACCTGCCGGTGAAGTTCGGCATCCTCCCCGTCACCCAGGACGAGCGAGCGCTCGAGCACGAGAAGGTGCGTTACGTCGGCGACCCGATCGCGGCGGTGGCCGCCACCGAAGAAGAGATCGCCGCCGCCGCGTGCGACGCCATCGATGTCGAGTACGAGGTGCTCGAGCCCGTGATGTCGATCGATGCCGCCCTCGCGCCGGCGAAGGACGAGCGCATCCAGGACTACGGCGGGCCGAACAACGTCCACAAGTTCGTCGCGCTGGAGTTCGGTGACGTGGAAGGAGGATTCGCGCGCGCGAAGCACGTGCGTGAGGACGTGTTCTTCTACCAGGGCAACACGCACCTGCCGATGGAGCAGCACAGCGCGGTCGCGACCTATATCCAGGGGAAGGTCACTCTGTGGTCTTCGACCCAGGTCGTGCACTACGTGCACCGCGCCGTGTCGAAGGTGCTGGAGCTGCCGATGCATCGCATTCGCGTCATCGGCGCCGCGCACGGAGGCGGATTCGGTGGCAAGACCGACCCGTTCGCACACGAGATCATCGTGTGCAAGCTGGCGATGCTGACCGGCCGGCCGGTCAAGTGCACCCTCACCCGCGAAGAGGTCTTCTACGCCCACCGCGGGCGCCATCCGGTCCTCATGTGGGTGCGCACCGGGGTGGATGGCGACGGGCGCATCACAGCGATGCACTTCCGCACCGCGCTCGACGGCGGCGCGTACGGCTCCTACGGCGTCGCGTCCACCTTCTACACCGGCGCGCTGCAGACGGTCACATACGACATCCCCGCTTATCGGTTCGAGGGCTGCCGCGTCTTCACCAACAAGCCACCCTGTGGACCAAAGCGCGGCCACGGCACACCGCAGCCGAGGTTCGCGCTGGAGCTCCACCTGGAGAAGATCGCGCGCGACATCGGCATCGATCCCGTCGAGCTGAAGCGCCGCAACTTCGTCAAGCCCAACACGAGGACCGTCAACTGGCTGCGAGTGACGTCGTGTGGACTCGATGAGTGCACCCGTCTCGTGCTCGACGCTTCCCATTTCAAGAGCCGCGAGCGCCGCGCCGGTCACGGCATGGGCTTTGCCATCTCCACTTACCTGTCGGGCGCGGGCACTGCCATCTACTGGAACGACATGCCGCACTCCGAGGTCCAGATCAAAGTCGATCGCGGCGGAGTCACGGTCTTCTGCGGCGCGATGGACATCGGGCAGGGATCGGACTCGGTGCTCGCGACGATCGTGGCCGAGGTGCTCGGACTTCAACCTTCGGACGTGCGTCTCGTCACCGCCGACACGGACACGACCCCCATCGACCTGGGCTCCTACTCGTCACGCGTCACCTTCATGGCGGGAAACGCCGCCCTCGAGGCCGCGCGCAAGATGCGCGCTTTGCTGGACGAGGCGGTCGAGGCCGCCGGCAAGAGGTTCGAACACGTCACCTTCGAGGAGGCCAGCGTGCTCGGCGAAGAGCGGTTCGGCGCACTGACCACCGGCGGCAGCTACACGCCGCCCAAAATCGCCGGCCCATATAAAGGATCGGGAGTCGGCCCCAGCCCCGCGTACAGCTATTCGGCTTGCGTCGTCGACCTCGACGCCGACGCGCGCACAGGCCTGGTCACGGTCAACAAGGTTTGGATCGCGCACGACGTCGGGCGCGCCATCAATCCACTGCTGGTCGAAGGCCAGGTCGAAGGCAGCGTCTACATGGGCCTCGGAGAGGCGCTGATGGAAGAGCAGGTTTTCCGCAAGGGCCTGCACAAGTGGCCCTCGATGCTCGAGTACAAGTCGCCGACGTTCCTCGACATGCCTGACGTCGAGACGTTCATCGTCGAGACGGTCGACAAGGAAGGACCTTTTGGCGCGAAGGAAGCCGGTCAGGGACCACTGCTTCCGGTGCCGCCCGCTCTGTGCGCCGCCATCTATGACGCGCTCGGCGTATGGATCGACGAGATCCCGGTGACGCCCGAGAAAATCGTCGAGGCGCTGCGCCGCAAAGAGAAAGGTGAGGATGCGCGCTACGGGCCGCAGCGCTTTCCGGAGATCCCATATCCGCCGACCATCAAGGTCGAGCCTCCGCCTAAGAACCTCAATGGGCGCTTTGCGCACCAGGAGGGGACTTACTGATTGCTTCGACTGCCGCGATTTAGATACCTGCGCCCCAAGAACGCCCGGGAGGCAGCGCGCATGGCCGCGGACCTCGGCCCGCGCGCCATGTTTGTCGCGGGCGGAACCGACCTGTACCCCAAGCTGAAGCGCCGGCAGTTCGAGGTTGACACGTTGATCGGTCTCGACTTCCTTGCGAAGGGTGTGCACAACGGATCCGACGTGTACGTCATCGGCGCCGCAACCACCCTTGCCGACGCATCACGCGATTCGCATCTCATGAAGAGGTTTGCGGGCTACGCCCAGGCCGCCGGCCTCGTGTCCTCCCCACCGCTGCGCAACGCCGGCACCATCGGCGGAAACCTGTGCGTCGACACCCGCTGCAACTACTACGACATGACCTATGAGTGGCGAAAGGCAGCAGGCTTCTGCATGAAGAAAGACGGCGACATCTGCCTGGTCGCCCCCAGCAGCCCGCGCTGCTGGGCGGTGTCCTCGTCAGATACGGCGCCGATGGCCATCGCCCTCGAAGGCAGCGTCACCTTGGTGGGTCCAGAGGCCGAGCGCGAGCTGCCGGTCGCCGCCCTGTACCGCGATGACGGCATCGAGTACATGGCCAAGCAGCCGTCCGAGGTCGTGACGGAGCTTCGCCTCCGCGCCTCGCCACAGACGCGCTCCGCGTACGTGAAGCTGCGCCGGCGCGGCTCGATTGACTTCCCGATCGCGGGCGCGGCAGTTGCGGCGCAGGTCGAAGGCGGCGTCGTGGCCGGCTGCCGGATCGCCCTCTCCGCGGTCGCTTCGCACCCCCTGGAGGCGACCGCCGCGCAGGAGTTCCTCAACGGCCGGAGCCTCGATCCGGAAACCGTCCGGGAGGCGGCTGAGCTCGCCGCCAAGCCCGCCAAGCCCCTGGACAACGCCGACCTGAGTCACTTCTGGCGTAAACGGATGGTCCGGACGGTGGTCGAGAAGGCGCTCATGCAGATTAGCGACCAGAGCGCCGGGTTCGACGGTTAAGCTACTAGGCCGGTATAGCCTGTTGATTCATTTTTCATACATCCAGAAGGGCCAGGGCATGGTCGAGTACGCGCTCATCCTTGCCTTGATTGCGCTGGTCGTGATCATCGCGCTGATCGCGACCGGATCGCAGCTTATCAACGTGTACTCCAACATCAGCGCCACCATGTGCAACTACCACGTGGGGTGCTGAGGGAGCGTAAGCGCAGCCGGGGCCAGGCGCTCGTCGAGTACGCGCTGATCCTCGCGCTCATAGTCCTCGTCGTGATCCTCACGCTCCTGCTGACCGGTGGGCAGATCACGAACCTCTACTCGAACATCACCGCCACCATGTGCAACTACCACGTGGGGTGCTAAGCCGGAACCGCCTGGGCCTCCCGCGAGGCCAGCTCCGCAACCTGCCGAACCCGGTTGAAGTCCCTCTGCGCGAGGACGTCGGGGGGGAACAGGGCGCCGGTCAGCCCAACCACCTTCACCCCGAGGCGGAGGTAGGCGCCCACATCGTCGATGGCCACGCCGCCTGACACCCAGAACGGCACGCCCGCCAGCGGGCCGTTCAAGGCCTCGATGTAGCTCGGTCCGCCGACGGGCGCGATCGGAAAGACCTTGACCAGCGCCGCCCCGGCCAGCCGCGCCTGGTAGATCTCGGTGGGCGTCAGGGCACCCAGCACGCACAGGATGTCCTCCTTGCGGCATTGATCGGCGACCTCGGGAAGCAGCACAGGAGTCACCACGAACGAGGCTCCCGCGGCCTTCGCCTCAGTCACCGCGCCCGGATCCCACACCGTGCCCACCCCGACCGGGTAACGCCCGAACGTACTTGCGACGAGCCCCTTGATCAGCTCGAAGCAGGACGGCACCGTCTTGGTGATCTCGATCGACGTGACGCCGCCTTCGATGGCCGCCAGGCACGCTTGAAAGCCTGCTTCGGCGTTGTCGGTGCGCAGCACGCCGCAGAGTCGATTGGGGAAGGCTTCGGCAATGCTTCGCAAGGCCGGTTCGATTATCCCGCACCCGGTTACCGGCCTCAGTATGCTGGTACATACGTATGACCGGGGCCACCGCCACCGAGAGCACCCGCGAGCAGATCATCCACGCGGCGGCCGACTCGCTCCTCGAAAACGGCTACTCCGGTACGAGCGTCCGGGCCATCGCGTCCAAGGCCGGGGTGGCCATCGGCAACCTCCAGTACTGGTTCCCCACCAAGTCCGAGCTCCTCGTCGAAGCGTGGCGCTACCTGACCGCCAAGTCGGTCGAGGAGCTGCGCCGAACCCTGAACCAGCTGACCGACCCTCTCGAAGTCCTCGAGGTCGGCGTGGAGTCACTCTGGGATTCCCTGCGGCGGCTCGGCGACGTGCAGCTGGCGGCCTTCGACCTGCTCGTGCAGGCGCCGCGGACCGAGCGCCTGCGCGCCTACCTGCCTGAGCTCTTCACCCGGTATCGCGAGGTCATCCAGGAGCAGCTCGACCGCCTCGAGGAGGACGGCCGCATCCGGCTCACTGTGCCGCGCGACGTGCTCGTGCCCCTCGTGCTGAATACCGTGCTCGGTTTTGGGTTGTACTACGTCGTGACCCGCGACGACGAGTCGTGCCTCCGCGCCCTGTCCGCGTTTCGCCAGCTCGCGGGCAGCGTCATCGAGGCGGTCTGATGCGACAGTCACGAGCGGAGACCGTCGACGGACCTTCGGCGCCCATGCAGCCGGTCTCCGTTGTTGCGGCGTGCGCTCCTCGCTCACGAATCGACCAATGCGCTCGCTCCCGTGCTCGGCCGCGCCTAGGATCTCGGCCGCCTGGCCACCGAATCTCTCGCCGAAGGCTCCGCTCGTGACTGTCCAGCTCCTCGACCGCGAGCTCGACCGGCTGCACGGACTCTGGTCTGACGGCCTGTCGGAGACCTACCGCGTGTACCTCGACTCGGTGGGCCATTTCCGGCCGGACGTGCGGGAGAAGCTCGCCCTGGCCGCGGCCCTCATCGAGGTTGGCACGCGCCTGCAGGGATTGGGCACTCGCGCCGCCCCTCCCACCACCCTGCTGATGGGCGACCTCTGCCTGGCGCGGGGGTCACGCTTGCTGGCCGACCACGCACCGCTTGCTGTCCAGGTCGCGTTCGCCCGCGCCATCGAGACCGTGGCGTCGGCGGCGGCCTCGGAGCACACCGCACCCCCGACCCGACTCCTCCTGCAGCAGTCCCTCGGGGCGGCGCGGTGAAGAGCTCGCGCCTCGAATTCAGGTCCTCCCACCCCACCGAGTTCGTCGACCTCACTGAGCAGGTCCGTCACCAGATCGCCGGCTCCGGCCTGCGCAACGGGCGGGTTTACCTGCAGTCGATGCATACAACGGTCGGCCTCGCGGTCAACGAGAACGAGCCACTGCTCCTGAGCGATTTTCAGGCGATGCTCGAGCGGCTGGCGCCATCTGGCGCCGGCTACGAGCACGACGATTTCACGCGCCGGTTCGACATACCGGTCGACGAGCCCGTCAACGGTCACGCGCACTGCCGCCAGATCCTGCTGAGCGCCTTCCTGACGCTGCTGGTCGAGGAGGGCCAGCTCGTGCTCGGCAGGTGGCAGTCCGTCTTCGCGGTGGAGCTCGACGGCCCGCGGAACCGGCAGCTCGCCATCCAGCTCGACGGCGACTTTGCGCGATCACACGAGGACCTGGTCGAAGCCGAGCTGGCGCGCCAGCTGCTCGCCGACCCCGAGCCGGTCGCGGCACCGATGCGACGCCTGGTCGAGGCCGGGGGCAAGCGGATGCGTCCCAGGCTTGTCCAGCTGACCGCAGCGATCGGTCCCCACACCGACGCGCTGCGCGCGGCCGAGCTTGCGGCGGCGGTTGAGCTGCTGCACAACGCAACGCTGATCCACGACGACTACGTGGACGAGAGCACGCATCGCAGGGGCCGTCCGACGGTTGCCGCTGCGGAAGGACCCGAGCGAGCGATTGCGGTCGGCGACTACTACTTCGCCAAGGCGACCCGGCTCGTGGCCGAGATGGGCAACCCGGCGGTCACAGCAGCCATAGCCGAAGCCCTGGAAGCGATCTGCGCCTCGCAGATCGACGACGTTGCGCTGCGCGGCGCATACCCGGGCGATCGCGAGTCGTATCTGCGCGTCGTTCGAGGCAAGACCGCTTCGCTCTTCGCGGCGGCGTGTGCCTCGGGCGCGCTGCTGTCTGACGCGTCGCCCGAGATCGTCGGTGCGTTGCGGCGCTTCGGCGATCTCGTGGGCACCGCCTTCCAGATGGCGGACGACATGGTCGATTTCAGCCCCAGCTCGGGCAAGCCGCTCGGCCTCGACATCCGGCAACGAGTGCTGTCGCTGCCTCTCATCTACGCGGCAGAGGACCGCGACGTCGGCCCGGAGGTGCGGCGGCTGCTCGCGGGAGCGCTCGGCGATTCAGAGGTTGGTCGCGTCACCGAGCTGGTCAACTCCAGCGAGGCGCTGCCGCGGGTGCGCCGCGAAGCAATCGCTCTGGTCGAAGCA
The DNA here is from genome assembly GCA_035945895.1 of Candidatus Dormiibacterota bacterium. GTDB lineage: Bacteria > Chloroflexota > Dormibacteria > Dormibacterales > Dormibacteraceae > 40CM-4-65-16. The sequence continues at coordinate 10,427 of DASYZS010000171.1, read as the reverse complement.
GCGGTGCGGGAGCTGGAGGCCGTGGAGCTGGACGGGCTGCGGCCGACGCTCGTCGGCCTGGCGCGTTCAGCTGTGAACCGAGACTCCTGAGCTCCTAGATTCTTCGCACCGCATTCACATCTGCCTCAAACCTCGACTCGACCATGTGGTTCATCTCGAGTCAGAGGAGTGAGCCATGAACATGCCTGAGATCCTGAGTCGGTTTCTTCAGAGGCTGTCGCGCACCAGCAGCCCCGTTGCAAGGCTGGTGCTGAGCGGTGGCACCCACCGTCTGATGAGCCGCCAGCTGCTGATTCTCAGATTCACCGGCCGGAAGACCGGCCGGACTTACGCGACTACCGTCAGCTACGTGCAGGAAGGAGACGCGCTGCTCGTTCCGGGCGGGGGGAAATGGTGGAAGAACCTGACGAGCGGCCCGGTAGCCGTCCGCCTCCGTGGAGACTGGCTCTCGGTTACTTCGGAGGTCATCGATGAGTCGCAAGCAATGTCCGACGCCCTCGGCCGCATGATGGCGGCCAATCCGGCGCTTTCGGTTTTCACCGGGATACGGCGCGGGCCCGACGGTCGGCCGGACCCTCGGTCCCTGGATCGCGAACGGAGCCGTGGGTTCGTGATCGTTCGGCTGTTGCTTCGAGACAAGGCCGGCGTCGAGACCGTCACGCAGTCAGCTGTCGCCTGAAAGTACTCCGACGGTCGCCATGGCCAGAGTCGCGACGCGCACGTTGCGCCAGGCGGCGAGTTCCGCCATCGCCACCAGCTCGTCCGGCGTGCGATAGGAGTCGACGGTGTCGCTGAGGTAGCGATACGCGTCCGGGGCACCCGACAGCGCGCCTCCTACGGCCGGCAGCAGAGTCCGCAGGTAGATGCGGTAGGCGCTGCCGACCACCCCCCTAGGTGGCTTCACGAACTCGAGCACGACCCCTCTCCTCGCCACACGGGTCATCTCTCTGAGGCCCAGGACGGGATCGGCGAGATTGCGAAGTCCGAAGGCAATCGTCGACGCATCGAAGCTGCGGTCATCGAAAGGGAGGTGCAGCGCGTCGCCCTCGATGAACTCAATGGAGGGATGCGCACGGCGCGCGACCTCGAGCATGCTGGCGCTGAAGTCGAGGCCGACGGCGCGGCCGCCAGGGCCGGCGAGCTTCGCCAGCTCGGCAGTGAGCTTGCCCGAGCCGCACGCGACGTCGAGCGCCGATCCGCCCGGCTGAAGCTGCGTCTCGCGCGCGGCACGCCGTCGCCATCCCGCATCGGTCCCGATCGAGAGCACGGTATTGACGCGGTCATAGCGGCGCGCAATCCGGTCGAACATCGACCGAACCGCTGTCGGGTCGCGTTCGCTCAGACTCTTTGCCAGACGGACGCGATGCCCTGGCCGACGCCGATGCACATCGTGGCCAGCCCGTACTCCGCGTCGCGGTGCTGCATCTCGCGGACGAGCGTGCTCACCAGGCGCGCCCCGCTGCTCCCGAGCGGGTGACCGAGCGCGATGGCGCCGCCGTTCACGTTGACGCGATCCTCGTCCAGGCCGAGCAGGCGGATGCACGCGAGAGACTGCGATGCGAATGCTTCGTTCAGCTCGACGAGCTGCATGTCGGAGGGCTCGAGACCAGCTTTGGCCAGCGCCTTCAACGACGAGGGCACCGGACCGATGCCCATGTAGTCCGGATGCACACCTGCGGGCGCCGCGGAAACCAGGCGCGCCAACGGCCGCAGGCCGCGTTCTTTCGCCTTGGTGTCAGACATCAACACCAGCGCCGTCGCGCCGTCGTTGAGCGGCGACGCGTTGCCGGCGGTCACCGAGCCGTGATCGGCGAAGGCCGGCTTCAGCTTGGCCAGCGCCTCGAGCGAGGTGTCGGCGCGAGGGCCCTCGTCAGCGGTGATTCCGTCGACCCCGACGATCTCCTCAGCAAGCCGGCCAGAACTCTGCGCGGCGATCGCCCGCTGGTGGCTGCGTAGGGCAAACGCGTCCTGGTCCTCACGCGGGATCTCGTATTTCTGCGCCACGCGCTCGGCCGTCTCCCCCATCTGCAGCGTGCCGTACATCGCGGCCATCTTCGGGTTGATGAGTCGCCAGCCCAGGGCCGTGTCGTAAACGGTCTGAGGGCCGCGCGGGAATCCGGTGGCGGGCTTCGGCATGACCCACGGCGAGCGGGTCATGCTCTCCACCCCGCCGGCGATCATGACGGCGGCCGCGCCGGACTGGATCTCGCGCGCGGCTGTAATCGTGGCCTGCATGCCCGAGCCGCACAGCCGGTTGACGGTCTGGCCCGGCACCTCGACCGGAAACCCCGCCAGCAGCAGCGCCATGCGCGCGACGTTCCGGTTGTCCTCGCCGGCCTGGTTCGCGCAGCCGAGGATCACGTCTTCGACCTCGGCCGGCTTGACGTGCGCCCGGTCGCAGGCCTCTTTCAAGACCAGCGCGGCCAGGTCGTCCGGCCGCATGTCCTTGAGCTGGCCGCCGTACTTGCCCATCGGCGTGCGCGCCGTCGCGACGATTACGGCTTCAGGCAAAGGACTACTTCTTGGCGCGAGCCGCCAGGAACTTCTCCACGCCCGCCGCGAACTCTCCATTTGCCGCCTGCGCTTCCTGCAGGTACGACTCGAACTCGATGGCTTCCTCATAGCTCGACTGCAGCCCGCGGTTGACGGCCTTCTTCGCGCCCGCAAGCGCCTGCCGCGGCTGCCCCGCGATCTGCGCGGCAAGCTCGCGCACCTCGTCCTCCAGGCGGTCGGCGGGCACGATCCGATTGATCAGGCCCAGACGATGCGCGTCGGCGGCCGAAAGCGGCTTGCCAGTGAAGAACATCTCGAAGGCAACGCCGAGACCGACCAGCCTGGGCAGGAGGTAGCTCGCCCCGCCTTCCATCACGAGGCCGATGTTGATGAAGGCCTCGCCTATGTATGCCTCGGGGACGGCAATCCTGATGTCGCACGCCAGCGCGAAGCTCGCGCCGATGCCGAGGGCAGGCCCGTTGAGAGCCGCGATCACAGGCTTGGGCATGCTGCGGATGCGCTGAAACGTCGCGCCGTACTCGTCGCGGAGCACGCGCCCGAGCTCCTCGGGAGTCCGCGTGCCCTTGCCTTGCTCCATCTCGGAAATGTCGCCGCCCGCGGAGAAGGCGCGACCGCTGCCGGTCAGGACCACGACACGCACTGCATCATCGCGCTCCGCCTGCTTGATCGCATCGCTCAGCTGCTGCCGCATCAGCGCGCCGATCGCGTTGAGCTTTTCCGGACGGTTGAGGCGGATCAGCGCGACCCCGTCGTGCGCGTGAACGGCTACTTGCTGCTCGACTTCAATCGCCATCTATCACTTTCCTTTGAAGACACCCTTTCTCTTCTCGAGGAAGGCGTGCATTCCTTCTTTCTGGTCTTCTGTCGCGAACAAGAAGTAGAACGATTTTCGCTCGGCGGCCAATCCCTCGGAGAGCGGGGCCTCGAAGGCCTTCAGCACCGCTTCCTTCGCCATGCGCAGAGCAAGCGGTGGTTTCGCGGCCAGCTCGCGCGCGGTCCGCTTGGCCACCTCGATCGTCATCTCCGCGGGGACGACCCTGTTGACGATGCCCAGCTCGTACGCGCGCTGAGCGGTGATCGGATTGCCGGTGAGCATGACCTCCATGGCGACGTACTTGCCAGCCGTCCGCGGCCAGCGCTGGGTCCCTCCCGCGCCGGGGATGATGCCCAGGTTGATCTCCGGCTGTCCGAAGCGCGCGCCATCACCGGCGATGATCAGGTCGCACATCAGCGCAACCTCACACCCACCGCCCAACGCGTAGCCGTTGACCGCTGCGATCAAGGGCTTCTTGAAACCGGCCAGCGGTGCCCAGCGACCGGTCTGGTCGCGCAGCAGCTGGTCGACCGGACCCTGGTCGGCCATGTCCGATATGTCGGCGCCGGCGGCGAACACCTTTGGGCCGCCGGTGAGCACCGCCGCTCGCACTTCCGAATTGGCGTCGAGCGTGATCAGGGCGCCGGCCACCTCCCCGACCAGGGCGGGGCTGAGGGCGTTCAGGACCTTGGGCCGGTTGAGCGTGATGGTCGCGATCGGCGGCTCGACCTCGACCACGATGTGCTCGTACCCCATCGTGGCTATCATCGGCTAAATGCCGCGCCGTCTACTTGATTCCTACGGCAGGGTGGCGGACGACCTCCGCATCTCGGTCACCGACCGCTGCAACTTCCGCTGCATCTACTGCATGCCCGCCGAAGGGCTGAAGTGGCTGAAGCGAGAGGACATCATGCGGTTCGAGGAGATCGTCCGGCTGGCCCGCATCTTCGTCGAGCACTACGGCGTGCGCACCATTCGGATCACCGGCGGTGAGCCGCTGGTCAGGGTCAAGCTCGAAGACCTCATCGGGATGATCAACGCCATCGACCCGACGCTGGACATCACCATGACGACCAACGGCGTGCTGCTGCGCCAGAAGGCGCAGGCGTTGAAGGACGCGGGCCTGAAGCGCATCAACATCTCGCTAGACACGCTCCACATAAACCGCTTCCAGGAGATGGCGCGCAGCGACGCTTTTGTACGAGTGATGGATGGCATCACGGCCGCGCGAGAAGCAGGACTGTGGCCGATCAAGTTGAACATGGTCGTGATGGCCGGTCGCAACGACGACGAGGTCGTGGACTTCGCGCGTCTTGCGCACTCGGAGGGTTACGAGGTCCGCTTCATCGAGTTCATGCCGCTCGACGGGGACAACATCTGGACTAACGAGCAGGTAGTGCCCAGCCGCCGCATCCAGGAGCAGATCGAAGACCAGTTCCCACTGGTGCCTTTCCAGGACACCCGGCCGGGTCCGGCGACGCGCTACACGTTCGGGGACGGCGCACCGGGCGGAGTCGGCTTCATCTCGTCGGTGAGCCAGGCGTTCTGCACGACGTGCAATCGCATCCGGCTCACCGCTGAGGGCGGCTTGCGCACATGCCTGTTCTCGCTGCACGAGACCCCGCTGCGCGACCTGATGCGATCGGGTGTTTCCGACGAGCATCTGCAGCGCGTGATCGAGGCCGCCATCTGGCGGAAGGAAGAAGGGCACCTGATCAACAAGCCAGGCTTCATCAAGCCGGCGAAATCCATGTCCCAGATCGGGGGCTGACCGGCCGAATACCCGCGAGCGCCGGCAGTCGCGGATTACGCGCATCCGGATACCCCGCGAGCGCCGGCACTCGCGCTCTAGACGGCGTTACGCGCGATCTCGCGAGCGAGAGCGCTCGCCCTCGCTACGGATGACGAGGCCGCGCCGCCGGCACGCCTCGAGCGCTTGATCCGCCGTAAGGGTCAGCGCGAGTTCGAGCACGGCGTGATCCTAAGCTAGACCCGTGCTAAAGCCGGACGACGCACCGCGCCCCTATACGGTGACCGAGCTCGCCAACGAGATACGGCGCGAGCTCCGGCCGCTGACTGCTTTGCTCGTCAAGGGCGAGGTCAGCGGCATGAAGCGCGGCGCCACGGGTCACTACAACTTCTCCATCCAGGACGGCTACAGCCGGATCGAGGCGGTCCTCTTCGCCGACGAATCGCGGCGCGTCACCACGCTGCCCGAGGACGGCCAGGTCTTCATCTTTCGCGGCAAGGTCGACTTCTTCGGCAAGATCGGACGCCTCAGCTTCATCGTCGACCAGGTCGAGTTCGACGACGTCGGCAAGCTCCGCGCGCGACTCGAGGAGCTGAAGCGCCGGCTCGAGCTCGAGGGTGCGTTCGATGCGAGGCGCAAGCGCCGCCTTCCCTTTCTGCCTCATGCGGTTGCGCTCGTCACCTCGCCGACGGGCGCCGTCATCCACGACCTGCAAGAGACCATCTGGGACCGCTTTCCGAACATGGGCATCGTCGTCTACCCCGTGCAGGTGCAGGGGGCCGGAGCGCCGATGAGCGTCGCCCGCGCGCTGCGCCGGTGCAACCAGGAGGCGCTGGCCGAGGTCGTCGTGCTGGCGCGCGGTGGCGGCAGCTTCGAGGAGATGTACGCCTTCAACACCGAGCTCGTGGCGCGCGCGGTCCTCGAATCGAAGCTGCCCGTGGTCACCGCGCTCGGGCATACGTCCGACCGCACCGTGGCCGACCTGGTTGCTGACGCTGAGTGCCGCACGCCCACCGAGGCTGGGGCGCGCGTTGTCCCCAAGAAGAGTGATCTGCTGACGCAGCTGCGCGACCGGCAGCGACGGCTGGACCGGGAGCTAAAGCAGCGGGTGGACCGCTACGTCGAGCGGCTGGAGCGCGCGGCCAACGAAGTCAGGAGGCTTTCGCCCATCGCGCAGCTCACCCGCCGTGAGGAGGGGCTTGGCGAGCGTCGCCGGCGCCTGGACTCGGCAGCGGCCACGCGGATCGCGCGCAGCCTCCAGGCTCTGTCCTCACGGCGTGCCGCCGACCGGATCGACCGAGCCCTCGCCCAACGCTTCGCGGGCGCCACGCGCGCTCTCGCCCACCGTGCGGAGCGGCTGAACGCGCTCAGCCCGGACGGCGTCCTGGCGCGCGGCTACAGCATCACGCAGGACGCCGAGTCGGGTGCGGTCGTCAGCTCGGCGGCCGAGACCTCGGCTGGACGCCGCGTGCGCATACGCCTCGCGTCCGGGCGGCTCGGCGCACGGGTCGAGGAGGTCGAACAGTGAGCCAGGAGATGAGCTACGAGCAGGCTCTGGAGAAGCTCGACCAGCAGCTCAAGCTCATCGAGGACGGCAACCTCTCGCTCGAGGACGCGCTCAAGGCGGTCGATGACGCTCGCGTCTATCTGAAGATCGCCACCGAGCGCCTTGACGAAGCGCGCAAGAAGATCGAAGTCCGCGCCGAGAGCGAACCTACGGAGTAGGGACAGCCTCCGGGCTCGCGGCTTCGAGCTTCGCGTCCATCTCCCTCAAGCGCTGGCTCAGGTTTTTGATGAACTCCATCAGCACTTCTGGATGCTCATGGATGATCGCCTGCAGCCGGTCGCGCCGCAGCACCCGGACCGTGGTGTCGGCCGACGCTTCAGCGCTGGCCGACCGCGGCTGCTCGTCGAACACGGACATCTCTCCGATCACGCTACCGGCGCCCTGCCGCGCCAGCGTGACCTCGCGACCTTCATGGTCGAGATGGATGCGAATGTCGCCGTCGATTATCACGTAGAGCTCACCGCCGACGTCGCCGCGTCGAAAAACTGATTCGCCCTTCATGTAGTGACGCGTCACCATCAAGCGATCTATGCTCGCCAGCTGCTCCAGCGTCAGCGTGCTGAAGAGGGGCACCTGCTTGAGCGCGATGAGCTCTTTCATCTCTTCATTCAGCCCATGGATCGCCGCGCCTGCCGTTTCGCGGACCCATCGGTCGTCGTGCTGGGCGAGGGTCTCGAGCTCGGCTGCGGTGAGCGGCCGCGCCAGAACCGGATCGAAGGATTCGGGCTCGAGCAGAAGCGCCAGCGGCCGGGCAAGCCAAGGCGGGCCGAAGTTTAACAACGTTTCCAGCGCCTCGACCCTCGTTCCCGCGTGCATGGAGACGAGGCCGCGCTCCACGGTGGTGAATCCCCGTTTGCCGTGCAGAGCGCGCATCGCGGCCATCCCTGACTCGGCGGCGCTGGTCACGTAATCCTCGAGCCCGATGCGGAGCAGCGGATGATCCGTCGCCCTGGCCGAGAGGCGGGCCAGCTGAACGCCGTTCGCCAGTCGCAGCTCGAGGTGGGCGCGTGCATGGCGATAGAGCTCTGGCCGGCCGCTGCGCATCAGTGCCTCCACTGCCGCGGCAGCGCTCGCATCCCGGGTGAGGAGCAGCGGCAGGGCCAGGGTCAAGGCCTCCGGCGCCTGGGCCGCCATCGCCTCCGCGGCGAGTCGCCGGACGTCGCGGTCCCCGCTGGCCAAGCCGGCCGCCAGGGCCTCGGCGAATTCTTGCCGCGATTCGGCCGGCGGTGACCACCGCACCGCCTGGCGCAGCGCCTCCCGGCGAACCTCGAAGACGTCGTCGCGCATGCACTCGATCAGCGCTCCCGCCACGCCTTCGACCTGGCCCTTCATGCGGGCAAAGCTGCGCAGGCCTTCTAGCCGCACCCGCGAGCTCGGATCGCGCATCGACCTGCGCACCATGGACGCGTCGGCCACGAATCCGGCGGCCCAGGTCGCCGCAGCTCGCTCGTCGGCCGAGTGCGACCGGTACAGCGAGGCCAGGGTCTCTTCGGGGTGGTCGCCGGCAACTGCGGCAGCGGCGCGCACCCACCCATCGGGGTCCTCCCTGGCCGCCTGCAGGTATTCCGCTCCGAGCCGGCCCGGCGGAGCCATCTGGATCGCCAGTCTTCTCACCACGGGGTCGGCGGAAGCAAGCAGCTCCGGCAGCATGGCGACGAACTCATCGGGGGCGGCTTTCGCCAGCGCCGCGGCGGCGAACTCGCGCGTCTTGGCGTCGTCTCCGCGGACGTAGCCCTGCAGCTCGGCCACCTGGCCCGAGGTCGGCCGGCCGACCGCCTGCTGGAAATCGCTGAGGTTCAGAGCATGCGTCCGGAGGCGCGCGTAGATCGCCTCCAGGTACTGGCCGCGCACGCGCCACGCCGCGATCGCAAAAAGCACGCCGACCGCGATGCCCAGCAGAGCCAGCACCTCGACCGTCACGCCGCTTGCGCGCTGCACGATGAACAAGCCGGCGCCGGTAATCACGGCCGCGCCTGGCCAGACAAGGTTGTCGAGCAGGAAACGCAGCCTGGGGACCACCTGCGCGGGCAACGCGCCGCCGAGCACGTTCTGCGCTGGATCGTCGAGCCCGGTCTGCAGTCCGTTGCGGACGATGAAGAGAAACAGCGCCGTAGCGAGCACCGGGTTGATCGCGACGGCGGCGAACCCCACCAGCGTGAAGAGCGGGAGGACGAGGATCGCGTTCTTGACTCCCAGCCGCTGCAGGATCAGTGGGGTCACGACCAGGCTGACGATCAGCTGCACCACATAGCTCGCGAGCCACGCGTTGCCGATCAGGATCGTTAGTGCTTGCAGATTGTTGTGCGTGGCGGCAACGAACAGGACCGCCACCAGGTAGTCGCCCACCCGGCTCGCGATCTGCAGGACGAGAGCGAGCAGGACCAGGGAGAGGACCAGGCGGCTGCCTGTGACGTACTCGATGGCGCGGCGCAGCGCAGCGACCGCGCCGCGCCGCTTGCGCTCGAGGTCGTGCTCGGCCTGGAATTGGTCAGCGTCGTCGATGAACGCCGGCCGGAAGAGAGTGCGTTCGAGGCTCACCGACATCGTGATGGCGGCCAGTGAGCCGAATGCCCAGACGAACATCAGCGGCTCCGTGGCGTAGATGGCGACAAGCGTGGTGGTGACACCGGAGAGGATGTAGCCGATGCTCGAGCCGGCGGCGATGACCGGGAAGATGCGTTTGCCCTCGAGCACGTTGAAGTGCTGCGTGGCAAAGCTCCAGAAGTTGAGCATGACGAGCTCGAAGGCGACCGAGTACACGACGTAGGCGGTGAAGGCCACCAGCGCGTCTTCGCGCAAGGAGTAAGCGGCGAAGATTGCGACCGCCGCGACGACGTTGGCGGCGAGGACGATGCGCAACGCGCGACCGATCCCGAACCGGCGCGTGATCGCGCCCTGGAGTGCCGCCATCGGCCAGACGCTGAGCGCAAGGACGATGAAGAAGAGCGGGTAGGCCTGCGGCCCAGCCTTGTTCAGAAAGATCGACTGCGTCGCACTGAACGCGGTGTACATGGCCCAGCCGACGACGATCGCGAAGCCCGCGACCTGCAGTGTTCGGCCGAGCTCGTTCCGACGAACATGGAGAGCCGACGCGAGGAGGGGCGAGATTGGCCTCACGCCGCGGAATTAAATCGGATAGTCCGGACTAACCGAGAGTTTTCTGCATAAAAAGCCCTGATAGTCCGGACTAACCGAGAGTTATCCGCCCAAAAGGCCCGGATAGTCCGGACTATCCGGGGATTTCACGTCTGCTGGACGCTCGCGATCTTCTGCAATGCGGCGATTCTTTCGGCGATTGGCGGGTGGGTGTCGAACAGGCGGCTGAAGAACCTCCCGTGGTGCTCTTCCGGGTTGTCGATCATCATCGCAGCCACCGCGTTGTTGAACCGCTGCGGAGGCTTGTCGTTCTGGCCGATCTTCTGCAGCGCCGTGATCAGGCCCTGGGGGTTGCGGGTCAGCTCGACTCCGCTCACGTCGGCCAGCGACTCCCGCTGACGCGACAGGGCCAGCTGCATCAGCGGTCCGACGATGATCGCGACGAGGGTGAACAGCAGACCGATGGCAAAGATCACGAGCATCGCCTGCCCGCTGTTGCGGCCGCCGAAACGCATCCGGAACGCGCCGTTCCAAAACACACTGGATATGAGTGCTGCCAGCCCGATCATGGTGGTGACGACCAGCAGCAGCCGGACGTCGAAGTTCTTGATGTGGCTCATCTCGTGCGCGAGCACGCCTTCGAGCTCCTCGCGATTCATCATCTGGAGCAGGCCGCTCGTCACCGT
>DASYZS010000170.1:0-2893 GCA_035945895.1 Candidatus Dormiibacterota bacterium | reverse complement strand
GAGCGGTCCGACCGCTTCGGCCTCGCCCAGCTGTATCAGCTTCGAGGCCGCGTCGGGCGCTCTGGCCGGCGCGCGTACGCCTACTTCCTGTACGACCCCCGCCGGTCGCTCACCGAAGGCGCCGACAAGCGTCTCGACGTGATCTCGGGTCTGCACGAGCTCGGCCAGGGATTCAAGATCGCGCTTCGCGACCTCGAGATTCGGGGCGCGGGCAACCTCCTCGGCACCGAGCAGCATGGCGCCATCGCCGCCGTCGGTTTCGAGATGTACCTGCAGATGCTGCAGAGCGCGGTCAACAAGCTGCGCACCGGCTCGGAAGAAACGGCGGTCACGGACGTGCTGTCGACGGCGGAGATGAACCTGGACCTTCCGCTCGACCACTTCATCCCGCGGTCCTACATCCGTGACGAGAAGTTGCGCCTTGGGGCGTACCGCCAGCTCGCAGGGGCGGAGGACGAGGAACAGCTCGAGTCGATGCTCCGCTCGCTCAAAGATCGCTACGGCACGCCACCCGAGCAGCTCGACAATCTCGCCTATTCGCTGCGGGTGAAGCTGCGCGGCCAGCGCATGGGTCTGCGCGGCGTCATCGCCGAGGGGCACGACATCGTCGTCCGCGTCGATCCCGAGCGATTCCTCGACGTCGAGGAGCTGTCCCGCCGGATGGCCGGCCGCATCGCGGTGCGGCCGAACCGCCTCCTGATGCGACGCCAGGGTGAGGGTTGGCAGGCTGACCTTCTGCTGCTGCTCGACGAGATGGCCACCCTATACGCGACCGCCGCAGGCGCCGCTGTAATGTCACGGACATGAGCGAGCGGCCGTTCGCGGACGGAATCGAAGCCATCTTCGAGGTCGTCCACACGCTCCGCGCACCGGGCGGGTGCCCATGGGACCGAGAGCAGACCCACGAGTCGCTTCGTCCTTATCTCCTCGAGGAGACGTACGAGCTGCTCGAAGCGATCGACGCCGGCGACAACGACAAGATGATGGAAGAGCTCGGTGACCTGCTCCTGCAGGTGGCGATGCACTCGGAGATCGCGGCCGAGGACGGACGCTTCGATGCCAAGCAGGTCTCGGAGGCGGTCGCCGCGAAGATGGTCAAGCGGCACCCTCACGTCTTCGGTGATGTATCGGTGGCCAGCGCCGACGAAGTGCTGCGCAACTGGGAGCACCAGAAGATGCGCGAGGCGCGCAAGGCCGGGAGCGACGAGTCGGTGGTCGACCGAGTCCCTGCGTCACTACCCGCGCTGGCGTGGACGCTCGGTTTGCAGAAGCGCGCGGCGCGCGTGGGTTTCGATTTCGCGACTCCGACCGCGGCCGCCGAATCAGTCGCCGAGGAGGCCAAGGAGCTCGCGGAAGTTTCGGATCACGACCGTGCATTCGAGGAGATGGGCGATCTGCTGTTCGCGATCGTCTCGCTCGCGCGGACGTTGAAGGTCAACCCTGAGGATGCGCTCCGCGTGGCGGGCCAGCGGTTCAGGCGACGGTTCGCCGCTGCCGAGGCAGGCCTGCGATCGGAAGGCAAGACGTTCAGCGACCTCTCGGAGGCCGAGATGCTGGAGCGGTGGGAGGAATCGCGGTAGCCGTTTGATATAGTCCCGGCGCGACATTCGAGTCGTCGGAACCGTCCCAGCATGAGATCCAGCAAGGCACTAATCGTGGCGGGAAGCGTGCGCACCAACCCGTTCGGGCTGCGCAACTTCGTGATCTTCTTCGTCGTCGGCGGGATTCTGATCTGGGCGGGGATCGCCTTCGCGCAGGAGGCGTACCTCAGCCACAGGCTGAGCCAGCAGGTCTCAGACCTGCGCCACCAGAACGCCGAGATCGCGGCGCAAAACGCCGGATATAAGAAGGACGTGGCGGCGCTGAGCAACGGCACCGGAAGCGAGGAAGAGGCCCGCCTGAACGGATTCGCCAAGCCGAACGAAAAGCTCTACCTCGTGACCACACCGAGCCCCGCGGCCACGCCTTCGCCCTCGCCTAAAGGTCACTAACCCGCGGGTATACTGAAATCGCGGAGTGGAGCAGTGGCAGCTCGTCGGGCTCATAACCCGAAGGTCGTTGGTTCGAATCCAACCTCCGCAACTCCCAAATCAGATCAGCTCTTAGCGCGAGCGCCGTACCTCGCCCTCCAACGGTTCATGAGCGCCGCGAGGTCTTCGGCCCGCATCCCATACGTGTCCGGCAGCCGGCCACCGATCATGCTCATGAAGTCCGTGAGGCGCTGGTGTCCTTCCGCAACCGTGGAAGGGCCGACGAACACAACCCTCTTGCCGATTGTCACTCCTCGATATGTACTGTTCTCCGTCGAGAAGTCACCGACACTCGACCATCGATAGTCACTGTGGCCAGTAAGCCTGCTGATGGTGAATCCTTCAGGAGTCAGCTCGAGGTAGACCCGGCCGCTGAACATCTGAGCTAACGAAATCGGGATGCCCAGCGCAAAGAAGATCACGCTCACCCAGATCCAGACGTGTGGGTCGCCGATCCCGAATGGCGAAGAATCAAGTTGCGCGCCGCTGGCGATGAGTCCGACGCCGCCCAGGAGCAGGACAACGCATCCGAGCAGCAGCAGCGACCATCGGCGCTTGCTTGGGCGTAGCAAGACCCTGTCCGCGGTCGCGATTACGGCGGAGTGGGATTCCATGGTGGTTCCGGGTGGACTCGAGCCACCGACAACACGACTATGAGTCGCGCGCGCTATCAGACGCAAACGGGCCATCTGGCCAGAGCGCCCCGGGCGGGCGCTTTTTTATCGGCCGACCGGTGCTGAGGGCCTCGGCACCGCCTGCCAGGCGTGGCCGTCCCACCAGAAAGCCCCGTCCTTTGAACGCTCCGCCCACGGCGGCGCGTACTCCGACGTCGCGATCCAGTAGGTCCCGTTCCACCAGTACTG
>DASYZS010000169.1:0-5331 GCA_035945895.1 Candidatus Dormiibacterota bacterium | reverse complement strand
CACACGCCGCACCCACCTGTCGGCGTCGCCGTCGGAGAAAGAGAGCTGCTCAGCCTCGAGCGGCCTCCCGTCGAGACCGCCGCGCAGGTAGCAGGCGTCGATCAACGTGATCCGGATGCCTTCTTCGCGCGCCGCGTCGATCAGCGCCACCCCGAGCTCGTTGCCGTGCCCATGGAGGTAGTGGAACTCGCCGACGGCAGTGATGCCGGCCTCGAGCATCTCGCGAAAGACGAGGCGCGCGTGATTGAAGTAGTCAGATGGGTCCCATTCGGTGAACTGGTACATGCGGGTGCGCCACTCCCAGAAGTCATCGCCACCGGACTCGACCTCGCCGCGGAGCAGGCGCTGGAACGCGTGGCTGTGGACGTTCGCGAGCCCCGGGATCGTCCAGCCCCTGAGCACGGCCGCATCAGCGGGGGCGGGAACTCCTTCCTCGATCGCGCTGATGCGGCCGCCCACTACATCGATCAGCACGTCCTGCGCGGGATGCCCGAGCCATGCCTGCTCGGCGTGCCAGCGCCCTGTGCCGTTCACCGCCGCCCTCCCAACCACCCGCGATAGTCCGGACTAACGCAACATCTCGCGCGCGAATTCCCGCGATAGTCCGGACTATCGCGCATTTCAGTCCAGCATCGGGACGTGCACGCCCCGCTCGCGCGCCACTTCGATCGCTCGCTCGTAGCCCGCGTCAGCGTGGCGCATGACGCCGGTGCCTGGGTCGTTGGTCAGCACCCGCTCGAGCTTCCGCTCCGCGAGCTGGGTGCCGTCCGCGACCACGACCATGCCCGCGTGGATCGATCGCCCGATCCCGACGCCTCCTCCGTGGTGGACGCTGACCCACGTCGCCCCGCTCGATGTGTTGAGGAGGGCGTTGAGGATCGGCCAGTCGGCGATCGCGTCCGACCCGTCGAGCATCGCCTCCGTCTCGCGATACGGCGATGCGACCGACCCAGCGTCCAAATGGTCGCGGCCGATTACGATCGGCGCTTTCACCTCGCCCGATCGGACGAGCTCGTTGAACCGCCGCCCCGCGCGAGCGCGCTCGCCGTAGCCGAGCCAGCAGATGCGCGCGGGCAGGCCCTGGAACTTCACCCTTTCGCCCGCGGCCTTGATCCAGCGCACGAGCGCCTCGTCGCCCGCAAACTCGTCAAGAATCGCGCGGTCCGTCGCTGCGATGTCCGCCGGATCCCCCGACAGTGCGACCCACCGAAACGGGCCCTTGCCTTCGCAAAACAGCGGGCGGATGTAGGCGGGAACGAAACCCGGGTAGTCGAATGCGCGCGTGCTTCCTCCGAGGCGCGCTTCGGCGCGCAGGCTGTTGCCGTAATCGAACACCTCGGCACCGCGATCGAGGAACGCCACCATCGCGTCGACCTGCCGCGACATGCTCTCGCGCGCACGACGGACATATGTGTCCGGCTCGTCGAGCCGCAGCTCCGCCGCATCCTCGGACGACAGACCCGACGGCACGTAGCTCAGCGGGTCGTGCGCCGGCGTCTGGTCCGTGACGACGTCGACCTCGACGCTGCGCCGCGCGAGGTCGGGAAAGACGTCGGCGGCATTTCCAAGGACGCCGATCGACACCGCGCGCTTGGCCCTTTTCGCGTCCACCGCAAGCTGCAGGGCATGGTCCAGGTCCTCTGCCCGCACGTCCAGGTAGCGATGGTGCAGCCGGCGCTCGATGCGTTCGGGATCGACCTCGACGCACAGCGCCACGCCGCCGTTGAGCGTCACCGCCAGCGGCTGCGCGCCACCCATGCCTCCCAGGCCCGCGGTCAAAGTGATGGTTCCCGCCAGCGACCCGCCGAAGCGCTTGCGCGCCACGGCTGCAAACGTTTCGTAGGTGCCCTGAAGGATGCCCTGCGTGCCGATGTAGATCCACGAGCCCGCGGTCATCTGTCCGTACATGGTCAGCCCGAGCGCCTCGAGGCGACGGAACTCTTCCCACGTGGCCCACTCGGGCACGAGCATCGAGTTGGAGATGAGGACGCGCGGCGCCCACTCATGGGTTTCGAAAACGCCGACCGGTTTGCCCGACTGGACTAGCAGGGTCTGGTCAGACCTGAGGCGATGCAGCTCTCGCACGATCGCGTCGAACGCCTCCCAGGACCGAGCTGCGCGGCCGGTACCTCCGTAGACGACGAGGTCCTCGGGCCGCTCCGCGACCTCGGGGTCGAGGTTGTTCATCAGCATGCGCATGGCCGCTTCCTGCGGCCAGGCGAGGCATGAGATGTCTGATCCTCGCGGCGCGCGCACAGTGCGGCTCACTGCAGCGGGCCCGCCACCGATTCCGCGGCCGCGATGACGGCGCCGCTCTTGATCAGCTCCTCCGCGGCCGCCAGCTCGGGCGCCACGAACCGGTCGGGGCCGGCGCCGGCCACGCGCTCGCGCAGCAGCGACCGCACGGCGCCTGTCGCCGGCGAGGGTTCGAGGGGGCGGCGCATCTCCTGCGCACGCGCCGCGGCGCACAGTTCGACTGCAAGGATGGACGCCACGTTGTCGAGCACGGTACGCAGCTTCAGCGCGGCGCCCCAGCCCATCGAGACGTGGTCCTCCTGCATCCCCGACGTCGGCACCGAGTCGACGCTTGCCGGCGCGGCCAGTCGCCGGTTCTCCGCCACGAGCGCGGCCGCCGTGTACTGCGCGACCATCAGGCCGGAGTTGACGCCCGGTTCCTCCGCCAGGAACGGAGGCAACCCCTGCGACCGGTGCGGGTCGAGCAGCCGGTCAACCCGTCGCTCGGCGATCGATCCGATCTCGGCGGCGGCGATCGCAAGAAAATCCGCCGCAAACGCCAGCGGCTCGCCATGAAAGTTGCCGTTCGACTCGACGTCTCCGTTCTCCATGACGATCGGGTTGTCGATGGTCGAGGCCAGCTCGATCTCGGCCACCCGGCGGGCATGGTCGAGCGTGTCGCGTGCCGCGCCTGCGACCTGAGGGCTGCAGCGCACGGAGTAAGAGTCCTGCACCGCGTGCTGCGAGTGCCGGTGCGAGCCGACGATCTGCGACCCCTTCATCAAGCGCGCGAGGTTGGCAGCGCTCGCGATCTGCCCTGGGTGGGGCCGTACCTCCTGGAGGCGCGACTGAAATGTGCGGTCGGTCCCGAGCAGCGCCTCAGCGGACATCGCGGCCGTGACATCGGCGGTTCTGAAGAGACGCTCGGCGTCGGCGCACGCCAGCAGCAGCATGCCGAGCATGCCGTCCGTGCCGTTGATCAGCGCGAGCCCTTCTTTGGTCTCGAGCTTGACGGCCTTGAGCTTGGCGGACTTGAGCGCCGCCGCGGCCGGACGCCGCGCGCCCTGTGCGTCGAGCACCTCGCCCTCGCCCACGAGGCCGAGCCCGATGTGCGCGAGCGGGGCGAGGTCTCCGCTGCAGCCGACGGAGCCGTAACGCGGCACGAGCGGCGTGATGTTCTCGTTGAGCATCCCGATCAACGCGTCGGCGAGAAGCGGACGCACACCTGACATGCCCATGGCCAGCGTCCGCGCCCGAAGCAGCATCGTCGCGCGCACGACCTCGACGTCGACGGGCGCCCCGACGCCCGCCGCATGAGAGCGGATGAGCGCGAGCTGCAGCTCGGGCTGGCGGAGGGGCGCCACGCGGGTTCCCGCGAGGGCGCCGAATCCGGTCGAGACGCCGTAGACCGGATCGCGCGACGTGGCGGCGCGCTCGACGCGGGCGCGGCTGCGCTCCATCTTGAAACGTGCGCTCGCCGCCAGGGCCACCTTCTCCCCGTGCCGCGCCACCGCGACGACCTGGTCTTCGGTGAGGCCAGGGCCGCGCAGCGTGACCGTCATCCGGTCAAAGGCTAATGTTCTTCAGCGCCTCGCGCTTGCTCAGGCCGCATTGCGGATGACACCCCGCGATAGTCCGGACTATCGCCACTTCACGAGCTCGAGATTGCGCGTCAGTCCGGACTAACGCGCTAAAAGCGGCGCGATCACGGAGCGGGGATGAACCGCGCTCGCTCCGCCACCCCGTGGTCGTCGACCTCGAGCACCCAGGTCGAGGCCTTTTCGTCGCCGCCGTACCCCTGCCGGATCACCTCGCGCGCTACGAGGTCTTCGACCAGCTCGAACATGATGTCGCCATGCGTGCTCAGCACGACGTTGTCGAGCGAGCGGTCGCCAAGAAACTCTCCGAGCCCTTCGAGACCGGCGCCGAACTCGAGCGAAGGAGAATGCTTCACGGTCAGCCCGCGTGCCCGCGCGACCGGTTCGACCGTCTGCACGCAGCGCAGGTAGGCGCTCGAGAACACGTCCGCGATGTCCAGCTTCTTGTAGAGCGTCACGAGCTCCTCCGCCTGCTTCATGCCTTTCTTGGTCAGAGGCCGCAGCCGGTCATCGCCGGTCCACTCCTCCGGCTTGCCCGCCTTGCCGTGGCGTACCACGTAGAAAGTTCTCAGGTGGCGAGCATCCAGTCGCGGAGGCGTTTGCGGTCGAGGGCATCCCAGGACTTGCGCCACCTGGCCCGCGCATCGCGCGCGGCCAATGCCTCGAGCGCGATCAGCTGGCCGGCCACAAACGCGCGCCGTCCGGTCACCTTCGCCGCCCGCAGCCACGCCTGCGCGGTGACGCTGTCCTGGTGCTCGCCCAGCACGGTCTGCAGCTTCGCGGCCGCCTTGGCGAACGCGTCCGCCCCCGACGCCACGGGCGCGACCGCCTCGGCCGCATAGCGCGCGCGCTTGGCCAGGATGCGGATGCGGTGCAGCTCAGGGTCGGTCGGAATCTCGGGCAGCTGGCGAACCGCCGTCCGCAGCCGCCGCCAGGACGACGTCGCCAGGGCCGGCAGCACCGCGGACGCGGGTTGGTCCGCGTCGGGCAGGGTCGCCGGCGAGTGCGCGGCGGCGACAAGGTTTTCGAGAAGGTCGACGTAGCGCTGCGAGTCGAGGTCTCCCTTGAGCGTCTTGCGCAGCGCCTCGATCTCGTCCTCGAGCCGCTGCAGCAGCGCGGACGCGGAACGATGGTCGCTGGCGGGCAGCGTCTGCGTGCGCGCACGCAGCCGGTCGAGCAGCACTTCACGGTCCCGCACGGCGCCAAGGCTGAACGCGATCCATCCGAGCTCGGAACGGAGCGGCTCGGTCCACTCCGGATCCAGCAGCGGTCCGAACGTGCGCAGGTGCGATCGCAGCCTGCGCGTCGCCACGCGAGCCTGGTGCACGGCCTCGGGGTCGCGGCCGGTGCGCACGAGCGGATCGTGATGGAGCAGCGAGGCGACCGATTCAGAGATCGCGTTGCGGATCACGTCGCGCGCGGGAGCGTTGGGCAGCAGCGGCTCGGGGGCAACCTCGGGCGGCTCGATGGCGCGCGGGCCGAGCGCCCGAATGTGCTT
>DASYZS010000168.1:0-2844 GCA_035945895.1 Candidatus Dormiibacterota bacterium | reverse complement strand
ACCTTGTTCAGCGCCACCACGCGAGGCTTGTCCGCGGCCTCGAGGTCGGTGAGGACCTCCTCCACTGTTGCCGCCTGCTCTTCCACCGCTGGGGAGCTCAAATCGAGGACCTGGATGATCAGGTCCGCCTCGGTCACCTCTTCCAGGGTGGCCCGAAACGCCGCGACCAGGTCCGTGGGGAGCTTCTGTATGAAGCCGACCGTGTCAGTCAGCAGCAGCTCACGGCCCGCCGGCAGCTCGAGCTTGCGGGTCGTCGGGTCGAGCGTGGCGAAAAGCTTCTTCTCGGCCCTCACACCGGCCCCGGTCAGCGCGTTGAGGAGCGTTGACTTGCCCGCGTTGGTGTAGCCGACGATCGCGGCAGTCTCGAGCTCGGCGCGGCGGCGGCCCGTGCGCTGCTGGTGGCGCTGCGTGCGCACCTGCTCGATCTCCCGGTCCAGGTCGCGGATCCGCTTCCGGATGCGCCGCCGCTCGACCTCGATCTGCTGCTCACCGAAACCGCCGCGAGCCCCCACCCCACCTCTCCGGCCGCCGACCTGCCGGTCATAGGCATAAGCGCCGATCAGTCGCGGTAGAAGGTGATGGAGCCGCGCCGCTTCCACCTGCAGGCGGCCCTCGTGGGTGCGCGCGTGCTGGGCAAAGATCTCCAGGATGATTTCGGTGCGGTCGAGCACCCGAGACTTGATCTCCAGCTCGAGGTTGCGCTGCTGTCGAGGGCTCAAGTCCTCGTTGCAGATCACGACGTCGAACTCGCCCTCGAGCTTCAAGTCGCGCAGCTCTTCGACCTTGCCCGCGCCAATGAGATGCGCGGCGTCGACCTGGGTACGACGCTGGACTTCCGACCCCACGACTTCAGTCCCGGCAGTTCGCGCCAGGTCTGCGAGCTCGCTCATCTGCTCGCGAACTGTCTCCGCCTCGATTCCGGGCAAAAGGATGCCGACCAGGTAAGCCCGCTCCCGCGGCGTCCGCGTGGTGATCAGATGCTGAGCGTCCTCATCCGCGACATCGCCTCTTCCAGTCGAGCGTCAGGCGCAGTCACCGAAAGACGGAAATATCCCTCCCCGTGCGCACCAAATCCCACCCCTGGCGTGATGTTCACGCCCACCTGGTCGAGAACGTGCGTGGCAAACCGGATCGAGTCATACCCGGACGGCACCGGGGCCCACACATAAAAAGTCGCGCGTGGCGGCCGGATGTCCCAGCCGATGCTGTTCAGCGTGTCCGCCACCAGGCGGTGACGTCGCGCGTAGACGGCGCACGCGGCCCTGGTCTCGTCCTCTCCCCCGTTCAGCGCTTCGATCGCAGCCCACTGCACGGCCTGGAAGATGCCCGAGTCGATGTTGGTCTTCAGCTGACCGATCAGATTGATGAGGTCCGCGCGACCGCACACCCATCCGATGCGCCAGCCGGTCATGTTGTAGGTCTTCGAGAGTGAATGGAACTCGAGACCGATGTCCTTTGCCCCGGGGATCTCGAAGAGGGTGAGCGGCCGGTAGCCGTCGAAGGCGATCTCGGAGTAGGGCGCGTCGTGGCACAGGACGATGTCGTTGCGCCGGCAGAACTCGACGGCGCTCACCAGGAACTCGCGATCGGCGGTCGCCGCCGTGGGGTTGTTCGGATAGTTGAGCCACATCAGGCGCGCTTGTCGCGCGACGTCGGACGGAATTGCGTCGAGATCGGGCAGCCAGTGATTCTTGGCCGTCAGCGGCATGATATGCGGCTCGGCGCCGGCCATGATCGCGCCGGTCACGTAAACCGTGTACCCCGGATCGGGCGCTAGGACCAAGTCGCCGGGGTCGACGAGCGCCAGGGGCACGTGGCTGATGCCGTCCTTGGAACCGAGAGTGGGAAGGATCTCGGTCGCGGGGTCGAGCTCCACCCCCGCGCGGTCGGCGTACCAGCCCGCAATCGACTCGCGGAGCTCGGCCAGCCCGAAGTAGGACGGATACCGATGGTTGGCGGGATCAGATGCCGTCTCCTGCAACACGCTGACTATCCGGCCCGGTGTCGGCAGATCTGGATCACCGATCCCGAGCGATATGACGTCGATGCCGGCTCGCTTCTTCTCTTGAACCTTGCGGTCGATCTCGGCGAAGAGATACGGCGGGATGCGACCCAATCGTTTCGCACCGGCCACGGTCTTACTCATCCAGGTAGTTGAGGATACCGTTCAGGGGTTCGGACTCGATGTCGAACCATGTGACACGCGCGTCGCGTCGCCACCAACGCAACTGGCGCCGCGCATATCTTCGATTGGACTGCGCCATCGCGGGGGGAAGCTCCGTCATCGTCAGCTCGCCGCGAATGAAAGCGAGCGCCTCGGCGTAACCGATACCCGTCAGCACCGGCGCGGTTTGTGGCACGCCCACCTCGAGCGCCGCTTGCGTCTCGGCGACCAGACCGCGTTCGACCTGCTCGCGACTCCGCTCCTCCAGTCGTGCGTCGATGACCTCAAGGCTTGCAGTCAATCCGATGCGCACCGGCTTCCACGATGGCGGTGTTCGCGTCCGCAGCCTGCGCAGAGGAGGACCGGCAGCGTCGAGGATCTCGAGCGCGCGTATCACGCGTACGGGATTCTGCAAGTCGACGCCCGGATCTGGATCGAGGGCGAGGAGCCTTGCCTGCAGCGTCGCTATGTCGAGCTGCTCGAGCTCGGCGCGAAGCGATGGATCGGGGGGAATGCCGGTCAGCGTGAAGCCATCGCACAGCGCGTCGACGTAGAGCATCGTTCCGCCCTCGACGATCGGCAGTCTTCCGCGCGCGATGATCCCTGCGATGGCGCCGCGGGCGCCTTCGACGTACTCGGCAGCGTTGAACGACGTCGCCGGATCGACGAAATCGATCATG
>DASYZS010000167.1:0-37762 GCA_035945895.1 Candidatus Dormiibacterota bacterium | reverse complement strand
AACTCTGTCGGCATCAGCAACAGCGAGGTCGTCCTCGGCCATCCGCTATCGGATACCCTGCTCGCCCACCTGCCGCTGGGCGGCAGCTTTCACCTGTACATGCACGACGGCAACGCCTCGGGGGTGGCTGTCTACGACGGTGGCTCGCTCGAGAGACAGGGGGCCAAGGGAATCGCCGAGGTGTGGGATTCGAGCGCAGACGAATGCAGCCCGCACTATTGGACAGTCGCGTCGCAAGGCAATGAGGCCATCTGGGGCTTCACTATCAACGCGAACGACATGACGCAAGAGGGGACCCAGCTCTTCGTGAACACGGTCGAGGACATGCTGTCGACTCGTTTCGCCACCGTACAGTCGCAGCAGCAGGAGTACTTCCGGCCTGACACCTATTACAACCGGTCGGCGGGGTGTCATTACCCGAGCAACACCTACCGAATCAAGGTGTCTGGCGCCCAGACCATGCACATCTCCGTCACCTCGAAGTCGAGCTCCCTGCAGGTGGTCATACTGGGTCCGCTCGAAACCGACAAGGTCGTCAGGCCCGCAGGTCAGGACATTCCCGTGACTGTCTCACCACAGTCAGCCGCCAAAGGCGGCGACTGGACTGTGAGCGTCATCTACACCGGACACATGACTTCCGATACGACCGTCAACTACGACCTGACGCTCGACTACCTGTCGAGTGGACCGGCAAGCGTGCGGGACGCAATCGTCGTAGTTGGTCTGGCAATCGCATCAGGGATCTTGGTTGTCGTCGGTCTTGGGTGGTTCTACTGGCGTCGTCTGTGGCGGTCGCTGATGATCTTTTGATTGTCCAGATGATTATCAAAGGCGCGGTGGCGGCGATTCGACAAGTACGTTCGCCTCGTGGCCGACGACCCGAGGCGATCGCTGGTCTATCTCAACGAGGGAAGCAGCGGGGCCGACGATTTCCGCCTCAGATTGAGCCGGTCGTGACGGACGCCGTGCTCTCTTGAGAAGCGACGCGCCCGGGCGCTAGACAGCCGCCGCCAGCTCGCGACGAACCGCGATTTTGGCCGCCTGCTTCCAGTGCCTGTTGGATGCGACCATGTCACCGCGCGACTCGAGGAGTTCGGCGTACGCCATGTGGCTCTCCGCCAGTCTTGCGATCAGGCCCTGCGCGCGGAGCTTGCGGATCGCGGCGGTGAACTCCCTGTCGGCGGCGCGAGGCTTACCCATGCGTTCGTAGATCTGTCCGAGGAGCAGGTGAGCGGTGTTGACCGCCATCTTCTCGTCTAGGTTCGCCGCGAGCTCGCTCGCTCCCTTGGCGGTCTGCTCTGACTCCGCTAGCCTGCCGGTCTTCATCTGCAGCTCGGCGAGGCTCAACAACACATGGCTCTTCAGACGTGGAGTGGCCGCTTCATCAAGGTGTATGAGCGCCGACTGGAAAGCTTCCTCCGCCCTCGCCATCTGCCCCTGCTTCATCAAAAGGAGGCCGAGTTCGTTCTCACCTCGTGCCAGCAGCGCCGTGTCGTGCTCCAGGCTGTAGAGGGCCAGGGCCTTATGGGTGAACTCGACAGCCCGCGCGAGGTCTCCCCTTTCCTGGTAAGCAATGCTCAGGCCGTGATAGGTCCGCCCGAGTCGAGCCAGGTCGCGAATCGCGCCGGCCGTTTCGAGCGCCTCTTCGTAGAAGGCGATGGCGCGATCGTAGGTGTGGTTCCTGACGTGGATTGTGGCGATGTGCTCCAGGATCCGCGCTTCGGTACCTGGAAGCCTTGGATTGGTTGCTCGACATAGCTTGAGCGCGTTCTGCGCCACATCAAGCGCGCGGCCGTCTTCCTTCAAGTAGAGGGCGTGGGCTTCCCAGTCGGCACACTCGGCCGCCAACCAGGGATCGGGTTCCACAACGAGCAGCGCCTGGGCACGCCGCAGATGTTCCAGTGCCTCGTCCGGCCGGTACAACCGAACGAGCGCCTGACCCACGTAATGTCTGATCCGGGCCTCCAGCGAAGGAGAGACCGCTTCGGTAAGCATCCCAAGCCCAACCTTTGTGGCGCTCTCCCATTGTTCCTTGAGGCACAACGCCTGGAGTTCTTCGAGTCGGGGATCCTGCCTGGATGGCTCTGAGGACTGTTCCTGGCCACTCGAACCGCCCGTGAAGTACGACGCAGGTTTGCCGGTGCGGGCGGCGATCAGCTCCAGCGTCCGCGGGGATGGCCGCGCACGACCTCTCTCGATGAGAAAGATGGCCTGCCTGGTCATGTCCTTGCCCGCGAGCTGCGCCATGCTCAGGCCCGCCTCCAGGCGAGCACCGCGCACGAGTCGAGGATCGACCTTCATCCCCGGAATGCGCCCGCGCGGCTTTGTCAAGCGACCTGTGATGGGGCCGAGTTTATATCAGGCTCGGCCCCATGTGCTATCGCCCTATAAGGCCACGCAGGCTTGATAGGTCGTTCTACATCCCCGGTCCGGTACTGTCCGCGAGGACCGATATCGCCGTCACGACGAACAAGGCGATCGAGATCAAGGACGAGATGGCGAACTTCCGCATAGCAACGCCTCCAACGGGGAATGAGCCAGCCGGGGGGCTGGCAGTTGGGCCGATATAAGCAGCCCAGTGCTAGCTGGTCAAGCAGTATTACTTGACAGTGTCGAGCGTCGGCCGATCAGCTCC
Organism: Candidatus Dormiibacterota bacterium; assembly: GCA_035945895.1. Taxonomy (GTDB): domain Bacteria; phylum Chloroflexota; class Dormibacteria; order Dormibacterales; family Dormibacteraceae; genus 40CM-4-65-16. Next base: position 35,127 of record DASYZS010000167.1, on the reverse strand, counting down.
GGAAGGCCAGGGATCGATCGCTATCGGTGACGGTCAGGTGACGGCGCGCGGCTAAGTTCGCACGCCGTGCCAGACCAGACTTCCACGAAGGACGGCCAGGGGCAGGACGGCCAATCCGGGAACGACCTCGTGCAGCAAGCATTCGTACTGGGATGGCACGTCACTGAGCTCTACCACTTCGACCGCGTCAGAGCAGACCCCGAACTCCATGCAACTGCGTCGGGTAGACCCAGGCCTGCAACCAGAAGACCCAGGACGACCTCGGATCCGGGTGGCGCTCCCGAAAACGCGTCTAATCAGACAGCGGTCGAGGTCGCGGAGGCCGTGCTGCGCGATTCGCTGCCGGGCCTGGGGAGCCTGGGCGCCAGCGAGCGGCGATCGATTCTCTTGCGACAGGTCCGCCAGGACCTGAAGCAGCCGGGCATGTGGACGGCCACGCCAGACGGGCCAACTGAAGCGGACCTTGACGCCCGGATCGCCGCCACGGCGAGTGCCACCGACCCTGACGCGTTCCGGTTGGAGATCGCCCAGATCCATGAGGTCCTGCTGTCAGGACTGACCGTGTCCGACTTTCGGCTTGGCAAGAGCTACGGCCTCGGCCGGGCGCTTGCGGAAACGGCGATCCTTCCCTGCACGGTCGCCTCTAGGCAGAGCCTGCCGGAAGCCTGTACCTCTAAGGAAGCGGGGGACGCGTTCAAGATGGCCCTGGAGCGTCAGTTCGACGGCGGCAGGGTTTTCACCATGCAGTCCTGGTTGCTCGACCTGCGTGACTCCTTCGCTCAATACGGTGCAGACGCCGTCGCCAACACCCTCGGTGGCTGGGCGTTGTGGACGGTCCGGCCGACCATCGGAGAAAGCGAACCGGTCGACTGGGCCAGCGAGGAAGCGGTGGAGCGAGTCGAGGAGTCGCTGCGCCGCCAGGGCGACGTATGGCGCGGTCTACTGTCGGGCGAGAAGGACCCGAAGAACATCGCCGGCGCCAGCTACTACTTCGCGGCCGTGGCGTCGGTCGTGCGACAGATCGCCGGACTGGCCGTCCGTTTCCTGGGGACGACGATCGGCCTTCTTCTATTCCTGATAGTGGCGGTAACGCTGCTTGCGCTCTACTTCGCCTCGACCGCGAAGAACGGCAACAGCACGGGTGTGCTGGCTTCGGTCATCGCGCTCCTGAGCGCACTCGGCATCACGACCGGGTCGGTCGGGGCGGCGGTTAAGCAAAGCTGGTCCAAGGCCGAGCAGCCGGTGTGGAATGCCGAGGTCGCTTCAGCCGTGGCCAACGCCGCTTGGCACAATCCGGCAGCGCTCGCATCGCTCGAGATGCAGCGACTCCTCCTGACAATCGGAGCCAAGCCAACCGCGGAGACGGAGACAATCGCTCGTCATCCCGGCCTGACGGTTCTGCGCAACATTCCAGTCGGAAGGGTCGGCATCGTGCTGATTGTGGTGAGTACGGCCGTCGCGCTCTTCGCCGCGGACGCTGGTCACCTGCAGCGGGACGCCGCCTACTTCCTACCCGCTCTTTGCATAGTCGGTTTTCTTGCTGCAATCGACGGCTGGGACTTGCTCATCGGCCTGGCGGCGAAACAATCTGCTCCCTTCCTCGCTCTCCCGGAGCGCATCCAGCTTCCAGCGTGGGTAAACCCGGTGGCGTTATGGCTGACGCCCATCGTGCTGATTGCCGGCCTTCTGGCCGGCCATTTCTTCTGGCACTGATGCCGTTCCATCCTCGCCCCGCGCCTCTGGCTCAGGTATGGCCCGTCGACCGTGAATCCGGGACCGAATGGGGGCGCATCCTGGCAGTGGTCGCTCTCGCGGGGGCAGGTGGGTTGCTCGTGCTGGGGCTGGTTCTGGCGGGCTCCTACGCGCTCACGCACGCCGGACCGCCCTGTACGAATCCTCCTCAGCGGGAGTCCAATCCCGCGCAATCGGTGGTGGTCGGAATTTGCCTGGTCGCATTCGTCACCGGCCATATGACCGCGCGATGGCAACGGGTCGATCCCAGCCGCACCCGACGGCACCTCGAGCCCACCGATCCTCCCGACAAAGATCCGCGGAAGCGCGAGGCGCTCATCGTCCAGGCTTTGCTCCTCGCTTTCCTGCTGGAGGTAGGTGGACTGCTGATCATCGAGGTGACCACCCTTTCCAACGGGGTCTGGCCGATCACCTATTACGTGCGTTGTGCTTACGACGCAGCGGGTTGGCCATCTACCGCGACCGCGGCGGCGATTCTCTTTCTTGCCGGACGCTGGTTTTGGCTGCCGCCAAGGAAGGAGGCGAATGCTCGAACCCGCACCTGAGGATGCCGTCGTCTTTGTCGGCCTAGTCGTTTTTTCGACCTTGCTGTTCCTCGTGGTGGCGGACTTTTGGCTGACCATGACCAGGCGGCCGCCGATCGGCGCGTGGATAACTCTGTGGGCACGGCGCTATCCGGCGTTCGCGCTCGGGCTAGCACTTGTGGCAGGCGGCCTCCTGGGCCACTTCTATTTCGCAACCCCATGATCCTTTACTCACAGCGCGATCCGCGGTGGTCGAACCATGCGCTCGGCTGGGGCCCGGCTGTTGGAACGCTTGGCGAATATGGCTGCCTCGACACTGTGTTCGCAATGATCGCCAACGATTCCGGGCACCCGATCGACCCCGCGGGCATGGACGAGACGTTCACTTCAGGGCAGGTCTTTCAACGCGAACCGACCGGTACCTTCGATCTCCTGCCCGACGACGCTCTGGCACGGGTCTATCCGGCTGACTATCGGGCCGATCACTACTGGGGCTGGCGAGGCGACCTCGTCGCGATGGCCGTACCGACGCCCAACATCTACGCGGTCTTATGGATCTCGACGTCGGTCGTTCCAACGCACTTCGTCCTCGCTTATTCAGCCAACGGAACGTTGATCGCCGATCCGTGGACCGGACGAGTCGGAGCGCTCGCCGGGTACGGAGGCCCGGGCTCGGTTCACAAGACGATCTTGGTGACTCGGCTCGCACCGCCACCGCCCCAGCCAGTCAACCCTCAGCCCGCTTCTCCGCCGCCACCTCAGCCAACCGCTCCTCCTGAGCCGGTTCCGGTTCCGTCACCTCCGCCGATGGCGCTGTACTCGTTCGTTCCTGTGCCCGCCTCCGACCTGCATCCAGCGGATCAGGTAACCACCTTGGCCGATGCCATCGAGCAGGCTGACGACTACGTCGCCACGCAGCCTGCGGGCACCGTCCTCATAGTTCGGGATGCAAACGGCGACCCGATCTATCAGGCGGGCGGGACACCGCTCGAGGCTTGAGCTAGGGTTGGGATTCCTCCCCTGGAACTCTCATACACTGACCCGCAGGCCGGCGCCAAACGGGTTATCGGAGTTCACGGCGACAGCCTCTACGGCCGACTTGAGATCTGCATACGCAGTGGCCTTCGAGGTAAGCGCGCTGTAATTGTCTGCGAGTGTTGCGCCGCCTGCCTTGATGATCTGATCCTTGCTGTAGCCGAGCGAAAGCAGCCAATAGAGGTACAGGACCGCGCAGCCTGTTGACGCGTAGTCACGATCAGTCTGTTCAGTCTTGGTGACCCAATCGGGATACCCGGCGGCGACCCAGCTCGGCCCGGTGATACCCCATGATGGGAATGATCCTGCCGGAGTGTCCACTTCAGCGCAAAAACGAGACAGGCCTTCTCCATTGCTGTATCCGCAGCCCCAGCCTTTGCCCTGCGCGCCCATAAAGCACTCCGAGAGCTCAGCCACGTACAACGCAAGTTCCACGTCGATCGCGTTTGCGAGCTTGAACGTCGCGTCGAGGTAGAGCGTACCTCCTGAGGCAAAGTCGCACCCGTAGTGGTACGCACCGCCACTGCCATCATTCTTTCCGCTCAAAGGAGCCACCACAACGTTGACTGCCTGGCCGGGAATCCCGAAAAAAGAGGCCATGTCATTGGTGGGAGACGCCACCTTGCTGAGCATGGACTTCGCCAGCTTATGCCCCGCGCTGTGAAGTGAGGTTGCGTAATAAACGGTGACCTTGCCCGCAACTCCGACTCTTTTCGAAGGGTAGTCGAACCCGCCAGCCGCGGCAGCTGCACCAGGTTCTCGGACGAAAGTAGGGTGAAGAAACTCGTTTCTGCTCGCCACTCGCATGCTCCCGATTTCAATCCATGGCGCCGCCGCGCCGTGCTCTGGCCGAACTCCGTCAGAGAGCTTATGCCGATCCGAGCACTTGTCAAGTCATTCGTTAAGTCCAATCTAGGAGAAGGTGTTCTCCAGCAAACCGGCTGGCAAGCGAGTCAGAATTTTGGCGCGGGGGTTCTAACTCGGGGCGACAAGGTGCAGTGCGACCGGCGATCGCGTTGAGTTGCGCTCAGGCGGCCCGCCAGTGCTCGTTGATCAGCCCCGCTTGAGGTGTTTCTGACCAAGACTGGTCCGGAGCGATAGCGGGCGCTTGGCTGGGGCGAAGATCGAGAGCAAGATGCGGTCGCTGGCGCTTGTAGTGTGCGACGTACTGCCGAAGAACCAGCCGTAGGTGGCGATCGCCGAGGATGAGCAGCCAGGCCAGCGCCTCGTGGCGAATGGTTTGATCACCCGCTCGGCATTGAGCATGGGCGTTCGGCACGATAGGGCGCAGCAGTCTCGCCGGGGAGAAGTGCACGCGTCCGCGCGGAAGCCTCAAGTCCAGCGCAGCCAGGATCAGACGGTCCATCGGCAGTAGTTCTCGATGTTAAGTGTCGTCGGAACTTATGACTTGACAGTGCCTTATGTGGTGACTAAACTCAGCCTAATCTCGCCGTTGGGGGAGTGAAGCGACGTGCTCACTGCGGGTATGCAACGTGATGCGGTGCTGGCATTAGCCGCACTTCTTAGCGCCACGATCTTCTTCGTGGCACTTTCAACAGACGCTTCCGCGGGGCACGAGTTTGCTGTCAATGGAAACGGAGGCGACTGCTGGCGTGCCGGCACACCCTACGATTGCCGAACGACATGGGCAACGGGAGACGGTCACAGCATTTATCTTCGAATCATTAACCAGCTGAGTGACAGCAGTCTGTGGAACGCAGCTCTGACGGCGTGCAACAACTGGGCAACCGCACCCGGGCCTCAGTACTGCTCCTCCAATCCCGTAACGAACGACTCTTGGGACTACTTCAAGCGGGACGACTACATTCCAGATGCACCAAATGGCTACACCTGGAACTGCAGCAATGCATACGGTTGTCCAGCAAATAGTCCGTTAAATATCCAATGGAGCGAGATATATGTGACGATAGTCAACGACGACTATCCGCAGGGTTCCATCTCAGTAGACGGTCATGAAATGGGCCATTCGCTAGGACTCGACCACCATGGAGCCGCTGGAAGCAATGTTGCCCTCATGACTCAAGGGACCACACTTCAGAGCCCAAACAGCATTGACATTGGTCCTCTTCCAGCCTGCGCAACTAATCCAGTTGGATCGAACGGTACTGGTGGCGTGCGATGCATCTACAACGCGACCTACTAAGGGATCTGGGAGTGGATAGATGATCGGTCACTTGTTGCGTTGGACAGCCGCAATTGTCCGGAAGTCGCCAATCACCATTGGGTTAGTCGGCTTTTGTGTCGTGGTGCTGTCGGCATCTGTTCTCGGTGCTGATACCAGATTGCTGGGTTCGTCCAGCAGCAAGGGGGCACCGGATCCAGAGGCGGGCCTCTCGGATAGTCAGAGACAGGCGATGCATGATGCGGCTCATGCTCGTAACAGCCGATACTTGAAGGAGTTTGTTGCGGCGGGCCGCGACCCTCACAGTCTTCCAATCGTTCGCGTGGAAACCTATGAGGCCGCTCCTCCTAATCTTGGTGCGGCGTTAGCAGCCGCCGACGCAGTTGTGATTGGTCGTGTTTTGAATGTTACTTTTGCAGACAATCCGTCTGGCGGCATGCCGATTGCAACTGCGACAGTGGAAGTTACTCGCAAAATACGCGGAACCGTTGGGTCGACGATCACAATTCAGCAATTGGGCGGCCCTGTCGCGACCGAATCGGGTGGGGCTCTTGCCGAGTTCGATACAGATCAGCTGCTATTGCCCGGCGATGAGGCCATCTTGATGCTCAAGTTAAAGGGCGGCGTCTTTCACCCTGTGCCGGCCGCAGGAGTAAATCTCGTTAGGAACGGGCGTGTTCTTGCGGAGGCTTCCAATCCTTTTCGCCTCTTGTTTACAGGTCACTCGGTCGACGAGGTCGCGGCATATCTGACGTGACGGTGGTCTTCACACGGTGCCCGATTCGATAATCCAGGGGAAAGATTATGGAACAGGAATGCAAAGTGCGTTGGGCAGTGCACCATTTGGTGGGTGGCTTCAAACATGGCTTCATACTCGTCATAGCCGCGAGTTTCTTTGCGACCTTCCTTGTCGTTAATCCGACTACCTCCACGACAGTCGGAGCTTGTGGCTGGTCAATCGAGAACTACGGCCCGACCGGAAGCGCCCAGGTATGGGACAGCAACGCAGGGGTGTACACATGGCTGAACTTTAGGATCGACACATACAGCGACGGATGCGGCAGCAAGTTTTATCGCTTGTGGGAGTGGGTCGGCGATGGGACGGCCGCTTCAAATCTTCACTTCGATTTGCGGGTGTGGGTATGTGGCTCGTACCAGCAAACGTTTACCGGAGATCTGTACTGGGTCAGCTCGGGCTACCTTGACAGCAATAGCTACTTCTACGGAGTATGTGGCCGTCAAGCGGACGATTACGGCAGTGCGATAGGCAACACCTACTGGTTCTCCCCAACGTACGGCGACGCCTACGTGACGGCAGGGTAGTCCAAGCAAGAATTGTGTGTGGCGCCAGCGGAGGTCGATTGGCCCGGGAACTGGGACATTAAAAATCTGAAGTATGCAATGAGCCTAATCCTCGTTGATGCGGGCAGGAACCGCTCGGAGGCGTCGCGACAAGTGCCGCTTGAAGTCTCTCACGTTCATTATTGGACAGAGGGGTCGATCAGGCTCGCGTGACGATCCGACTTAAGGCGCCATCGCAGCAACGTCGCGTGTCCCAGGAGGTGCGGATCCAAGCTGTACGAATTCCTGCTCGAGTCGTTCGGAGCAGCTTCTCCAAGCGCGAGGCAGAGATACTTCAACTCATCGCTGAAGGTCTCACCGATAAGGAGGTCGCCGCCCGACTGGGCATATCGAAGAACACTGTCGCAACACATATTTATCGCATTCTTGCACGCCGCGGCAAGCGCAGCCGAACCGCCGCGGTTGCAGACTGGTTGGGTGGGTTGTCAGCAACGGACAACTCAAACCGCTGACGTAGTGCCCCTTCTGTGTTCGCAATCGGGACGCGCAGCGTCATGCTTTCTTGCGACTTGTCCAGATCCGCCTAAACGGCAACCATGAAGTTGCGAGGGTAGCTGGCTTCTCGCACGAAATCTTGGTCAAGGAGGGATGATGGCAAGAGTCGCTCTTAAGAGAGGATTCGCGGTGGTGGCGGCTCTCTCGCTAATTGGCTTGGTTGCACCAACGGTCTTTGCAGACAATGAGCCTTATGACGGATCCGACCCGCACTCCACGGGTTGCGACTCCAGCGCATGGACGCCATATAGTCGGACCATTAATGGCAACCTATTGGAGTTGCGGTTCTCCTCAAACTGCCAGACGGCGTGGGCTCGGTTCACCTGCAACGACTCGAATGGCTGCACCAACTACACGCTGTGGGTTACTCGAGTGCAGGATCAGAAACAACAGATACAGCATGTCACGTGGCCGAACTACACGGACACTGGCACATCGCTGTACACCCTTCAGAACTACGACGCCGGGTCATACCAGAACTACGCGTGTTACCAGGGCTACTTCGGGGCGCCACAGTACTGCACGAGTGCGTATTGAGCACCTCGAAAGTCAATTTGCTTAACCGTTAAGTAGTGCGCAGTTCAGCCAGCAACCCTCGGACACGCGATACGGTTAAGCCTCTGTACTCTGATCTAAGGATGGCCGCTCGCCGGGAGTCTCCTGGAGTAAAGAAGTCAGGGTCCGCAGTCGAGACAGTCTCGCTCACCAAGTTCTACGGCCGAACCCTTGCTCTCAACGATTGCAGCTTTGCCGTCCCACGGGGCAGATTTGTAGGCCTAGTAGGGCCGAATGGCGCGGGCAAGTCGACGCTTCTGAATCTCATGATCGGTTTGCTCAACCCCTCTTCGGGTGACGCTCGCGTCCTGGGTCTGAATCCGCGCACGGATCGACAAGAGGTCCTCGGAAGAGTCGGGTTCCTCGCTCAGGATCGGCCGCTATACAAGGGGCTGACGGTCGCCGATACTCTCGAATTGGGGCGCAGGTTCAGTCCGCATTGGGATCAGCGCGCGGCGGTATCGCGGATAGAGCGCTTAGGCATACCACCAGATCGTCACGTTGGACGGCTGTCGGGCGGACAGCAGGCTCAGGTCTCGTTGACGCTTGCGCTCAGCAAGAACCCCGAACTTCTGATCCTGGACGAACCTATGGCATCGCTCGATCCAGTCGCCCGCCAGGAGTTCCTCGATGAGGTGACTGCGGCAGCGGAACATCGGACGATCACCGTGATCATGTCTTCCCACGTCGTGGCAGAGCTTGGCCGAGTCTGTGATTACTTGCTGATCCTTCAGTCTGGCCGTCTACTCGTGTCCGGACCAGTTGACGAAATCATCGAATCGTCCGGAATCGACGCCAAAGCAGTGGCCACCACGAGTCGGGGCTGGATGACCGAACTTGAGCTCATCGTTATGTCCTATCTGGCCAAAGGGCAATGATCGCGACTGTCTCGCGCGGCCACCCAGCTTTTCAGATGACTTGGCTGCTCGGCAAGCTCTATAAGCGCTCCTTTCTAGCCTGGGTCTTCTTATCTGTCTTTGGGTTCGTGGCGATCTTGGCTGCGTGGCAATGGTTTAGGCCGATCATGACCAGCGTTGCGATGCAGCGATGCTTGGACCCTTCCGTACATTCGTGTTCGCCTGGCCTGCTGGACACTTTGAGCTCTTTCGCGCGCTTCAATCGTCACCTCGGCGAAGTCTTACTTGCGGTTCCGATATTGATGGGGGTGTTTGTCGGCGCTCCGTTGATTGCGCGAGAGCTCGAAAACGGAACCCACCGTCTGATCTGGACCCAAGGCATAACCCCTCAGCTTTGGTTCATTAAGCGAGCCGGCGTGGGCGTCGCCTTTGGCACGATCCTTGCGTTGTTGATCGGACTTGCGGTGGCGGCCTGGTTAGGAATTGCGTCGAACGTATCTGGCCCCTGGGCTGAGTTCGACAATTACTTACCAGTATTCCTCGCGTACGCCGTTTTTGCATTGACGCTAGGAATCGCGGCGGGCACTATCGCTAGCCGGAGCGTCCCGGCCATGGCCGTGACTTTGTTCGTCTGGATTGCCAGCCGCGGCGCATTCGGGATCTTTGTGCGTCCAGACCTAATTCCGCCCCTGATCAAGCGTGGACCGGCCGCTTCGGACGACTGGATTGTGGGCCAGACATATGTGGATTCCCACGGTCGCATCTGGTCAGAAGCCCAAGTTGATGACCTACTGCGGCAGTTAGGGGGTGGTGGACCCAACTTGGACCTCACACTTCAGCAACATGGCATCTTTCCTTCGTTGCTCATCCAACCGGCCAGTCGCTTCTGGATGTTTCAGGGCCTCGAGGCTGCGGCGTTCATTCTGCTGAGCTTGATCTGTCTGGCGTTGGCGTTGGGTTGGGTTCGCTGGCGATTGGCCAGACAGTAGCCTCGTCCATCCCACTTATTCGCTGGGGTCGACCTTGACCCGTTTCAGTGGACGGCCGTGATTATTGTCATTGATTCGCACGACTTGCCTAACCCGGCCGCGTGGCCGGACTATAAGAGCAGACGCTGGCCAGCTGGGGGCTCGAAAGGAGTGTGAACATGCGACGGACCTCGCGTGGTGGCGCATTGGCGGTGATTGGCGCATTGCTTCTGACACCGGTGGTGTCATTGATTTCCAGCACCGTGGCCGCTCTCGCCGTAGGTCCGCAGCCGCCCACGGATACGAGCTTCTACGTGATGACAACCAACGCAGCGTCGTTCTATACCTGGGGCTATAACCAGGGTTACGCGGATCACGCGAATGGGAATGTCAACTCGGAGGTAATTCTCGACTTCGGGGGCCAATCTTACGACGGTAGTGGCACGATCAAGCCCAAGACGGTGAATGTGTACTACTCGTGGGCGACCGTCGAGACAATCGCGGAGCAATTCGGCGAAGGGTATTACTACGGCACGGGTAGTGACCTCACTTCAGTCTTACTCCTCGACGTCGGTACCAACAACTCTGCGTACCATGTCGACTCCGCGGGCGGCGCGACTTTTGCGGGCCACGTACAGAATGTCAGCAACTGGATGGCAAGCAATGGATTTTCCAGCCAGGTCTTCGTCGAAGGTGCCAATGATATGGAGCCCGGATACGACACCTACCCGCCAACAGCAGCCTGGATTAGTGGGTGGGCTGGAGCTGTTTCGCTTTACGTAGTGAACTTCGGTTCGGCGGATGGATGTCCGCAAACCACTCATTCAAACGGCATTTGCAACAACGGCTGGACTCAAGACAACGTCTGGTACTTGAGCTGGGGAGCGCCACCCTCGTATGCAACCCCAGAGATCTACATCCAGTCCCAAGCGAATCAATGGGGCCAGATTAGATATTGGAAGTACATGCTGTTTCGGGGGCCGCTGGATGAGTATCCACTCAACACCGGCACGTTTAACTCAAGCCAAGCGTGGGCTGTGCTGTGGGACGCATCAGGTGGCGTAGGGCAATACTACTCGCTGGAGATCACGAACTCGACGTAGGGAACATGCAGGACACGCAAGGCAGAGACGCCGTCACCGCTCTCAGGACCTGACCACCAATTCGACTCGCAAATCGGGAGATTTGAACAATGAAGGTCGACACAAACCGGCGATTCTTCGCTTGGAGCGCAGCAGTTGTCGTGATAATAGGATTCACCGTCGCTGGCGCCGCCCTCGTGTCAGGAGCTGCCCCGTCGCCGAAAGACCTGTATCGCCAGCACGTAGAACAGCAGCGATCAGCGGATCTGGCTCAGCCTCGCGCGTCTAAAACGGGCCATCCGCGGGTTGCGGAGGCGCCGCCGTCTCGGCGGGTTCAGGGAATATTCTCGGTCAAGCAGGGCCCGTTACCATCGGACCAATTTCAAGTTGTGAACGCATGGGCTGGCCCAGTGCCAGGGAAGGGCGAAATGTGGTACGTCGTGTGGGCGGGTTCGACTGGGGACTTCAACGCACAGCCGGGCGTGCCTGGTTTTATTTTGCAAAGTCAATCCCCGACTCCGGATGGACGCGACTTTGTTGAAACGACACTAGGAATGTTCCTAAGACCCGAAGCTGATGGCCCGCTGCGGGTGAACATGGTTGATGGGGCTGTCGTCACGATGAGCTCCCCGAAGGGAGCGACTATCAGGTTCAACGTTGTGACCCGTCAGGTTGTGTGAGGGAGGCCATATGCCGGTCGGGGAATAGGAAACGCGGTCGGCCGCGATCCGGCTTCTGACCGCAGTTCCGCCAATAGCGGGCTCAGCCGCTGCCCTGCTTGAATTGGGCCTTGCCGCGGACGACAGCAGTTATGGCCTTGCCATACCCGACTCGATAACGGTTTGATGCTGTCCGCCGTTAGGTCCGCAGAATGAATCTCGCCTGCTTTCGTCCTGGTGCGTTTCTGATTGCACTGGCTGTCCTGGGAGGAGCCGACTGTCAGCCTACAGGCCCTAGCAAGCCCGCAGGGCATCCCGTGGTGTTCTTCCAACGCCCGTCTGTTCAGGGATGGCAAGCAGTCGACTGGACGGGAAGAGTCCAACGCCCGATTGGATCCGACCGCGTTGGGATCCCGTACCAGTCGCCAGACGGCTCGCGCCTCATCTGGTCCCCGGAGGGTGAGTGGCAATTCGTAGACTGGACTGGAAAAACGGTTTCGCAGTTGGATCTCTCTAGGGCCAGGAGCTTCACCTGGGCAGACGACGCGTCTGGGATGTGTGTCGCCAGGGACGATGCGTCTACCGGAGGATCCTACCAGCTTGATTTCGAAACCACGGCCGGCGGCTCTCGCACCGTCACCTCGTTTCATGCGGCGAGCCGCCCTAACATAGTTGCTTGCAGCCCACGGGCCGGCAGAATTGTGATCGCGACCGCTCAACGAAATAACTCGGCGGGCATGCAGGTTACGTTTGACCAAATAATTGTTGTTGACATTAAAACGGGGTCTGCCCAAACATCGCGAATTGCAAACATCGCAATGGACGTCAATGCGCTAGTAGTAAGCCATGATGGGACGGAGGGTGCGCTCGCGACCTCTACCGAAACCACAATCCTCAACCTACTTACCGGTTCGTCTATCCGGCAGTTGCCTGGCGTGACGCCTCTGGCGTTCTCATGGGACGCCCGCCTGGTCGCGCTAGCGACATCGACGAACAGAGGTGAGCTTGAAAGCGTTTCAACCGGTCAGGTGATCTGGAGTGATGACGTATCCAAGCGCATCACACAAGGTGCCATCCCAGATCCTGCAAGTCCCAGTGTGATGCTTGTCACCACTTCTGGCGCCCTCGATGACTTGGTTGTTATCTCACCTTCCGGGGCTGCGCGAACGATAGCCAAAGGGGTGTTTCCCGCCCAGACGACCCCCTGCTCGATCTGTAGCGCAATTTAGAAAGGTATGCGCGCCGGCAGCTCGAGAATCAATTCTTGCGACCTGACCTAAGCGGTGCGTCGCTGGCGATAATAACCCTGGTCTCGCAATCAACCCTCTCGGCGCCGCCAGTTGATGTGCTGCCACCGGAAGCGACCGGCGCTTACGCCGCGACTGGAACCTTCCGGTCATCGATTCTCCTTATTGGCGCTTGGTGCGAATAGGATGGCGGGCGAATGGGAGAGCTGTACGAATTCAGGGACGTCTGCCGGCTTGAGCCCTACGTTTGCTTCTTCGTGGACCGGGTTAATCGCAGATTGTCTGCCCTGCTAAATGACAAGGCTAGGATGTGATCCATGACCGACCCGACGCCGTACATCCTTTTTCCAGGGACAGCTCGTCAGGCCTTGACCTTCTACGGTGACGTCTTTGGCTGCGCGGTTCAGTTGCACACTTTTCAAGAGTTCAACCGGACCGACGGTCCGGCCGACGCCATTGCCCACGGGGGCCTAACCGGCGGGCGCGTCGCTCTGTCCGGCGCCGACGTGTCCGGGGGCGAACGGCCATTCCGATCCGAGGGCATGATGCTGGCTCTCCTAGGTACTGCGGATCCATCGACTCTGCGTACCTGGTTTTCCCGGCTGAGCGAAGGTGGCCGGGTCGTGGACGATTTGCAGAAGCGACCGTGGGGCGCGTCCGATGGGCAAGTCATCGATCGGTATGGTGTTCATTGGCTTATCGGATTCGAGGGCGACAAAAGCGACTGAATGTCCGACGGCTCCCGCTTAGCGGGATTCGGTGCTCCATCGACATCGCGTGTTTGAAGCCGTCTCCGGAGTGTGCCGCTCGTCCAAACTGTGCGTCCTCGAGGCGTTGGCGCGCGCGACTAGGTCGCGTGCGGAACCCCTCCATCCTGTAGCACTTCATGTAGTAATCGGGCCGAAGAACGCCCTAGGTTTGGACGAATAAGCCTCGAGTCCGGAACCGTGAGGCCCAGGGTTCAGCGATCGTATCGGGTCTTCACGGGTTGGGGATCAGCACCAGTTTGCCCTGCACCTCAGCGTGCTCTACCAGCTTGTGCGCTGTTACGACTTCGTCGAGCGGGAGACGTGCAGCGATCACCGGTCGTAGCTTGCCTGCAGCCAGTAGATCGAGAAGCGCCATAAGGTCAACTCGAAACCAATCGGGATGCTTCTTTTGCCACGGCCGAATGTCATAGAAGGCAACGTGCTTCCGACTCGGAGGCATAGACCACACGGCCAGCCGGAAGTACTGCGAAAGGACGTCGAGAATAATGTTGGCGCCGCGGTTGGCGGTTTCGTAAAAGCCGTACGCCACCACCGTTCCACCTTTGCGTACCGCCCTCTCGGTCTGCGCGAGGTGGGCAGATCCCATCGGGTCGAAGGCAGCATCCACGCCAACGCCGCCGGTCAGGGCTAGCACGCGCACTACAAAGTCCTCTGTCTTGTAGTCGATCGGTGTGGCTCCGAGACGAGACACGATGACGTGCTTAGGTTTGGAGGCGGTGCCGTAAATCTGCAGATCCGCTAGGCGGCCGAGCTCGAGGAATGCTGTGCCCACGCCGCCGGCGGCTCCATGCACCAATATCCGCTCGCCACTAGTGGCATGGGCAACCCTATGCAACATCTGGTAGGCAGATACGTAGCTCAGGACGAGGCTCACTGCTTCACCCGGATCGACCGACGCTGGAACGGGCACCAAAGCGTTCACCGGGAGGCATGTGTACTGGCTGTAGCTGCCATAGAAAGTCAGGGCCGCGACCATCTGCCCCAGTGTGGGCCCAGAGGTGTTCGCGCCCAGTTGGTCGACTTCACCGACCATCGCGTACCCGGGCGTGAACGGTGGTCGCGGACCGCCCGGGTATCTTCCACGTCGCATATTCACGTCCGAGAACGAGACATCGGCTGCGAGGACCTTTATACGGGCCTGCCCGGTTTCTGGAATCGGGAGCTCGTCGTCGACGAGTTGCAGGACCTCAGGTCCGCCAATGTGCTGAATCACTACACGCCGGTATTTCAATGCAGTCACCCCCTAGACCATCATGGTTTGTGCGAGCGGCCGTAAACATCGAGCCGGCAGGCCACTTGATGACGCGACCGTCGAGGAGCTGCCTCGGACCAATGGGCCGACACGAGGAAGGCCTCAATGCGGGCCATCCGCTCGCGCGTCCTTTTCGAAAACACAGGCCCTAAGCCGGAGACAGGCATGGGAAGGATTCGCGTCCAGGAGGCGTGGAATCGGAACCTGCTCTTCTAGGCAATATGCTGGATCAGTGCTGGCGGAGCTCGAGCGTATGCCGCGAATGGAGCTGGCCACACTACCCACACCACTGCAGGAGACGCCGCGACTGGGTGCTTCGCTCGGCCTCGACCACCTACTGCTGAAACGCGACGACAACACGGGTCTCGCGCTCGGCGGCAACAAAGCACGAAAGCTCGAATACCTCGTGGCTGACGCGACCCGTGCGGGCGCGGACGTGTTGCTTACGCTGGGAGCGCCGCAGTCCAACCACTGCCGCATGACTGCCGCCGCGGCTCGGGTCGCAGGCATGGATAGCCACCTTGTCTTTGCCGGCCCGCCCATCGACGAAGTGCAGGCCAACATGCTGCTCGACCGCCTCTTCGGCGCGACCTGGACGTTCGCCGGCGACCGGCTCCCTTCCGAGCGGATCGCGCAAGTGGCCGATGAGCTCCGTTCGCAGGGCCGCCGTCCTTACGTCATCCCCGGCGGCGGCAGCAACGGTGTCGGCGCCCTCGGTTACGTTCGCTGCGGTTTCGAGCTGGCGCAGCAGCTGGGCGAGCGCGGAGAGCGCCCGCGCTACATCGTGTGCGCGGGCGGATCGTGCGGGACCCTTGCCGGGTTGACGCTCGGGGTCGCGCTCGCCGGAATCGGTTCCCAGGTAGTCGGCGTCAGCATTTCGCGCTCGGTGCCCGACCCCGTCGCGCGGGTTCGCGAGATCATGGCGGAGTCCTGCGATCAACTCGACCTTGCGCTACCCGACCAAGCCCCCGAGGTGTGGGGCGACTACATCGGGCCCGGCTACGGCATCCCGACAGAGCTGTCGAAGAGGGCGCTCGAGACCGTCGCATTCAGCGAGGGCATCCTTCTTGACCCCGTATACACGGCGAAGGCGTTCGGCGGGCTGATCGGTGAGATCGAGCGAGGCCGCGTGAAGCGCTCGGACTCGGTCGTCTTCATCCATACGGGCGGCACACCAGCTCTGTTTGCCGACCCATCGCTCTATTGGCACGCCGACTAGAGTCAATCCGGCTCGAGCCACTTCGCGACCAAAATCGGGCCTCAGGTTGTTATTGAGCGCATGTGAATCGGAGGTAGTTCATGGTGAAGTACATGTTGTTTTACAAGGGTCCGGCGACTCCACCGGGCGCATCACACGCAGGATGGATGGACTGGTTTAGAAAGCTTGGTGACGCACTCGTTGATAACGGGTCGCCGATCGTGCCAATTGGGACAGTTATGCATGGCGACGGGTCAACCACTGAATCTGCCGTCAGATTGAACGGCTACAGCGTGATTAGCGCCAACACCAGGACCGATGCGCTGGAGCTCATTAAGGATCACCCCTACCTTCGACTTGGAAGCGATTACACAATCGAAGTTTTCGAAAGAGAGCGGTGACCCCCGAAAGCCAGGGCGTGCCAGCGTTTGGCCTGGCCTTACTCACCTACGAGACCGTGCTAGACAGCTAGGAGACAAATAGGAGGTTGCGATGAAGTTCAACAGCATCCTGATCGGATCGGAAAACCCCAGGCGTCTTGCCGATTACTACACAAAGCTGTTCGGGGAGCCCGCGATGTCAGATGGCACCTACAGCGGTTGGAAGATCGGAGACGGGTTTGTCGCCGTCGGCCCACACGACCAGGTCAAGGGCCGGAACGCGCAGCCCGGCCGCATCATCTGGAATATCGAGTCCGCCGACGTCAAGGGCGACTTCGCAAGGCTCGAGGCCGCGGGCGCGAATGTTGTTCGCGAGCCCTACAGTCTCGGCGATCCACCCACCTGGATAGCGACGTTTGCTGATCCCGACGAAAACTACTTTCAGCTCATGACGGCGATGTAGGGCTGCGGCTCAGACACCCTGTCCATTGGTAGACCTCACCAAATGAGTTGGCCGACTTACTCCAGTTCACGTCGGACGAATGGACAACGTCGGCATCGCAATGTTGGTTGGGCCTGTGGCACTTAAACGAATGGACAACGTCGGCATCGTCGTCGACAACCTCTCAGCGGCAATCGAGTTCTTTCGCGAGCTCGGGCTCGAGCTCGAAGGGCGAGCCATCGTCGAAGGAGAGTGGGCAAGACGAGTCACTGGACTTGGCGACCAGCGTGTCGAGATTGCCATGATGCACACACCGGACGGCCACAGCCGGCTCGAGCTCTCGCGCTTTCTGGCGCCGCCTGTGGTCGCCGATCACCGGAACGCAGCCAGGTCAGTGACGCGAATCGCCGGATGCGGAGTCCTCATACCCGGAACGTATACCAGTCCGATCTGCGCGCAACGACGAGCAAGAGCTCTGGGGAGCTCGCGGCGAAACCCGTATTCGCGGATCTCGTGCCCTGCCCCGTATAGTGGGCGCGTCGGCAGTCGCCGACGCTCACCGCAGGCTCCGATTTCTCGAACAGGCCCTAGATGAGTTGCCTTCAGTTCGAGAGATGAGGAGACGTAGATGCCCACTGGCACAATCAAGAAGATCGTTTCGGAGCGTGGTTTTGGATTCATCGCAGCCGAGGACGGGAAGGAATTCTTCTTCCACAAGAGCGGCACCGAAGGCGACTTCGACACCCTTCAGGGTGGCGAGAAAGTTGCGTTCGAGATCGAGGCGAGCCCCAAAGGCCCACGCGCACGGAGCGTCCGCACCCTCTAGCCGATAGACAACAGACAGAGCCCCGAGCTTGATCGGGGCTCTCTTTGTGTGCGGCCGCTTTCGTTACGCCGCAGCGGGAATTCGATCGTCCGCATCTCGCTTTGGCAGCCTCACGCCCACCACCAGCAGATAGACGAGCAACGAGACTTCCGCCAGGGCCGTCGGGATTATGCCCACGTAGGTGTGGATCTGTTTGCCGAGGTCGGGCAGCAGGAACAGGGCCAGCAGGTCGACCAGATAGCAGACGCCACCTATAACGACCAGGGTGCCAAGCCACCTGGGAAACATGCCCGCTGATTTGTAGGCGAGATATCCCATCGGCACCAACCACAGTCCGAAGTACACCTGCGCGGCGAGTCCCCGTTGATTCTCGACAGACACCATCGCAATGTCATGAAGTTCCTTCATGCCTCGGCACGGAAGTCCCCAGCCCGAGCAGCACGGCCGTCGAGTCCCAGCTCGTCCAGCTTTCGACAATCTGGCCGGCAACGACGGAGCTCCTCATGCCGCCGGACAATGCATGGTCGGCGGCTCTCGTACGGGCGGTCCAGCGCATGTGGACGGTCCCACTACTCGAAGACAAGCTGTCCACTCGAACACTGAGACCTGGGAACGCGGTGCGGTAGAGCGCGACACTGAACTTGACGCCTTCGGGACCTTTGACCAGGTCTGGAATCAGACCTCCATGGTTGACATAGTCGCTCGAAAACAGCTCGTCCGCCAGGTCGATGTCTCCACCATTCCAGATCTCATCGACAACGCGGCGGAGCACCGCCGCAGCCTTTTCGTCACGGATCAAGATGACAATTGCTGCACGTCGCAAGCGCCATGTCATGAAGTTCCGTCATGCGAGCCCGATGGCTCCACTCGCCAGCTCAGTTCTTGACACGTCCGACAGGCCTACACGAGAATCAGATTTCAACGGGTTAGCGCCGCGCGCTGTCGGCGATAGCGTTACTGGGGGTGGATGGAATGTTTTCAACACGACTAGCCGCACTGGCGGGCCGATTCGCCTCGACTGGAGTGCTGTTGCTCGCACTCAGCGGGTCGCCGCAGGTGGCGGCCGGCGCTTCGAACGCCACCTTCGTCCCGCTGGCGATCTTCGCACCGCACAGCTCAAAGGACAGCGCGCCGAATCCGGCCTGCACGACGCCGGCGCCGGTGTCGACTTTTGGTGAATTCCATTGCTACACGCCGGCCCAAATCGCCGCCGCATACGGCGTGGACAAGTTGCACGCCGCCGGGTGGATGGGGCAGGGACAGACCATCGTCTTGGTCGATTCCTACGGCAGCCCGACGGCCGCTAACGACATTCAGGTCTTCCACGACGCGTTCTTCAAGGACCTCCCCAATCCAAAGTTCGACGAGGTCTACCCGGTAGGCAATCCGACAGCGAACTTCACGTGCAAACAGGCGAACGGTCTTTCGGGGCCGTGCTCAGCCGCCGGATGGTCGGGAGAGGCGACGCTCGACATCGAGTGGGCGTACGCGATTGCGCCACTGGCTCATATCGTCCTGCTGGCCACGCCCCCGGCGGAAACGCTCGGCGTGCCCGGCCTACCGAACATGTTCAAGGGCATCCAGATGGCGATCGACCAGTACCCCGCCGGCACCGTGTTCTCGCAGAGCTTCGGGCTCGCCGAGCAGACCTTTGGCGGTGCGGCTGTCAATCAGATGCAGGAGTTCAACCAGGTTTATCAAGACGGCATCAGCAAGGGAGACAGCTTCCTCGCCTCATCGGGCGACCAGGGCAATGGTGGCAACGACAAGAACCACAAGTTGAGCGGCGTCTACTCATTCAATGTCGTTGGGTTCCCGGCCGTCAGCCCGCTGGTCACCGCTGTCGGCGGCACCCAGCTGATGCTCGGCTGGCGGCTCGCGCCGACCAGCGGGGACCCGATCGCCTTCGAATCCAGCTCGACCAACACCGAGCCGCTCTGGACAGAGTGCAACATCTTCGGTGGAGGCAACTGCGTGACCGGCGGCGGTACAAGCAGCTTCTTCGCAGCGCCCTCCTGGCAAGCTGCGCAATCGTCAATCAACCACGGAATGCGTTCGATACCGGACTTGTCCTGGAACGCGGCGGTCAACGGTGGCGCGCTGGTCTACAGCAGCGCGTACCCAAGCCCCAACAACCCGCCAGGCTGGTTCCCTGTCGGTGGCACCAGCGCGGCAAGCCCTCAGATGGCCGGCGTGATCGCTTTGGCGAACCAGATCCGTAAGCACAACGGCAAGACCCCTCTCGGCAACCTGGGTCCCGCGATCTATCAGCTGGGCAACTCCCAGGCGCCGGACGCGAGCTTTGACGGTGGTGCCGGCACGCTCTTCCGAGACATCGTGCCCCAGACGTTCGTTGGAGCTGACGGGACGACGATCACCATCGACAACAACGCGTGGCCGCCCGCCGGTCCCGGAGTCGCGCCATTCTTCGCGACTCCCGGGTACGACCTCACCACGGGATTTGGATCTCCTCACGCCGACGCGTTCGTAGCTGCCCTCGCGACGCTTTAGAGACATCCCACGGAAGGGCCTGGCCTCTAGCCGGGCCCTTTCTTTTTGACCTGATATGCTCAACCAATTGGTTGAATATATGCCTGCGAAACCTCTCGACGCGATCTACCGGGCTCTATCCCATCCTGTGCGGCGCGACCTCGTGGGCCGCCTTAGCCGGGTGGGGGATAGAGGGGTCCGAGTCACCGAGTTGGCCGCCCCGTATGCGATCTCGTTGGCCGCGGTGTCGAAGCACATTCGGGTGCTCGAAGACTCCGGGCTTGTGCGCCGCTCGATCGTCGGACGCGATCATTTCGTGGCGCTACAGCCAAAGCGACTTGACGACGCCGCCGATTGGATCGCGCGGTGTCAGCGCTTCTGGACGGAACGCCTCGATCGCCTCGAGACGTTGCTGCGCGACCAGAAGTGAGCGGCTCCGCCTTTGTCGAGGTGGAACGACGCCTCCCAGCCCCGATCGCTGAGGTGTTCCGATGGTTGACAGAGCCGCACCTGATCGCCCGATGGATGACACCGGTTGGCACTGCGACAGCGATGGTCGACTTGCGTGTCGGCGGCGCTCTTCGGGTTGTCATGAGGGGTGGTGACACGGTGATCGAACACACCGGCACCTACACAGAGGTCGATCCGCCGCGCCGACTTGCCTTCACCTGGACTTCGCCATTCACAGGCGTCGAGCCGAGCATCGTCACAGTGCAACTGGAGCCGGATGGGGACCAAGACACCATCCTCCGACTCCGCCATTCGAAACTTCCCGATGCCGTCGCGGATTCGCATCGCGGGGGATGGGGAACCATGCTGGGCCGGCTGGCAGCCGGCTTGGAGGAGGACCAAAGCCATGGCTGTTGACGTTGAGACCGAAGTCGTGATCGATAGGCCGCCGGCAGCTGTTGCCGCATTCGCTTCGGACCCGACAAATGCGCCGAAGTGGTACGTGAACATCAAATCGGTCGAGTGGAAGACGGAGCCGCCGGTCAGGGTGGGATCTCGCGTTGCCTTCACGGCCAGCTTCATGGGCCGGCAGCTCGCCTACACCTATGAGGTCGTTGAGCTTGTCCCCGACGCCAAATTCGTCATGCGCACCGCGGAAGGACCCTTTCCCATGGAGACGACGTATACGTGGCAGCCAATTGGCGACGGCTCCACTCGCATGACTTTGAGGAATCGCGGAGAGCCGAGTGGATTCTCCAAGATCGCGGCTCCGCTCATGGCCTCGGCAATGGCGCGCGCAACTCGCAAAGACCTTGCCCTGCTCAAACAGCTTCTGGAGGGCGGCGGCTAGGCACGTCTCTTGCCTGGACAGGCATAGTCTTGCTGTGATGCGACCGCGCCGCCCGCCGGGTGCGTTATGAGGGCACGTGGGTTCTCCCCACTGGAGGTGAGGGCGTGAAGCTGCTTGGTGCTTATGTACTCGGTGCCCCGCTGGCGGCGCTCGTGGGCATTGGCTTTTTGGGTTACGGCGAGCACGCAGTCGTGAGGCTGGTGGTCGCGGCCCAGCAGGTTCGGGTTGAAAACGTGCCACTCGGCGGCGGAGCAAGCGCGAGTGGAGGCCTGACCACCACGCAGATCGAGGCCTCGGCGAGTGAACAGCAGACGGTCACCAGCGCTATGGTCCAGCTGCCGGCAACTGCGGCGGCCGGACGGGTCACGTTCATGTGCTCCCCGATGACCTCCTGCCCCAACGGCTACACCGTCGCGGCGGGCACAATCCTCGAGTCCACGGACGGAGCCCAGTACCGCACCCTGAGCACGGTCAGCTTTCCGTCGTGCGCGCCGTCGTCCGCTGTCGGCGTGAGCGCTCTAAGCGCCGGGGCGGCCGGCAATGCAGGAGCGGGCACCGTCGTGTACGGCCAGTTCCCGGGATACATCCACGTGGACAACGCGCTTCCAATCGTGGGCGGGGCCGATCCCCACTCTGTGCCGGTGGTCCAGCAATCGGATCTCGACGCCGCGAGCACCGCATTGATGGCCAAGGTTTCCGCCGAGCTGGGTGCGAAGTTGCAGGCTCAGGCCGGTGGCCTCAGCTACCTGACGACAGGTGCGCCGGCGCTCAACGTGGCCAGCGATGCTCACGTCGGAGACAGCACCCCAACATTCACGGTGACCGTTACGGGGACGATCCACGCGATCGCCTATTCGGCTCGGGCTGCAAATGCGCTGCTGCGTCACGCTCTCGCGCAGAGCTCGGCCGCCGGCTACCAGGTCACGTCGGGTCCGATCAAGGCCAGCTATTCTCTCCAGGCCAACGGCGAGATCACCGGATCGGCGAGCGCCTACGTTGTCCCGCGTGTCGACGGAACGGCGCTGGCGACGGCGGTTCGAGGCGAGAGCCCAAGCCAGGCATTGAGCTGGATCGACCGGGCCGTGCCCGGCGCAGCGGCCGACATTCGCATCTCACCGATCGCGCTGCCGTGGCTGCCGATGCTCTCGGACCACATCTCTGTGGTGGTGTTGATCCGCAGCGCCGGTTAGACCTTCAGCCCACGCCGTCGGAGCAATAGAAGACTTAGGCCGATCGCAATAATCACAACAACGAACTGCACCCACTCCACGAACTCGATTGCCGCAGGCGCTCGCAGACTTGAGAAGTGGCCTGTCTGCTCCGAGAGAAACGCAGGGACGTATAGGGCCGCGCCGATGATAGCCACGACCGGCGAGCGCTTCGATCCGCGCAGCAGGAGAACCAGCGCGACGATGCTCAGCGCAAGCCCGACAAAGAGCAAAGCAAGACCCGCAATGCCGATGGCAGTCACTTTTGCGGGATCGCGCGTTTCGAGGTGAACCGGCGGAGTCAGGAGTACATCGCAAACCACGTACGCCAGCAGGATGATCGCGAGACTGCGGCGCATGCACGGAAGACTATCCTCCTCGACTCCGTGGTGAGTTATGTGGGGTGCCAGGGTCTAGACTTGAGACCCCGACAGGCTGGCGTTTCCTCCCGTGAACCTGCCGATCCCTTGGCCCAGAAGGAATCAAGGAGTCGCCATGGACGCCAACCGCCGGCCGATTGCGCTTCTCATCGACAATGAGTCCGTTTCCAGCCACGTTCAAAAAGTGCGCCTTGAAGGGCGGGGTTACACAGTATTCGTTGCGGCCGACCGGGCCGAGGCGTTTTCTCAGGTGAGGCGGATGCCGCCGAACATGATCTTTGTGCACCTGGCCTCCGCAGCGGGCAGCAACCTGCCTTTACTCCAGGCTCTTCGTTCGGACGACGTCTGCCGCCATATCCCGGTAGTTGTCATCCGAGACGCGAACGATGAGCGGACCGGCAGCACCAAGCTCAGGACGGTTCCACGCGACAACTGGTAGGGCATTGCGTTTGAGCGCCGAGCAGAGCTAATTCAGATCGTGCAGGGGGAATGGGAGCCGGCTGCTACCCAGAGTGCAGATCCGCGCCAACTGAGGACGCCCGTTCGCGTTCTTACCGTGTTGGAGAGACCAGTTCTCGCCGAGGTGGTTCGACTCTCCCTCAGTCATGGCCCGTTCACGGTCCGCGCTGTAGGGTCTGAGACTCAAGCAATCGGCTTGCTAGATGAGTGGCATCCGCACCTCGCCATCGTCGACATGGACGTCGGTCATGTGT
This sequence comes from Candidatus Dormiibacterota bacterium, assembly GCA_035945895.1. Lineage (GTDB taxonomy): Bacteria > Chloroflexota > Dormibacteria > Dormibacterales > Dormibacteraceae > 40CM-4-65-16. The sequence continues at coordinate 11,489 of DASYZS010000167.1, read as the reverse complement.
CGCTCCTCGACCGTCTGACCCAGGCGCCACCCGCGAATGACCGCATTCCATCGATCGCTCTCACCCGGCGGGGAGATCTTGCGACCAAGCTGACCGCCTTCGAGCACGGCGTCGACGACATCATCGCCGTCCCGTTCTCACCCGAAGAGCTCCTCGCTCGCGTCCTGGCAATCATGCGCCGAACCTACGGCGCAGCGATTGCGTTCACACCCACGATCAGGCTCGGCGAGCTGGAGATCGACATCCTCCACCGGCGGGTGCGGGCTGGGTCTGGCGAGCTTCACCTCACGTCGCTGGAGCAAAGCCTGCTGTATCTGCTGGCCGCCAACGCGGGCCGGCTGGTGACTCGCGAACAGATCCTCGACAGCTTGTGGGGTGTCGACTATGCGGCGGGGAGCAACCTGGTCGACCGCCACGTGCGTAATCTGCGGACCAAGCTGCACGACAACTGGCGGCGTCCGCGGTTCATCGCCACCGTCCAGGGCCACGGCTACCGCTTCCTCCCGGCGGAGGATGACGAAACTTCATGACTCCGTGAACATGCGCCGCCCAGACTGATTAGCTCGGTCTATAGGCATCGGTTTTCACAGGAGTCCCGAATGATCGATTCGCAACCAACGACCAATGGCCACGCGCCGGCTACCTCGCAGACTCCTGTTGTACCGAGCGCAGAATCCCGCGAGCTGGACGGGTCCCGCATGACCATCTCGAGAGCGATCGGAGCGCTGTTCCTGCTGGGGTTCCTCACTTATGGAATCGGCTCTGGAATAGCGACCTCCCAGGTCAGCAGCTCCAGCTTTCTCTCGGCGATTGCAGCAAGTCAGACCCTCCTGATCGTCGGAGCCTTCCTGATGTTCTTGAACACCGGGCTCGACGTGTCTAAGGCGGTGCTGTTATTTCCGATCCTGGAAAGGCACAGCAAGAGAACCGCACTTGCCTACCTGTCCGCGATGATCATCGAGGTAGTCCTGCTCAGCGTCGGCGCGCTTTCACTGCTGCTGATCGCGCCGTTGGCCAAGCACGCCGGCGAAGCCGGCGCGCAAACGCTCGGGACGGTCCTGGTCCAGTCGAACGCCACTGCGTACCAGATGGGCGAGATGGCTCTCGGAGTCGGCGCGACATTCCTCTGCCTGCTGCTGTTTCGCAGCCGGCTGATCCCGCGGTGGTTGGCCGTCTCAGGCCTGATCGGCTACCCGATCCTCGCCGCGGGAACGATTGCCGAAATCTTTGGCATCCACATCGGCGTCTACCTGTCGATCCCCGGCGCCTTCTTTGAGGTGGTGCTGCCGTTCTGGCTCTTCTTCCGGGGATTCCAACCGGAGGCCTACCTGGGACGACTCATCCCGGCAACAGTTTCGTAACCACACCGCAAGGAGTTCAGCCAATGATCAACACCCATCCGCAGACGAACGGCCATGCGCCGCCGACCGAGCAGGCGTCATCACCACTGATGAAGGCCATGGTGCAGGACATATATGGCGCGCCCGAGGCGGTCCTCCGCCTCCAGGTGATTGCAAAACCGGCGATCAAGGATGGCGAGGTGGTGGTGCGGGTTCGCGCAGCCTCGGTTCATGTCGGCGACTCGATCCTCGTCAGAGGAGTGCCTTACATCGCCCGAATGGCGGTTGGGATGAGCAAGCCGAAGAACCGCGTTCCTGGCACAGACATCTCGGGTACCGTCGAGTCGGCGGGCAACGGTGTGACGAACCTGAAGCCCGGCGATGAGGTGTTCGGCTGGGCCGCGGGCGCCTTCGCCGAATACGTGAGCGCTCCCCAAGACCACTTCGTGCCAAAGCCTTCCAGCCTCACCTTCGAGCAGGCAGCGGCCATCGGAGTTTCCGCGTCGGCAGCGCTCCAGCTCCTTCGAGGAAAGTTTCGGCCGGGTGATCGCGTCCTGATCAACGGCGCGTCAGGAGGTCTTGGAACGTTCGCGGTGCAGCTCGCGAAGGCGTTTGGTGCCGAGGTGACCGGCGTGTGCAGCGCGAAGAACGTGGAGATGGTCCGCGCCATTGGCGCCGATCACGTCATCGATTACGCGCGGGAAGACTTCACCAAGGGTGGGACAAAGTACGACTACATCCTCGATAACGTCGGCAACCATTCGCCGTCGCAGACCAGGCGCGCGCTCACCCCGACTGGGAAGCTGCAGTCCAACAACGGCACGTCGGGCGGCCAGTGGTTCGGCGCCACCGGGACCATGATCACAACGGCCGCCGCATCGATGTTCGGGCGCCAGCAGCTCGGCCCGGCCATCAAGTTCCAGAACCGGGCAGACCTGCTCGTTTTGAAGGAACTGATCGAAGCCGGCAAGGTCACGCCGGTCATCGACCGGACCTATCCGCTGGCTCAGACCGGCGAGGCGATCGGCCACGTCGGAGAAGGCCATGCGCGTGGAACGGTCGTCATCACCATGTGAGCCGCTCAAAACACACGAACCCACGATGAAGGCGATCGTGCATGAGCGTTACGGCTCACCCGATGTCCTGACCCTCGAAGAAATCGACAAGCCGATCGTCGGAGTAGGAGACGTCCTGGTGCGAGTCCGGGCCGCGTCCCTGAATGCCGATGACCTGGAGTACCTGCACGGCAACTCGCCCTTCACTCGCATGGCCATCGGGCTGCGCAAGCCGCGCATCCGCGGCCTTGGCGTGGATGTGGCCGGCCAGGTCGAGGCGGTCGGCAAGACCATCACGGAGTTCCGGGCGGGCGACGAGGTCTTCGGGAACATGACCGTGTATGGACTCGGCGCCTACGCCGAGTACGTCTGCGCCCCCGCCCGGGCTTTCGCGCTGAAACCCGCAAGTTTGAGTTTCGAGGAAGCGGCGACGATACCGCAGTCGGCCGTCCTGGCCCTGCAGGGCCTCCGCGGCAAGCGACAGATCCACCGCGGAGACCATGTGTTGATCAACGGTGCGGGTGGAAACGTGGGTCCGTTCGCCGTGCAGATCGCCCAGCACTTCGGCGCCGAAGTGACTGGTGTGGACCGAACCGAGAAGTTGGACATGGTGCGGTCAGTGGGAGCCGACCACGTAATCGACTACACGCGAGAGGACGTCATCCGAAACGGCGTGCGATATGACCTGATCCTGGACGTCGTGGCGCGTCGGTCGATGTGGGACTGGAGGCGCGCGCTGAAACCGGCGGGAGCCTACGTGATGCTCGGTGCCTCCACTGGGCTGCTGGTCCAGGGGACGTTTCTCGGGCCGCTGATCTCGACTGCGGGCAGCAGGAAGATGGCCGTGATGTGGTGGTGGAAGCCATTCCAACAGGAAGACGTCGCATTCTTGAAGCAGCTCATCGAAGCCGGCGCTCTCGCACCCGTGATCGACAGACGCTACCCCTTGAGCGACGTCCCGAAAGCTCTTCGTTATCTGGAGGAAGGCCTAGCTCGAGGAAAAGTCGTAATCACGGTCTGAGCCAGGTACTTCGCGCAAACCCGTACACTGGTCATCCTCGCCGGCAATCGCCGGCTCGCTCGCTCGGGTCCCTTCTCCCGTCACTCTGACGGAGTCCTGATCGTCGCGCCACACCGACCCAAGAGGGGACCAGGAGAAAAATACGTTGACTTCATTTGCTGACGCGGGCCTACGCCCGCACACTCTCGCGGCTCTCGCCGCGGTCGGAATCACCGAGCCCGTGCCGGTTCAGGCGGAGGCGATCCCGCCACTCCTCGCCGGCAGGGACGTCGTCATCGAGGCCCCGACCGGTTCCGGCAAGACGCTCGCCTTCCTTGTCCCGATGATCGAGCGCCTGCAGCGTGGACCGTCGTGGCCGCGCGGCCTGGTCGTCACGCCGACCCGCGAGCTGGCGCTCCAGGTGGAGAAGGTGCTCAGCTCGCTCCGCACCGATCTTCGATCCGCCGTTCTTTACGGCGGTGTCGGCTATGCGACCCAGCGGCTCGCGCTGCGGCGCGGCGTCGATGTGGTGGTGGGTACCCCGGGGCGAATCATGGATCTCCACGCCCAGGGTCGGTTGCCTCTGTCGCGGATCGAGTACCTCGTGCTCGACGAGGCCGACGAGATGCTCGACGCCGGGTTCGCGCCTATCGTCGAGAAGCTGCTGGCGCAAACGTATGAACCCCAGACCGTGCTGGCCTCGGCGACCATGCCGGCGTGGGTGACCACCGTCATCGAGAAGCACACGCGCAACGCCGTTCAGATCCGCGTCGGGGGCGATGAAGAGAGTGCGCTCGAGCATGGCCTGGTCAGGGTCGCCCGGGAGCACAAGTTGCAGACGCTCAGCAACGTCCTGAAGCGGCACGATGCGCCTGCCATCGTGTTCGGCCGCACCAAGCATGGGGTCTCGAAGCTCAACACAAACCTGCGCCGCCTGGGTCATGACTCCGTCGAGCTGCAGGGCAACCTGTCGCAGTCTGTTCGCGACCGCGCGATGGCCTCGTTCCGCGGTGGTCGCAGCGAGGTTCTTGTCGCCACCAACGTGGCAGCGCGCGGGATCGACATCGCACAAGTCGGATTGGTGGTCAACTTCGAGCTGCCGGACTCGTCGCGATGGCTCACGCACCGGGTCGGACGGACCGCGCGTATGGGTGAAGCCGGTCGCGCTCTGACCTTCGTGACTCCCGAGGACGAGCTCGCCTGGCAGAAGCTGAGCCGGCAAGGCAGCCTGGCCGTGCGCGAGATCGACGCGGCGAGTTTCATCGACGAAGGGCTGTGGCGGTACAAGGAGCATCGATCGGTGCCAATGCAGGGAGCCGGCGCACGCGAGATCGAAGGCCGGCGGCCCAGGCCCGGGAACGACCGGCGGCGCAGGCCTTCTCGATGGCCGGCGCGGGCGCGATCTCCTCGTACCGATCGCGCCGGATAGCCCTAGCCGGGGGCTTTCCTAAAATGATGGCCCCCTCACTTGACGACGACGCAGCCCACTAGCCCCGCCGCGACATCAGCCCTCCGAGTCAGTGGGCTTCGCGTTACGTACGGTTCGAAGGTCGCCGTTGACGGCATTGACCTGGAGGTCCGCGAGGGAGAGATCTTTGGACTGCTGGGTCCCAACGGTGCGGGGAAGACCAGCGCCCTTAGCGCCATTGAAGGCCTGCTGCGTCCGGCGGCGGGGGACATCGCGATTGGAGACGTCGACGCCCGCGCTCACCCGCTGCAAGCCAAGGCTCAGCTCGGGGTCCAGCTGCAGGCGACGAGCTTCCAATCAAGTCTCACATTGGTCGAAATCATGCGTCTGTACGCAGGCCTGTACGGCGTCACGCTCTCTTCGGCGCAGATAGGCGAACTCTTGAGGGAGATCAACCTGCAGAGCGAAGCGTCCAAGCGCTTTCGGGAGTTATCGGGGGGTCAGCAGCAGCGGTTCTCACTGCTGATCGCGACCATCAGCGATCCCGAGCTTGTGCTGCTCGACGAGCCCACCGCGGGGCTCGACCCGCAAGCCCGGCGCCAGCTGTGGGACCGGATCGAGCTATTTCGCAAGGAGGGGCGCAGCATCCTTCTCACGACCCACTCGATGGAAGAGGCGCAGGCAGTTTGTGATCGCGTTGCCATCATGGATCACGGCAAGATCCTGACGGTGGGGACGCCGGCCGCTCTGATTGCGGCGCATCGCGATGACCCCGAGGTCCGCAAGGCAGCGCACGGCGAGGTCACTCTGGAGGACGTCTTCATCGCTCTAACGGGCCGGGAACTGCGTGACTGATGACGTAAAGGCTCCCCAACGTCGCGTGGTGGCGATTCCCAGCTGGTCGTCATCGCTCAAGGTCCTCCTGCGCGCAGATGGCACGACTCAGGTGCGTACTCCCTTGTCGCTTGTGATCACCTTCGCCCTTCCTCTCATCTTGTTGGTGGCCACTGGGCTCGGTAAGAACTCCGCGGCGCTGGGCGGTCCTGAGTTCCGCATCAGCCTCGCGCTCACCGTGGGGCTGGTCTCGATCGGGACCGTCGGCTATTCGCTCGCGACCGCACGCGACCGCGATACCGGCGTGTTTCAGCGGCTCCGGGTAACACCGGCTCCGACCTGGACGATCATGGTCAGCCGCTGGATCGTCCAACTTGGCGCGGTTCTTGCCATGGCGATTGTGGTTCTCGTCGTCGCCGCCCTATTCGTGGGTATCACACTGCCGCCGCTGGACTACCTGTTCACGGTCCTGGCCGCGTTGCTCGGATCTGCCGTCTTCCTCAGCATCGGCCAGGCGATTGTGGGATTGATTGCCTCGGCGGACACGCTCAACGCGGCCGGCCGTCTGCTCTACGTACCCCTGATCGCACTCAGCCTCTTCGGAAATTCGGACCGGCTCGGTACAACGGTCGAGCAGGTGTCCCGCTGGTCTCCTGGAGGTTGTCTCGAGACGCTGTTCTCGGCCGCCATGGGTGCGACCGCCTGGAACGGACAATGCTGGGGCGCGCTCTTCGCCAGCCTCGGGTACACAGTGGTGTTCGGGGTGATCGGGATCCGCTGGTTCCGCTGGGTCTCTCGCTGAGACTTGACCTTCAGGCTGCTCGGCGACGGACCAGCCAGACAGTCCCGGCGATGAGGACCACAGACAACGCGAGCAGCCAGGCGCTTTCGATCGACTGAAACGTCCAGAAACGGTCGGCCGGCTGGTAGGTCGTCAATTGCGTGAGACCGTGCTGAATCAGGTATTGGACAGGGTCGCCGAAGTTCGGCGGTGTCGCGGGGCCTGGTTGGAAGAGTTCGGGGGTGACCGCGCGGACGTCGACTGGAGCAAGCGTCTGGTTGATCAAGTCCAGGCTGGCCGGGTTGCCACGCTTGAACCACCCCTGGTTGATCACCCATGCGCCTGTCGGAATGCTTGGGTTGCTTGTGACCACTGGTGCTACGTAATGCACGCGTAGGAACGTCCCGGTCACGAACGCGAGTCCAGCCCATGCCGCGACGGTGGCGAACATCGCAGGAACGACCCGACGGACTAGGCTGCCGGCGAAAAGCCCGATCGCGAATGCGGCCAGCGTCCATGCGGCCAGCGCAACTCCGGTCAGGTCGAAGAAGGTGGGGTAGAGCGGGCCGTTATCGTCGCCCGCGTCCAGGATGGGCTGGACGTACCAGGAGGCGAGAAGACTGAACGCTGCCGCAGCGGTCGCGACCGCGACCGCGAGTGGCACGAGCTTGGCGACGGTCCAGCGCACCCGCCCGAAGCCCTGTGTCCAGGCGTAGCGAAAGGTGCCGGTCTCGAACTCCCGGGCCAGCAGCGGCGCGCCGACGAACGCTCCGATCATGGCCGGGATCGCTTGAAACAGGCCGAACGTAACCCCCACGCCGGGTGCATAGGTCCCCAAGAAATCGTTGGCCACCTGCCTGCAGAAATCTGAGCCGGCGGGCCGACACCCGGCCACGGTTGTGTACGCAAAGTGCATCGGCAGACCAGTGACCAGCAGATACGTCGCAGCCGCTCCGAAGACCGCGACAACCCCAGCCAGTGCGAGCCGGTGCTGACGCCAGGTGACCCATGCCATTCTTCGCCACGGCAGAGGCCGCAGCCTGGTTTCCCGTGGGGATGCGGCGAATACGCTCACTGCACTCAATTCGCCACCTCTGTCGTCCTGAGGCGCAGTGAGGGCTCGGGTCCTGGCAACCACGCGGCGTTGGGCTCCCGCAAGTACGCCAGGGTGAGCTCTTCGAGACTGACAGGGTGTTCCTCCCAGCCTGGTCGAATAGGTCCTGTCCTGGCATCAATCCTGACGAGCATGTGGGCCTGCGCCTCACCGCGCTGCACGTTGACGAGGTTCAGGCGTTTCACGTATGTGTCCGCGTCAATCACTGGACCGGTGAGCACGCGATGACCAGCGAGCAAGTCGTCGACCACACCCGCCACCTGGACACTTCCGTGCGAGATGAGCACGAGGTAGTCAGCGACGCGCTCGAGCTCGGTCAGCACATGTGAGGACAGGGCCACCGACAGTCCTTCGTCTGCAACGGCGGCCATCACTGTGGCCAGGAAGTCGTGGCGGGCGAGCGGGTCGAGCATCGCCATCGGCTCATCGAGGACGAGCAGCTGCGGCCGTCTCGCCAGCGCCAGGCTGAGGGCAAGCTGCGATTGCTGGCCGCCGGAAAGCCTGCCTGCCTTACGGTCCAGCGGAATGCCCAGCTCTCCCAGTCGAGCTCTTGCATAGCCCTCGTCGAAGCGGTGATTCAAGTTGCGGGTCAGGTGCAACATCTCCGAGGCGGTCAGGTTCTTGTAGAGCGGCGCGTCCTGCGCCACGAACGCGATGCCGTCGAGCGCCGCCGCCGATCCAGCGGGCAGCCCATCGAGCACCGTCACGACGCCGGCGCTTGGCGCTGCCAACCCGACCGCCAGGTTCAACAGGGTTGTCTTGCCGGCGCCGTTGGGGCCAACCAGTGCGGCCACGTGCCCCGCCGGAATCGCCAGCGTGCACTCCCGCAGCGCCCATACGTTGCCGTATCGCTTGCCCAGGCCATTGGTTTCGACCACGTTCATGCGGCTCCCTCCGTTTCGCCGGGGAGTTCGCGTAAGTTCCTCAGCGCGGTCGTGACCAGGGCCGCAATCCCGTCCTCGTCCAGCCCTGCAGCTCGGGCGGTCTCGAGCCACGCGAGAAGCGAGCGGCGAAGCTCGGTCAGCTCGGGAAGCCCGACCTGGGTCAGAGTGGCCCGGATGAACGTACCCTGGCCCGGCCGTCCCGCGGCCAGGCCCTTGGTCTCCAGATCGCGGTACGCCTTGAGCACCGTGTTTGGATTGATCGCGAGTGAGGCAACCGCGTCTCTCACCTTCGGAAGCTGGTCGCCGGGCTTGAGGTACCCGAGCCGGAGCGCATGCTCGACTTGCTGGACGAGCTGCAGGTACGTCGGCACGCCAGAAGAAGGATCGAGCCGGAAAGCGATCGGTGAAGCCGGCGGCCGCGGCTGATCTATTGTCATAGGACAACATTACAACAAGTGGGTAGCTCGTGCCGGCAATAGGCGCACTGCGAGGAATCTCGCAAATACAAGGTAATAACGTCAGCCCATCGGCCACGTGAGTTCTATAGCCTCGAGATATCGCATTTGCTATCGTGCGGGTGTGCGTCCCCATCTTCGAATCGGCGAGGCAGCTGAGCTTCTTCGCGTGAGCCCGGACACGGTGAGGCGCCTGGTCGATTCAGGCCAGATCAAGACGGACCGCTCACCGGGGGGGCAGCGGCAGATCGACAGCGTCGCGCTTGCTCGGTATATGGCCGACGTAGCCCGCCGGGATCCTCCGGCGCCGGCGAGTGCATCAGCACGCAATCGCTTCGTGGGCATTATCACTCGAGTCATCAAGGACGGCGTTGCGGCCCAGGTCGAGATGCAGGCGGGGCCTTATCGGATCGTGTCGCTGATCACGCGGGAGTCCGTGGACGAGCTTGGGCTGAAGCCCGGAGTCGTTGCGGTTGCGTCTGTCAAAGCAACCAACGTTGTGATTGAGCTGCTTCGCACCTGATGGATGGGTCGATGCGTAATCGGGCCGCTTTGCTGGTTGCCACATTTCTTCTCGGCGCCTGTGGAGGCACCGGGGGCAGTGCGTCGACGTCGCCTTCGGCTACACCTCTGAGCGGGACCGTTTCCGTCTTTGCGGCGGCGTCGCTCACCGACGCGTTCAACGCCCTCGGCACCTCTTTTCAGGGAACCAACCCCGGGGTCACGATGAAATTCAACTTTGCGGGCACTCCGACTCTGGTGACACAGATCGAACAGGGTGCGCCAGCTGACGTATTCGCCTCTGCCGACACCACCAACATGGACAAGTTGAACGGTGACGGCTTTACCACGGGAGTCCCACAGGTCTTCGCACGCAACATGCTCGAGATCGTGGTCGCTCCGGGGAACCCCAAAGGCATCACAGGGCTGGCCGACCTCGCGAAGCCGGGAGTGATCTACATCACCGAAGCTCCGACCGTGCCGGCCGGCAAGTACGCGCTACAAGCATTGAAGCTGGCCGGGGTAACGGTGACTCCAAAGAGCCTCGAAACCGACGTGAAGCCCGTCGTCAGCAAGATCGAGCTGGGCGAGGCGGACGCCGGCATCGTGTACACGACCGACGTCACGGCAGCGGGCAGCAAGGTGTCGGGCGTCCCCATCCCGGACGCTGACAATGTCATCGCGACCTACCCGATAGTTGCCGTCAAGGCGACCACGAATGCGAGAGCCGCCAACGCCTTCATCGCGTACGTGCTGTCGGCGGCGGGCCAGGCAAAGCTCCAGTCTTTCGGCTTCCTCTTGGCCTCCTGAAGCCATGCGGCAGGAGCGAGTCCCGATCGTGATGGTCGTGCCGGCGGCGATCGGGGCCGCATTCTTCATTGTGCCCCTGGTCGGGCTGATCGCCCGGTCTCCTTGGGGAGACGCGGTTACGGCTCTCACCGCGCCGGAAACGCTCGAGGCGCTGAAGTTGTCGTTGATTGCATCTCTGTCCGCCACGGCGGTCGCGCTGGTTCTCGGCGTGCCGATGGCGTGGGTCTACGCTCGAGTGGCCTTTCCCGGACGCGATCTGCTTCGCGCCTTGACCACGTTGCCCATGGTCCTTCCACCGGTGGTTGGCGGCATCGCGCTGCTCCTCGCTTTTGGCCGGCGCGGACTGTTGGGGGCATGGCTCAACAGCACGTTCGGCATCACCTTCCCCTTCACCACCGTTGGCGTCGTCATGGCCGAGACTTTCGTTGCGATGCCATTCCTCGTCCTCACCGTGGAGGCGGGGTTGCGTTCGATGGATCGCCGCTACGAGGAGGCTGCTCGGGCGTTGGGCGCCAGCCGCTGGCGAGTGTTCACCCGGGTCACCCTGCCCCTCATCGGCCCATCGCTGTTTGCCGGCTCGGTGCTGTGCTGGGCGCGGGCGTTGGGGGAGTTCGGTGCCACGATCACGTTCGCGGGCAATTTTCCAGGGGTCACCCAGACCATGCCGTTGGCGGTCTATCTCCTGCTGGAGACCAACCAGGAAGCCTCTTTCATCCTGAGTCTTTTGCTTCTGCTCGTTTCGTTGGTAGTACTGGTTGGACTCAGGGACCGCTGGCTTGGCTCGGCGTGAGCCTCGCTGCGTCCATCCGACTCACCCTCGGACCGCTCGACCTCGACATGGCCATCACAGTCGAGGAGGGCGAAGTCGTTGCGCTGCTCGGTCCGAACGGGGCGGGAAAGACGACGCTTCTGCGCGCCTTGGCGGGACTCGTTCCGTTTGACGCGGGCCACGTTCGCCTGGACGGCAAGGTGCTTGAAGACACCGTGACGCGTGCGTATGTGCCTACCGAGCGGCGACCCATCGGATTCGTTTTTCAGGACTACCTTCTATTCCCTCACCTCAACGTCCTCGATAACGTCGCCTTCGGTCTCCGCTCGCGTGGCGTCTCGTACCAGGCCGCCGCCGACAAGGCGGCGTATTGGCTGGACCGAGTCGGATTGAGCAGCTACGCCGGGTCGAAGCCGGCGGAGCTGTCTGGCGGCCAGCGTCAGCGCGTCGCGCTCGCCCGTGCTCTCGCGCCCGACCCGCGACTGCTGCTGCTGGATGAACCGCTCGCTGCCCTCGACGTGACCACCCGCGCTGAGGT